>JAZONO010000072.1:0-22249 GCA_045654545.1 Acutalibacteraceae bacterium
AGCTGTCACCGAAGGTGACTGATGAGGGGATATTCGTTGCTGTTGCAACAAAATCCGTGTAACGTTTTTCTTGCCGCCTTAAACAGGCGGCATTTTGCTTCGCAAAACCGAAAAAGTTACGGGGATATCCGTTGCCGAAACTGCGATTGGCGCCACCTCATCCGTCGGCTACACGGACTTCGTCGAAGACGAACGTCCTGACACCATTCCCCTCAAGGGGAAGGCTTGGATACCTCATCTGTTTTCCGCAAAACAAACAGAGCGGATGTATCTTCAACGATACATCCGCTCTAATTTTATCTCTATAACCACCCACCTTACGGCGGTGCTTTTTTATTCTGCACAAACGGCGAGGAGGACATCCAACGCTTCGTCCAGCAATTCGCGCGAAATGGTGAGTGCCGGGAGCAAGCGCACCTTCGTTTTGGCGGTGAGGCACAACACACCGCGCTCGATGCAGGTGCGCACAATCTCGGCGGCCGGTTTTTCGGTTTCGATGCCGAGCATCAAACCCTTGCCCGTGACCGCTTTCACACCGGGTGCACCGCAGAGGCGTTCCACCGCGTGGGCGGCTTTTTCGCGCACCTCCGAAAGCAACGCTTCATCAATGCGGTCGATCACGTGGCACGCACCTGCCGCGGCAATGGGGTTGCCGCCATAGGTTGAGCCGTGATCCCCTGCGCCGAGCACGTGGGAGACTTTTTTGCTCATCAAGGTCGCGCCAATCGGCAAACCGCCGCCCAAACCTTTGGCGGTGGTCACCACGTCGGGAGAAATGCCGTAATGCATATAGGCATACAGCGCACCCGTGCGCCCGTTACCCGTTTGCACTTCGTCCACCATCAACAGCATATCACGCGCGGCGCACAGCGCCGCGATCTCCTGCACAAACGCATCGGTGAGCGGCAACACGCCGCCTTCCCCCTGCACACATTCAAACAGGATGGCGGCCGGGTCGTGCTCTTCCACCGCGGCGCGCAACGCCGCAATGTCGTTTGCCGGCGTGTGCACAAAGCCCGGGGTCAACGGCTGAAACAGCGCGTGGAAATGATCCTGTCCCGTGGCGGCCAAGGTGGTGAGGGTGCGCCCGTGGAAACTGTTTTGCAAGGTCAGGATCACGTGGCGTCCTTTATCCGCTCCGTATTTGCGTGCCACCTTGATGGCGCACTCGTTTGCTTCCGCTCCTGAGTTGCCGAAAAACACCTTGTCCATCCCCGTGCGCGTGCAAAGGCGTTCCGCCAGATCGGCGCAGGGCGAGGTGTAATAGAGGTTGGACATGTGTTGCACCGCGCCGAGCTGGGCGGTGACCGCCGCCATCCATCCCTCGTCCGCAATGCCGAGCGCTGTCACGCCGATGCCCGAACCCATATCGATGTAACGCTTGCCGTCGGTGTCAAACACCTCGCTGCCCTTGCCGTGCGAAATGGTGACGGGAAAACGGGCATAGGTGCCGGCAACGTACTGCTTATCTTTTGCCTGACAGTCCATCATGCGTCTTCGTCCTTTCCGCGAGTCACCATCGTGCCGGCGCCTTCGTCGGTCAGCAATTCCATCAGGATCGAATGGGGCACACGCCCGTCCATAATGATGACGTTGTTCACCCCGTGATGGATCGCTTCGATGCAACAATCCACCTTCGGGATCATACCGCCCGAAATGATGCCTTGATCATACAAATGCTCTGCTTCTTCCAACGTGACCTTCGAAATCAGGGTGGAGGGATCGTCCTTGTCGCGCAGGATACCGGCGATGTCGGTCATCATGATCAGACGTTCCGCCTTCAATGCGCCGGCAATGTAGGCGGCGGCGGTGTCGCCGTTGATGTTATAGGTGTTGCCTTCTGGATCACACGCGATGGTGGAAATGACGGGAATGTATCCGCGCTCCAACAAGTCAAGCACGGGTTTGATGTGCACGTGGGTGATGCGTCCCACGTAACCCAATGCCGGATCTTTCATTTCGGCACGGATCAAGCGACCGTCGATACCCGAAATGCCCATGGCTTTACCGCCCTTGGCTTCCAACAGATTCACAAGCGTTTTGTTCACCTTGCCTGCCAGCACCATCTGCACAATATCCACGGTTTCTTTGTCGGTCACGCGCAAGCCGCCCACAAACTCGGGCTTTTTGCCCAGTTTGTCCATCAGTTCATTGATTTCGGGACCGCCGCCGTGCACCAGCACCACCTTCACACCGATCAGCCACAGCAACACGATGTCTTCCATCACCTGCTGTTTCAACTGTTCGTTGATCATGGCGTTGCCGCCGTATTTCACCACGACGATCTTGCCGGTGTATTGCTTAATGTAGGGAAGTGCCTGGGTCAGCACTTCGGCGCGCTGTGCGTTGGAAAATGTGTGTTCCACAGAGGATTCCTCCTAAGGGTGAGCAGTTAAACCCGAACTCCGTTTTGGAAAGGCGGATTTTCGCTCATCCATTGTTAAAATACTCGCCAATACGGGAGTATTGGCTGCGTTTTTGCCGCGGCTGAACAAAAATCCGCTCTTTCCAAAATCTGTGACCTCAAAGCGAGGAGATTTTGAGGGATTTTTGTTTCGGTCGGGCGAAGTAATGCTTTTCGCCTTACGAGAACGAACGGGACAATGAGGCGGGTTCGGGTTTAATTGCTCACCCTACGTGCGATAATCGCCGTTGATCTTCACGTAGTCATAGGTGAGGTCACAACCCCACGCGGTGGCGGACACGTTACCGTCGCCCACCGAAACCAAAATCTCGATTTCTTTTTCCAGCAGAATATCCTTTGCAAATTCTTCCGAGAAGGGGATGCCTGCGCCGTCTTTGCACACGGCAATGGTGCCTTTTGCACTGCGGAAGGACACATCCACGCGGTTGACGTCCACCGAAGCGCCGCTGTATCCGATGGCGCACAGCACACGTCCCCAGTTGGCATCCGCGCCGAACATCGCCGCTTTGAGCAGGCTGGAGCAGATCACGCTCTTTGCCACCGTTTTGGCGGTGGCTTCGTCCGCCGCACCGCTCACACGGCATTCCAGCAAACGCGTGGCACCTTCACCGTCCGCCGCGATCATACGGCAGAGTTGCACCGTCACGGTGTTAAGCGCTCTCATAAAGCAAGCGAAATCGCTACCCTCTTCGGTAATGACGGGGTTGCCTGCCATACCGTTCGCCAACACCGTCACCATATCGTTGGTGGAGGTGTCGCCGTCGATGCTCACCATATTAAAGGTGTTCTTGACGTCGCTCGACAGCGCTTTTTGCAACATGGCAGGGGAAATCGCGGCATCGGTGGTGATGAACACCAACATGGTCGCCATGTTGGGATGGATCATACCGCTACCCTTGGCGATACCGCCGATGCGGCAGATCTGTCCGCCCAGCGTAAATTCCACCGCCACCTGCTTTTTGACGGTATCGGTGGTCATAATGCCTTCGGCGGCATCGTCGCTGCCGTCCGCTTTCAGCCCTGCGGCGAGGGTGGGGATACCGTCGGCAATGGGTGTGAGCGACAACGTCTGACCGATCACACCCGTGGAGGCGACCACCATCGCTTCGGGCGCAATCCCCAACGCATCCGCCGCCAGGCGGCTCATGTTTTCGGCAATCTCAATGCCGTCGGCGTTGCAGGTGTTGGCGTTGCCGCTGTTGCAGATGATGGCTTGCGCCGTGCCGTCTGCCAAATGCGCTTTGGTAACGATCAACGGTGCGCCCTTCACCAGGTTGGTGGTGTACACCGCGGCGGCCGATGCCGGCACCTCACTCACAATCAGCGACAAATCTTTCTTACTGCGGTTCTTGCGAATGCCGCAATGGATGCCGTTTGCCTTAAACCCTTGTGCGGCACAAACGCCGCCTTCGATCAGTTTCATACGTTACCTCCGCAAATCAATCCTGTGTGTTCCGGTGCGCCGAGCAGCAGGTTCATCAACTGAATGGCCGAGCCGGAAGCACCTTTTCCCAAATTGTCAAACCGTGCGGTGAGCAGCAAGCGTTCCTCGTTGCCGTGCACCGACAGTTGCATATCGTCACGTCCTGCCATCGCCGCCGCCGAAAGGAATCCTCCTTCGTCCGCTTCGTCGGCAAAGAACACCAATCCGTCGCGATAATAGTCGCGGTACAGCGCACGCACATCGGCGGCGGTACCCTTCAACTGTGCGGCGAACAGCGGCACGGTGACTTCCATTCCGCTGTAAAATGGTGCCACGATGGGGCAGAAAGCAGGGGCGGTGGAAAGCCCCGTGATCGCCACCATCTCTTTCAAATGCTTGTGCTGTTGGGTCAACCCGTACTGGCGCGGTGCCGTCAGTAACGGATCAATTTCATCCGTTTCGTACTGCGCGATCATCGCCTTGCCGCCGCCCGAATATCCCGTGAGCGAAAAGCAGGTGAGTGCGGTGTCGGGGGCGATCAACCCGTTTTGCACCAACGGTTCCACCAACGCCACAAAGCCGCTGGCGTGGCAACCGGGGTTGGCGATGCGGCGCGATTGCAACAGGCGTTCACGCCGTCCGTGCAGTTCAGAAAACCCATATTCCCACGCAGGGTTGGTGCGGTGGGCGGTGGAGGTGTCGATCACCGCGGCGTGCGCGCCCTCTGCCAACGCCACCGCCTCAATAGCGGCCGCATCGGGCAAGCACAAAAACACCACGTCGGCGCGGTGCATCATCTCTTGCCGTGCGGCAGGATCTTTGCGTACGTCGTCTGCCAACGTGAGCAGTTCAATATCCGCGCGCCCTGCCAAACGGTCGTATATCCGCAGGCCGGTCGTGCCTGCTTGTCCGTCAATAAATACCTTTGCCATGTTGGGTATGTCCCCTTTTATCAAATATGTTACCTATTATACAAGGCGTGCCGATGGATGTCAAGGATTTGTTCATAAATATTCAGTGTTTTGGCAAAGTTTATGCACCACGACCGCTTCACGGGGTGAAAACAGGGAAACTTTGTACATAATTATGGTGTTTATATAAAAAATCACAGGTTAAAAGGGACGTAGTCCGCAATCAACGGTGAATATGAGTGAATAAATATTCATAAATTATACATAGCGCCACAATGTTTAACAACGTGGGGGTAAATGGCTATAATGAAGGCATACACCTGCGAGGAGGGGAAGGATATGCGCACCTTTTGCATTAGCGAGTTCGGTGCACAGGCGGATGGCTCGCTTTGCACGGCGGCGCATCATCGCCGCAATATGTGGAGTGACGGCGTGATCGAAGGGGGCACCCCCGTCACGGTGGAGAAAGCCACCGAGCCGTTTTTCACAGAGGCGATATGAGAAAACAACACCCACCTTATGGGAGTTGGGGATGGGGATTTTGGATAGTGCGCCTTGGCTCCCCTTGTCAGGGGAGCTGTCGAGCGAAGCGAGACTGAGGGGTAGTCCTTTCATAGTGCCATCTCGGTCGTAGACAATCCCCCAGTCATTTTCTCCTCGCTACGCTCCTCGAAAATGCCAGCCCCCTTTAACAAGGGGGCCAAGGGTCACAGCCACTTTCGAAGTGGTGTGAATATCCACAAAACAAACAGAGAGGATGTATCTTTGACGATACATCCTCTCTAATTTCATCCCTATCTTCACCCACCCCAAGGTGGGTGTTGTTTTTTTGTTTACACTCCGTGAAAATCTCCGCGGATCATTGGGTCATCTTCTCCTGTTTCACCTTGTGATCGATGACGTGACGGGAGGCGAGTTCGTCGTGAACATCCTCCAGCGAAATGCCCATTTCAATCATCATCACCATCACGTGATAGGTCAAATCAGCGATCTCATAGATCGTTTCTTTTTTGTCGTCCGCCTTGCCGGCAATGATCACCTCGGTGCACTCTTCGCCCACCTTTTTGAGGATCTTATCAATGCCTTTTTCGAACAGATAGGTGGTGTAAGAGCCTTCCTTTTTCTCCACCTTACGTCCTTCGATCAGGGTCATCAACTGTTCGAGCGAAAAGGCGTGGCGTTCCTCGCTTTCCCACAGGGGGTTGTGGAAACAGGATTCCTCGCCCGTGTGGCAGGCAGGGCCGTCCTTTTCCACCAACACTTCCAGCGCGTCCTTGTCGCAATCGGCGGTGATGGACACGATGTGCTGATAGTTGCCGCTGGTTTCGCCTTTCAGCCAAAGCTCGTTGCGCGAGCGGCTGTAAAAGCAGGTCAGTCCTTTTTCCATCGAGATCTGAAGGCTCTCGCGGTTCATGTACGCAACGGTCAGCAATTTCTTGGTTTTGGCATCGATCACCACGGCAGGGATGAGCCCTTTTTCGTCAAATTTCAATTCATCAATATTCAACATAACTTTTTACTCCTTATCGTCTCACGGGAATCCCGTTTTTCGCCAGTTCGTCTTTCAAATCGGGGATCGCCACTTCGCGGAAATGGAAGATGGAGGCGGCCAGCCCGGCATCCACACCCGGCAGGGCGCGGAACAGATCGGTGAAATGCTGTTTGTTGCCGGCACCGCCCGAAGCGATGACCGGCACCGACACCGCACGGCAGACGGCATCCAGCATTTCCAAGTCAAAACCGTTTTTCACACCGTCGGTATCGATGGAGTTGACCACCACTTCACCGGCACCGTCGTTCACACAGCGGCGAATCCAGTCGATGGCTTCCATCCCTGTGTTTTCGCGCCCACCTTTGGCAAACACGCGGAACACGCCGTCCACACGTTTGATGTCCACCGACAGCACCACGCATTGATCGCCGTACAGCTTCGCCGCTTCGCCGATCAGCGAGGGGTTGCGGATCGCACCCGAGTTGACACTCACCTTGTCCGCACCGCATTTGAGCACGCGGTCGAAATCGGCGGTGGTGTTGATGCCGCCGCCCACCGTGAGCGGAATGAAGATGGTGCGTGCCACTTCGCACAGAATATCGGTGAACAGCCGCCGCCCTTCCGAGGAGGCGGTGATGTCGTAAAACACCAGTTCGTCCGCTCCGTGATCGCTGTAATATTTCGCGAGTTCCACGGGGGAGGACACGTCGTTCAACCCTTCAAAATTGACCCCTTTGACCACCCGTCCGTCACGGACGTCCAGGCAGGGGATGATACGTTTGGTTATCATGTCGCCACCTCGATCGCACGGCGCAGATCGATCGCGCCGGTGTAGTATGCCTTGCCGATGATCGCACCGTACAGTCCTGTGGCCGCCAGCGCTTTCACGTCGTCCATATCCGACACGCCGCCCGACGCCACGATGTCCAGCGTCAACTCGTCACTCATGGTGCGATACAGCGCACGGTTGGTGCCTTGCATTGCGCCGTCACGCGAGATGTCGGTGCAGATGACCGTTTTCACGCCCATAGCCTGCAGGTCGCGGCAGAAATCCATAGCATCGAGATCGGCGGTTTCGGTCCATCCCTTGATGGCGACTTTCCCGTCGCGGATGTCCACCCCCACGGCGATATGATCGCCGTGTGCCGCCAATGCCGCTTTCAAAAACGCAGGATCGGTCACGGCGGCGGTGCCCAAGATCACGCGGTCCACCCCCACGGCGAGGTAACGCTCCACCGTTTCCATCGAGCGGATACCGCCCCCGATCTCGGTGAACAGCGCGGTGGATTCCACAATGGAACGGACGGTTTCAAGGTTCGGCGTATCGCCGCTTTTGGCACCTTCCAGATCCACCAGATGGATATGGGTGGCACCTGCCGCTTCAAAATCGCGTGCCACAGAGAGGGGATCTTCGCTGTAGACCGTCATTTGGGCGTAGTCCCCTTTGAACAGGCGCACCGCTTTGCCTTCGTATAAGTCAATGGCAGGAAAAATGTTCATGGTTTATCCCTCGTATTCGCAAAATGCACGCAGAATGTTGAGCCCCACCGCACCACTCTTTTCGGGGTGGAACTGACAGCCGAACACGTTGCCGTTTTGCACGGCGGCGGTCAGCGGTGCACCGTATTCCGCGGTGGCAATCACCGCCGACGTGCAGTCTGCCGCATAATAGGAATGGACGAAATACACGTAGTCGCCATCCTTGATGTGAGCGAACAGCGGACTTGTCCTTTCGGTGAATTGCAGGGCGTTCCACCCGATGTGGGGGATTTTTAAGCCTTCTCCGATCACGTCCGCAATGGGGCGCACGTTGCCGAGGATCAACCCCAACCCTTCGTGCTCGCCGTATTCAAACCCACGCTCGAACAGCAGTTGCATGCCAAGGCAGATGCCGAGCAACGGCTTGCCGTTTTTTGCCTCTTCCTTCACCACTGTGTCCAAACCGCTTTCGCGCAGTTTTGCGGCGGCATCGCCGAACGCGCCCACACCGGGCAACAAGATCTTGTCCGCGGCACGCAACGCCGCCGCATCCGCGGTGACGGTCACCTCGGCACCCAGCATTTCAAACGAACTTTTCAGCGAGAACAGATTGCCCACACCGTAATCCACAATGGCGATCATGCGAGAACTCCCTTCGTGGAGGGGATATCCTCGGCAAAGGCGATGTCCACCGAAACGGCACGGCGCAACGCACGTGCCACCGCTTTGAACTGCCCTTCAATGATGTGGTGGGAATTGCTGCCTGCGAGTTGACGCAGATGCAAGGTGCAGGCGGCGTTACGCACAAACGCCCACCAAAATTCCTCTGCCAGCTCGGTATCAAACGTGCCGACCTTTTCGGTGGGGATGTTCATGTCGTAATACAACCCGGCACGACCCGACAGATCGAGTGCCGAGAGGATCAGCGCTTCATCCATCGGCAGGGTTTCTGCGCCGTAACGGAGGATGCCGCGTTTGTCACCCAGCGCCCGAGCCAATGCCTGGCCGAGGCAGATGCCGATATCTTCCACCGTATGGTGGTCGTCCACCGCCACGTCACCGCGGCAGGTGAGGGTGAGATCAAAACGGGCGTGTTTCGCAAACAGCGTCAGCATGTGATCCAAAAAACCACAGCCGCTTTCGATGCGGCTGACACCGCTGCCGTCCACGATCAGTTGCAGGGAAATGTCGGTTTCCGCCGTGCGGCGGTCGATGGTTGCGTTTCTCATAACAATTCCTCCGTGATGTCTTGTAGAGCGGTCAGCAACGCGTCCATTTGTTCACGCGTGCCGACCGTGATGCGGTTGAATTGGCAGATGCGTTCCTTTTCAAAGTGGCGCACCAGAATGCCGCGCTCTTTCAGACGGCGGTAGATCTCGCCGCCGTCCACCGAAGGGTGACGGGCAAACAAAAAGTTTGTTTGCGAATCGGTGAGTTCAAACCCCATGTTTTGCAACGCCGCCGCTGTGTAGGCGCGGTTTTCCATAATGGTGCGGCAGTTTTGACGGGTGTATTCCTCGTCGGCGAGCGTGCCCACCCCGGCCGCCATGGTCATGGCGTTGACATTATAGGGGTTGGTGGAATACTTCACCGTGTTCAAATCGCGGATCAAGTGGGGGCAGGCAACACCGAAGCCCAACCGTGCACCGGCCATGGAACGGGATTTCGAAAAGGTCTGTGTCACCAACAGGTTGTCGTATTTCTTGATCAGCGGCACGGCACTTTCGGCCCCGAAATCCACATACGCTTCATCCACCACCACGATGTTGTCGGGGTTTTGCCGCACGATCTCTTCCACCGCATCACGCGACAGCGCCTTGCCCGTGGGGGCGTTGGGATTCGCAATAAACACGGTGTGACCGCAGGCGTAATAATCGGTGGGATCGATCGAAAGATCCTCCTTCAACGGGATGACCTTGTACGGCACGCCGTTGAGTGCGGCAAACACCTCATAAAACCCGTAGGTAATGTCGGCAAACGCGGCAGGGTGCCGCTCGTCACAAAACGCCATGAACGCGAAATTCAAGATTTCGTCCGATCCGTTGGTGAACAGCACCTCCTCGGGTGAAACACCGAGTGTGGCGGCCATCGCCTCGTTCAGCACCTTGGCGGTCGGGTCGGAATAGAGTTGTACGCTTGCCGCTGCTTCACTTGCCGCCGCGATCGCTTTGGGCGAAGGCGGAAATGGGGATTCGTTGGTGTTCAGTTTGATGTATCGCCGCTCACGCGGTTGTTCCCCCGGTGTGTAGGGGGTAAGCGACGCATATTTGTCGCTGAAAAAACGGCTCATATCGTTATACTTCCTGTTCCAAACGGATACGCGCACTCTTGGCGTGGGCGGTCAATCCTTCTTTTTCCGCAAAGAAGGCGACATCTTCCGCCACACGTGCCAGCGCATCTCGTGTATAATAGGTGTACTGCGTTTTCTTGATGAAGTCGTCCACCGAGAGGGGACTGGAGAACCGCGCCGTGCCGCTGGTGGGCAGGGTGTGGTTCGGACCTGCAAAATAATCGCCCAACGCTTCGGGGCAATGACGACCCATAAACACCGATCCTGCGTGGTGGATGCGATCGAGGTAATCGAACGGGTTGTCCACACACAGTTCCAAATGCTCGGGCGCAATGGCGTTGGCGATGGCAATCGCGGTGTCCATATCGGGGGTGAGCACGATCTTGCCGTTATCGTCAATGGAGGCACGCGCAATGTCCGCACGGGACAAAAGAGGAATCTGGAGTTCCAGCTCTGCCTGCACCGCCTCTGCCAACTCTTCGGAATCGGTCACCAACACAGCGGAAGCCATCTTGTCGTGTTCCGCTTGCGACAGAAGGTCTGCCGCCGCACAACGGGGATTGGTTTTGCCGTCTGCGACAATCAAGATCTCGCTCGGTCCGGCAATCATATCAATGGACACGGTGCCGTACACCTGCCGCTTGGCTTCGGCCACGTAGGCGTTGCCCGGACCGACGATCTTATCCACCTTCGGCACGGTTTCGGTGCCGAATGCCAAGGCGGCAATCGCTTGCGCACCGCCCACTTTAAAGATGCGGTCGATGCCGGCAATCTCTGCCGCCGCCAAAATGACGGGATTGACCTTGCCGTCGCGACCGGGAGGAGTGACTATCACCACTTCGCGGCAACCGGCGATTTTGGCAGGGATGGCATCCATCAGCACGGTGGACGGATATGCCGCCGTGCCGCCCGGAACGTACAGACCGGCACGGTCCACGGGAATGATCTTTTGTCCCACGACAATGCCGTCGTCCTCGTTCAAAATAAAGCTGTTACGCACCTGCCGTTCGTGGAAACGGCGGATGTTTGCGGCCGCTTTTTTGAGGATCTCCAAAAAGCGCGGTTCCACCGCCGCCATCGCTTCCTCCACCTCTTCGCGCGAAACGGTGAGCGTGGTGAGTTCGGCACGGTCAAATTGTGCGGTGTAGCGCAACAGGGCGGCATCCCCTTCACGGCGCACGGTGGACAGAATGTCTGTCACCGTATCCGCCACGTTGACAGTGGGGACGTTGGGGGCGACAATGGACGCAGTGTCCACTTCGCCGTATTTCAAAATCTTGATCATACCGATTCCTCCGTTTGCTGAGCGAGGTTTTTGACGATCGCCTCAATGGGGGCACTTTTGAACTTGAAACTCGCTTTGTTCGCGATCAGACGGGCGCTGATGGGCACCACCGTTTCGATCACGGCGAGATGGTTTTCCTTCAAGGTCGTGCCGGTTTCCACGATGTCCACAATCACGTCGGACAACCCCAAAATGGGGGCGATCTCGATCGAGCCGTTTAGGTGGATGATGTCGATATCCCGACCGCGTGCGGCGTAATGCGCCCCCGCGATGTTCGCAAATTTGGTGGCCACTTTCAATGCACGGCTCGTGTCGTCGCGGAACCCTTCGGGGGCGGCCACCGCCATGCGGCACACACCCGTTTTGAGGTCCAGCAGTTCATACACGTCGGGGGCATATTCCAGCAAAATGTCCTTGCCTGCCACCCCGATGTCCGCCGCGCCGCGTTCCACGTAGATAGCCACGTCGGACGGCTTCACCCAAAAATAGCGCACGCCGCATTCTGCGTTTTCAAAAATCAGTTTGCGGTTGTTTTCACGGATGGACGGGCAGGGGAAACCTGCCTTTTCAAACATCGCATATACCTTTTCGCCGAGGCGGCCCTTGGGCAACGCCACGTTCAACATGTTATCCAACGACCGTCACCTCCTCGCCGTCCAACTTCATACATTCGCGAAAACGCAAGCCCTTCGGCACGGCGGACAGCGCCAACACCTGCCGTCCTTCGTCGGTCAGACGGCGCACCGCCGCCTGCACCGCCGTGAGGGAGGCATCGCTCGCATACAACAGCACCGTGTCCACGTCATAAGACACGGCAGGCGAGGGCAATTCGCCAAGCAGGTCGAGATACAAAGCAAAGCCGATGGCGGCGGCGCGGCGCCCCATCTTTTGCATCAAACGGTCATACTGTCCGCCCGACAAAATACGGGTGGAAATGCCGTTGATAAAACCCTTAAATACAAATCCGTTATAATAATTACGGTCGTTGACCACCGAAAAGTCGATGTGTACCGTATCGCCGAGTCCTTCTGCCGCAAGGGCATCCGTCACCTCTTGCAACTCGCTCACAAACGGGGCGGCAGGGGTATCCTGCAACAGCGCACCCAACTGTGGCAACACGGTGGCAGGGGTGCCGTACAACCCCACCAACGCCGCCAGACGTGCCGTTTTTTCGGAGGGAACGCCGCACGCGTTGCACAGCGCCGCCAATTCGTGGCGGTTTTTATCCCCGATGAGTGCCAGCGCACGGCGCGTATCCTCTGCCGAAAGGCCCAGATCGTCCAACAGGGCAAACACGATGCCGAGGTGCGAGATGTCCAACACGCAATCGTCCGAAAGCGCTTTGAGACTCTTGGCCGCCAGCATCAGCACTTCGTACACCGCATAGGCATCCACCGTGCCGACACATTCCAGCCCCACCTGCTTTAATTCCTTGAACGCGTGGGTGCCGCCCGACACACGATACACGTGCTCGTCATAATACACCTTTTGCATGCCGTCGCTGTCCTGCCCGTTTTTGATGATGGACAAGGTCACGTCGGGTTTGAGCGCCATCAGTTTGCCGTTGGTATCGGTGAAGGTGATGACGTTGTCCGAAATGAGGAACTCTTTGTTGCGACCGTACAGATCGTATTCCTCAAATTTGCTCATTTTATAATGACGGTAACCGAAACGGCGATACAACTCGCCCAGCGCGGTCACGGCACGTTCTTCGTTCGTATACATAACCGACCTCCGTAGGATGGTAATTCAAAAATTCTTTATCATAGTAGCACGTTATCACACTAAAGTCAACCTTTTTTTGCAGAAAGTTTGAAATATGGTCGTTTCGCGTTGAGAATTGCGCAATATAGTCATAGTACGATCAATAAATCACGATAGAAATGCGCGCCTTTCTGCAATGGTATGGGACGTCAAGGATTGCCGGATACGGCGTTGCGGCGGAAATTGCTGGGTGATTCTCCCGTAAGGGAAAGGAAACAGCGGTTGAAACTGCGCAGAGAGCGAAAGCCCACCGCATATGCCACGTCGGTGACACTCATGTTGCCGCGTTCCAACAATTTTTTGGCATCGTGCACACGCAAGGTGTTGATGTAGCCCGGAAAACTGCTGCCAATCTCGCGGCTGAACACGTGGGATACGTAATATTTACTGCAGTGCACGTTCTCCGCCACGTCGTCCAACGTGATGTCGGAGGTGTAGTTCAAATTGCAGTAATCGAGGATCGCTTGCATCGCCGTGATGTTGCGGCGATCGATCTCGGTCAACTGTGCACGGCGAAACAGATGCGCCAAAATAATGGACAATCCGCCCTCCACCACCGAGCGAGTGTAACGGTCGTGGGCTTCGTTTTCCGCTTCCATGGTGTGCAACACGGGGAGCAGGGCATCCATATCGAACGGAATGATCGGGTCGATCGGCTGTTTTTCGCAAAAAGCGGCATAAAATGACGGGTACAACTTGGCCGAGAAGATGAAAAGGCGCGCTTGGATCGGCCCGTGATTGTCCGCATAATGATGCGCCTGATTTGGGAAGGCAATGAAGGCGTGCCCTGCGCGCAACATACCGCCGCGGTTGTCGGCATATGCCTCCGCTTTCCCCTCCAGCATCAGCACCAATTCAATGTGTGGGTGCAGATGTTTGAGCGCGGTCAACCCCGTTGCGCGGCTGAAATACAAGTCTGCTTTGCGCGATTCGTAAATGGGACGCACAAAATCACCTCTTTTTGAAAAACAGCAATTTTTGTCTTACTATACAAGGCGTTGTGACTTGTAATATAGCACATTATTACACAAAATACAAGAGGAAAAGCAAAGGAAATTCCGTTTTTTGGCGCCATTTTTTGAAAGAATCAAAAAATGGCGAGTCAAATGATCTCTTGAGTGAGAAAGGAAGATGTTTGATGAAAACCGCAGTTCAGTTGTATTCGGTACGTGACAACATGGCGGCCGGTGAAGCCGGTGCCGACTGGGTGGTCGTGGAGTAGGATCAGCCTTCGGGCGACAACACCCCGATGGAATGCATCAAGCTGTCGATCGGCTATTTGGAGACCCAAACCTACTAAGTCGTTTCGGTGTGAGTGCACACTCGAAAATGTAAAAAACGTAAATTATCTTTAGGAGGCTGTTATTATGTCGGATGCAGTATTGAGTCAATTTACCCAAGCGGAAGAAGAAAAAGCCATTGATACCTCGCGCAAGTTGCGTTTTGGTATTATCGGTACGGGCTGGATCGCCGAAGCACACGTGCAGGCAATCAAGCAGATGCCCGATGCCGTGATCGTGGCCGGTGCGGATCTGATCCCCGGCAAGGCGGAAGCGTTCTTTGAAAAGTGGGGCGTGTCGGGCGTGCGTTGCTATCCCGATCACAAATCCATGATCGACAGCGAAGAGCTGGATGCGGTGTGTGTCTGCACTTATAACAAGACCCACGCGGAATGCACCATCTATGCGTTGGAGCACGGTTTGCATGTCATGCTCGAAAAGCCGATGTGCGTTACCCAGGAAGAGGCACAAGCCATCATCAAGGCCGAAAAGAAGAGCGGCAAGATCCTGACCGTCGGCTTCCAGCCCCGTATGGATGCCAACATGCAGAAGATCAAGGAGATCGTGCAGTCGGGCGAACTCGGTAAGATCTATTATATGCAGACGGGCGGGGGCCGCCGTCGCGGTATCCCGGGCAAGACCTTTATTGAAGAGAAGACCGCCGGTATCGGCGCGCTCGGCGATATCGGTTGCTATTCCTTGGACGTGGTTCTAAACGCGATCGGCTATCCGAAGCCCCTCACCGTCAGCGGCTACAAATCCAAGTATTTCGGCACCGATCCCAAGACGGTTGGTGAAGTGGATGCGGCGCGTTTTGACGTGGACGACTTTGCTGCGGCGTTTGTCCGTTTGGACGGCGACATCATCCTCGACTTCCGTATTTCGTGGGCTATGAACATGAGCACCCCGGGCGATACCATCATCCTCGGTACCGAGGGCGGTTTGCGTATTCCCTCCACCGATTGCTGGAACGGCACCTTCCCGTCCCCGATGACGGTGTACAAGAACGTCGGCAAGTCGCAGGTGGAATACCAGATTCCGCTGGTGAAGAACACCGGTATGGCGGAAAAGGGTCTGTTCTATGCGAAGATACGCTCCTTCATGGATGCGATCCTGAACGGCGGCAGTGCGCCCGTTCCCACCAGCCAGATCTATTACAACCAGGCGATCATCTCCGGTATCGTGAAGTCGGCGGAACTCGGTCGCGAGATCGAACTCGACATCCCCGATTTTGAGGAGATTTGAGGCTTTTAGCAAAAGAGGGTATTGACTATGAAAACGTATCAAGGTGCCATCGTCGGTTACGGCGGGATGGGTCGCCATCATAACGTGAACATTTTGAAGACCGACCGCGTGCGCTACGTCGGTGTGTATGACATCGACCCCATGCGTATGGACCTCGCGAAGGCAGACGGTATTGCACGGACGTACGCGTCGCTGGATGAAGTATTGGCAGACGAGTCGATCGATTTCATCCTTTGCGCTACGCCGAACAATTTCCACAAGGACATTTCCATTGCGGCTCTGCGTGCAGGCAAGGCAGTCATCTGCGAAAAGCCCGTCACCATGAACAGCGAGGAACTGTCGGAAATCATGGCGGTGCAAAAGGAAACGGGCAACCTGTTTACCGTGCACCAAAACCGCCGTGCAGACACCGATTATCTCATCGTTAAAGAGGCGATCGCATCGGGCAAACTCGGCAACATTAACGAGATTGAAAGCCGTGTGACCGGCAGTCGCGGCATCCCCGAGGGATGGCGCCAGTATGCGGTGGCAGGCGGCGGTATGATGCTCGACTGGGGCGTGCATCTGCTCGACCAGATCGTGCAGTTGTTCCCCGAAGAAACGATCACGTCGGTTTACTGCGATATGTATCACGTGGTGTACAGCGAGTGCGACGACGGTTTTAAGCTGATTATGAAGACCAGCGGCGGTCGCAACGCCATGGTCGAAGTCGGCACTAGTCACTACGTGCCCACCCCCCGTTGGTTCTGTTTCGGCGATCGTGGTGCCATCACCGTGACCGATTGGAACTGCAACGGTAAGATGATCTATGCCACGAAGCACGAGGTCACCTTTGAAGAAGAGATCATCCACACCAAAGCGGGTCCGACCAAGACGATGGGGCCCCGTGCCAAGGATACGGTGGAAGAGGTCGTGTTGAATGCGGACGATTATCCCCATTCGGATTACGACATCTATTACCGCAACTTTGCCGAGGTGTTGGACGGCACCGCCGCGCCGCGTGTGTTGCCCGAAGAGGCGATGCGCGTGATGAAGATCATGGAAGCGGCGTTTGAATCGGATCGCACCGGCGAGACGATCAAAACAAACATCTAAAAAAGCGAGGGAGAAAACCGCATCGGTTTTCTCCCTCGTGGGTTATTTGAATAAGGAAGTGCAGGAAGGGACTTCGCGCATGGACAGATAGGAATGCCCCGACACGATCAGGTGATCCACCAGTCGGACACCGGCAAGCTTAAGTGCTTTGGCAATCGCAGAGGTGGATTCCACGTCCTCGCGTGAAGGGGTGGGTTGTCCGCTGGGGTGGTTGTGCGCCAGAACCGCGTTGATTGCATTGCACCGCAACGCCAGTTGCAGTGCTTGCCGCGTGTTGATCTCGGCCGCGTTGGCACTCCCCTCCGACAGCAAGCCGCACGCCAACACCCGACCGTTGCCATCCATGCAGATCATGCGCACCTGCTCGGTTTGGACCCCTAAAAACAGCGGCAACACGAAATCACGCAACTTTTCACGGGTGTTGAGCAACCGCTCGGCGGAAAAGCGTTCGCGTTGACATTCGGTTTCCAACTCGTTGAACAGGCGGATGAGCACGGCGGCGTTGTGGGTCATCCCTTTCACCGCCACCAACTCTTCATAGGTGGCGCTCATCAAGGCGGACAGAGAACCGAAATGATCCAATAAGCGGTGCGCCAGTTCGTTGGTGTCCTTGCGCGGAATACCGAAAAAGAGGAGAAATTCCACCAATTCGTGGCGTGCAAATGCCGCGGAACCGTGTTCCAGAAAACGCGTTTTCACCCGTTCGCGGTGCCCTGCGTGCACGTTTTCCCGATCACTCATGGGTTCTCCTCCTTCCGTGTCACAATGTTCTCTTATTCTATCACAAAATGTTGCGTTTGGGAATACCTTTTTTTAAATTGCTTGCAAAATGCATCGTTTTGGTGTATGATAAATTGACACGACGGCAAAGGAGGTGCTCGGCTTGAAAGCGGTTACGATCGGTAAAAACGACGCAGGGCAACGGGTGGACAAGTTTTTGACCAAAACCTTTCGTTCGTTGCCCGCCACGGTGATGTACAAAGAAATTCGCAAAAAGAACATCAAGTTGAACGGCAAACGCTGCGAGATCTCCACACGCCTTGCGGAAGGGGACGTGCTCGCGCTCTACGTGAAGGATGAGTTCTTGGAAGAAAGCGCACCGCCATTTGATTTTTTGACGGCAGGTAAGCATCTCTCCATCGTATACGAAGACGAGAATATCCTGCTCTTGAACAAAGAGGCCGGGTTGCTTGTGCATCCCGATGAGCAGGAATATCGCGACACCCTCATCACGCGCGTGCAACGGTATTTATATGAAAAAGGGGAGTATCGCCCCCAAGAGGAAAACAGTTTTGCACCGGCACTGGTCAATCGCATCGACCGCAACACCTGCGGCATTGTGATGGCGGCGAAGAATGCCGAAGCGTTGCGCATTCTGAACGAACGGTTGAAAATGCGCGAGATTCACAAGTTTTACCTGTGCTTGGTGAGTGGGCGTATGCCCAAACGGGAGGATACCCTTACCGCGTATTTGGAGAAAAACGAGCAACAAAACCGCGTGTATATCTCCGACCGTGCACGGGACGGCGCACGTACCATCGTGACTCGTTACCGCGTGTTGGAGGAGAGGGGCGGCATATCCCTGCTGGAAATCGCGTTGCTGACGGGGCGCACCCATCAGATCCGCGCCCATCTGGCATCGCTCGGGCATCCGCTGCTCGGCGACGGCAAATACGGCACCAACGCACAAAACCGTGCCGCCGGATTTGGTAACCGCCAAGCGCTGTGTTCCTACAAACTGACCTTTGCCTTCCAAGGCGAAACGGGTCTTCTTGATTACTTAAACGGGCGCACCTTTGAAATTGACGACGCGTGGTTTCTCGCGCGGTTCTATGAAACATAAAAGTCGTACGAAGTGTCACTTCGTACGACTTTTCTATTTCATAATCGAAATGTGCGCGCCAAACGGGGATGGATCATGATCATATACCAGTCCCACAAACGGGAAAGACAGAGGTCATACAGTAAAAAGGTGAGGTTCGCGAGTGCCAGCAACACAAGCGGCAGGTTGACACCGAACAACTCGAACGAGTTTTGTTCCAGCCCGAACAGGTGCAACATAACCCAATAAGCGGTTACCACCGCAAGGTTGAACAAGGCGAATTTCAGCACCCACGACACGATAGGGGGCAGTGGGTCGATCGACAGTTTCAAAATGGGATAGTATCCGAGAAATGCCACGAACAGCACTTTTGCTTCCATCGACGGGGTGAGCAACACGTTCAGCACCGCCACCGAAAGGAAGGTGAGCCATCCCCATCGGCGCCCTGTTTCGATCGCCACGGGCACCAGCAACAAGCCGGCAATGGCAGGCAGGGCAAAGGTGGCGTACGGGAACACAGTGGCCAGCATGCACACCATCGACAGTGCGCCGAACACACCGCCGAGTGCCACTTTTCCGCTGGTTTTCACGTTATATGCACCTCGCAATCAACAGCAGGAGATCAAGTCGCCGCCCATACATTCGCAACAGCAATCGGCGCAAATCAAGGTGTTGCACACGTCACACGCCGAACAGCCGCCACCTGCGGGGGCGGTGGTGTAGGTGCCCGTTTGCCGTCCGTGCGACATCTGATTGAACGCCGCGCGGTATTCCGCGTTGGTCGGGTCCATACGGCATGCGGTGGAAAAGTGCTGATACGCATCCTCCAGCCAGCCGCGCTTATACAGCACACTGCCTTTCAAAAAATGCCATTCCGCATCACGGGTCACAGCCGGAATGCCGTTCAACAAAGTGTCGGCATCCTCAATGCGCCCTTCGGTGATCATGCGGCGAATGTCGCCGTACCGCCCGTTGCGGCTTTGATGGCTTTGACCGCCTTCTTTGCGCATCTTCACAATGGTGTCATACGCTTCGTTGATCTCCTGCATCTTTTCCTGCGCGAGATCCGACAGCGGATTGTCGCCGTACTGATCGGGATGATATTTACGCGCCATTTCGCGATAGGCGGCTTTTACTTGGTCGTCGGTGGCATCGGGGGAGATGCCGAGTATTTTATACGGATCGTTCATGTCGTATTCTTCCTTTCCCCCTCGGTTTCGGCGGTCACCTGTGCGATGGCCGACGGCATGCCGAGCGTGAGAATGTTTTGTAATATGGGATCGAATTGATAGCGATCCAGCAGATGCCAGGCGGTAAGACATTCCGCCAGCGAGGAATTGAGCGCTTCACGCATCCGCGTGGTGGGGCATGCGCCGTTTTCGGCAGGGAAGGGGTTGAATCCGCCGTGTCGGCGATCTTCCTCCCAATCGTCGGCGGCATCCATAAAATAGATCCACCGCCCAAGGCAATAGCCAAACCGTGCACGGGCATCGTGTGCTTCACCCGACGGCTCATTCCACACGGTGAGTGCCGCCATCAAGGTGGCGGTGGGGTGCGCGGCCGCGTCGGGCGAGGCGGTTTCCTGCTCCACCGCCTGTTGTGCTTCGTAATACGCCGCCATCTGCGCTGCCACCGCGGGGGCAAGTTTGGCGGCACGCCGCTTCATGGGGGTGAGCAACCAAAGCAGCGGACGACGGGTCAGCCGCTTTAAAAACGTGCCGTCCGCCACGTCGTCTTTCAGTTTGTAATAGGAGAGCAGTACCGCCGCATCGGCGGCATAGTTCAAGGCATTGTCGCCGTGACAGCGGCGACATTTTTTGAGCGGATTGAACGGACACCGCCCTTTGGAAAAGGTGACGGGTGTGTCTGTGAGCGCCATGTGAAACAGCGCCAACACGGTGAAATCGTAATTGAGCAAAAAACGGGCAAACACGCCGTATCGTTTGCCCAGTGCACGGCAGAGCGAGCAGTACGCTCCGCGATAGTCTTCCCATTCGCGCACTTTCAATTCCGGTTGGAACACACGCACGTATCCGAACAACACTCTCACACCCTTTCGCATCATCATACTATATTTCAAGGATAAGAGTATGACGGAATTGTAAATTTACGGCGATGGGGTGTCAACGTGTAGACTTTTTTGACGAAACGTGGTAAAATCT
The DNA here is from genome assembly GCA_045654545.1 of Acutalibacteraceae bacterium. GTDB lineage: Bacteria > Bacillota > Clostridia > Oscillospirales > Acutalibacteraceae > SIG588. Next base: position 20,674 of record JAZONO010000072.1, read on the forward strand.
TCCTTGTAATCCGCAAAAGAGAGATGAGGAACGAATGACGCTTGCACGACGTAAAAACATCGATATGACCGTTGGCAGTGCGGCCAAGAATATTTTGCTGTTCGCGTTTCCGCTGTTGCTCGGCAACTTGTTTCAACAGCTTTACAATATGGTGGACACGTGGGTCATCGGGCAAACGGGAGAAACGGGTGCCTATGCCGCGGTGGGCAGTATCGGGCCGGTCGTGAATATTCTGATCGGGTTCTTTTTGGGATTGTCCAGCGGTGCCGGTGTAGTGATCTCGCAATATTTCGGGGCAAAAAAAGAGGATGAGGTGCGCCGTGCGGTGCACACGGCGCTCACGATGACTCTGTTGCTCGGGGTGGTGTTCACCTTTCTCGGCATTGGGATGGCACCATATATACTGCGTTTGATGCTGAACGGAGAAGGGTCGGTGGCAGTGTACCCTTACGCCAAAACCTATCTTACCATTTACTTTGCCGGTGTGATGGGGCTGATGGTGTATAACATTGGTTCCGGCATTCTGCGCGCGGTGGGGGATTCCAGGCGTCCGTTTTATTTCCTCGTGGTGTCGGCAGTGCTGAATATCGTGTTGGATCTTTGGTTTGTGTTCGGTCTCAATATGGGGGTCGCCGGGGTGGCACTCGCCACCGTGATCGCACAAGGGGTGTCGGCGGTGCTGACCGTCATCACCCTGTTGCGCACCTCGCTGTGTGTGCGCCTACGCTTGCGGGAACTCGGCATCGATCGCACGATGTTGCAGAAGATCGTGCAGGTGGGCATCCCGGCGGCGTTGCAAATGGCCGTCACGGCGTTTTCCAACGTGTTTGTGCAGTCCTATATCGCGAACGTAAACGGGGATCAGACCGCGGCACTCGGCGGCTGGACCACCTATTCGAAGGTGGATATGTTCATCTTCCTGCCGGTGCAGTCCATCTCCCTTGCCGTAACCACCTTTGTGGGGCAGAATTTGGGATTGGGCGAGGTGAAGCGTGCACGCAAAGGGGCGATGACCGCCTTTTGGATGGCGCTGTGTGCCACGGTCACGGTGATCGTCACGGTGATGTCGCTGGCCGCGCCGTTGGCAGGTGTGTTCAATCCTGATCCCGCTGTGGTGAAAAACGCCACCATGCTGTTGCGCACCTTAACGCCGTTTTACGTGCTTTGCTGTGTCAATCAGGTGCTTTCCGCGGCGTTGCGCGGCGCAGGAAACACCCGTGCCCCCATGATCATTATGCTGTCCTCGTTTGTGGCGTTCCGCCAGATCTATCTGTTCCTGATGTCCCATTACATTTCGAATGAGTTGTTACCGCTCGGCACCAGTTATCCGGCCGGGTGGCTGTTGTGTGCAGTGCTCACGGTGATCTATTATCTCCGCTGTGATTTCTCACGCAGTCGCGTTGTGGAGGAAGAATAAAGAAAGAGCCACCCTACAGGTGGCTCTTTCTTTACTTGTTGAAATACGGTTTCAGCCGACAGGGTGAGGTTCACTTCTCCTTCGAGCACAAAGCGAAGTTCCATACCCACGGGGTGAGGGCGTGCCCTTTCAAATGGTTCAGCGGTTCCCACACGCAAC
>JAZONO010000073.1:0-7403 GCA_045654545.1 Acutalibacteraceae bacterium
TACGGCGGCGTTTCCCGTGGGGTGGAAAAGCGCACAAAAGTACGTACCCGTGTGGTGGCCAATGCACTGAACGACTTGCTGACCAACTGCTCGGACGTGCTGGTGATGGGACACCGTTTTTCGGATCTGGATTGCCTTGGCTCGGCCGTTGCACTTGCTGTGGCGGCACGCGGTTACGGTAAACGCGCATTTGTAGTTACCAACCGCGAAAAGACCTTGGCGATGGAACTGATTGACCGTTACGACGAAGCAGATCGCGGCACGATTTTTGTCGAACCTGCCGAGGCGCGCGACATGCTGACCGACCAAACCTTACTGATCATCACCGATACACACAGCAAGTTGATGGTGGAAGATCCCGAATTGTTAAATGCGGCTAAATCCATCGCCGTGATCGACCATCACCGTAAGATGGTGGATTTCATTGACAACGCGTTACTGTTTTATCACGAACCGTATTCAAGTTCCGCTTCGGAAATGGTGGCGGAATTGCTCCAATACTTGGGGGAAAATCACCTCAACCGTTTGGATGCCGAAGCACTGCTCGCCGGTATTATGTTGGATACGCGCAGTTTCGTGATGAAAGCCGGTGTGCGCACCTTTGAAGCAGCAGCATATTTGCGCAAGCTCGGCGCCGACACGGTGGAAGTCAAGCGGATGTTCACCGGCAGTATGGAAACCTACCAAAAGAAATCGGAGATCATTTCCCGTGCGGAGATCTATCATAACACCGCCATTGCCTGCTATGAGGGGTCACACGGCGAACTGCGTGTCGCCGCCGCACAGGCAGCCGACGAACTGCTCTCCATCAAAGGTATATACGCATCCTTCACCATGTTTATGGAAAACGGTGCGATCAACGTGTCTGCCCGTTCGTTTGGCGAATATAACGTGCAGTTGATTATGGAAGCGATCGGCGGCGGCGGACACATCACCATGGCCGGCGCACAGATGAAAGGTGTCACCATGGCACAAGCCAAAGAAAAGCTTGTGCAGGCGATCGACCGCTATCGTGACGATCGCGAACGTTCGCTTGCCGCTACCCAAGCAACCACTACCAAGCAATAAGGAGTTTCTGTTATGAAAGTAATTTTGAAAACTGATGTCAAAGGACAAGGCAAAAAAGGACAACTCGTCACCGTTTCTGATGGGTATGCTCGCAACTTCCTGTTTCCGCGCGATTTGGCAACTCCTGCCGATGCGCAGGCGATGAATGATCTGAAAAACAAAGAAGATGCCGCCCGTTTCCATGCCGAAATGGAAAAGAAAGAGGCACAAGCGGCCGCCAATGCGTTGAACGGAAAATCCGTCAAGGTGGTGGCGAAAGCGGGGCAGAACGGTCGCTTGTTCGGCTCTGTCACCACCAAAGAAGTGGCCGAAGCGTTAAAAGCACAGTACAAGATCGAAGTGGATCGCCGTAAGATCAGCATGTCCGACATCAAAGCACACGGCACATACGAAGGCGAGATCAAACTTTTGGCAGGTATTTCGGCAAAAATCAGCATCGTAGTTTCCGAATAATTACGGAAAGGTCGTTCAATTTATGGCTCAAACACGTGAAAAGAAAAAAGAATTTAGCGACAACTTGAATCTGCCGTACAGTTTGGAAGCGGAACAGGCGATTTTAGGTGCTGTTTTGTTGGATCCGAACAGTTTGAATCAGATCGAAGGATTACGAGAAGAGCATTTCTATCTTCCCGAACACCGCGCCGTCTATCGCGTCATGTGCGATAAGATGATGAGCGGCGAGACGATCGACTTTGTTACGGTGCGCGAATCGCTGAAAACCGAAGGCTTTTTTGAGGGAGAAGAGGGGAAAGCCTACCTGTTAAAGTTGGCTCAACTCGTTCCCTCCATCTCCAATATCTCGCGCTATGCCACCATTGTGCGCGAAAAGGCGCAGGTACGTGCCTTGATTCGCACCTGCCGTGAGATCTTGGACGATTCCATGGAAGCCGGTGCGGATGTTCAGCAGTTGTTCGACAACGCCGAACAGAAGATCTACGACATCCGTCAAGAGCGCAACACCAAGGGATTGGTGTCCATCAAAGACGTTCTTGTTAACGTCTACGATACCTTCTCCAAGTTGAATTCCGGCGAAGCAGGGGATATGGCCGGTATTTCCACCGGCATTTCCGCACTCGACAACATCACCACGGGGCTTAACCGCTCGGATATGATCATTGTCGGTGCGCGTCCCGGTATGGGTAAAACCAGTTTTGCCTTAAACCTGGCACGAAACGTGGCAGGACAAGGTCGCACGGTGGCGGTGTTCTCGCTGGAAATGTCGCGCGAACAGCTTGCCAATCGTCTGCTTTCCAGCGAAGCCAGAGTATCGGTGAAAAAGATGCGCACAGGCAATCTGTCCTCCGATGAATGGACACGTATGGGTGCGGCGGCGGCGACACTCTATAACCTGCCGATCTATTTGGACGACACCTCCAATCTGACGGTGCAAGAGATGAAATCCCGTCTGTTACGTTTGGAAAAACTGGATTTCGTGGTGGTGGACTATTTGCAGTTGATGCAATCCGCCAAACCCACGGATAACCGTGTACAAGAAGTGAGTGCCATCACCCGTAACCTGAAAATCATGGCGAAAGAATTGAATGTTCCGCTGTTGATCTGCGCACAGCTGTCGCGTAGTACCGAAAAAATGAAGTCCAATCACCGCCCGGCGTTGGCAGACCTGCGCGAATCGGGTTCAATCGAGCAGGATGCCGACCAGGTGTTGTTCCTCTATCGTGACGAGTATTACATCAATGAAAAAGACGATCCTGCTTCTGCCGAAGTGGGCACGTCGGAAGTGATTGTTGCCAAGAACCGCCACGGTGAACTCGGAACGGTAAAATTGGCATTCCAAGGTGAATTCACTCAATTTACCTCGTTGGATCTGCACCATGATGAGTGATACCGTATTGACCAAAGCACGCGCGTTGTTGCAACAGCACCGCATGGTGCCGCCTTGCGCACAACTGTTGGTTGCCATATCGGGCGGTGCGGATTCGGTTGCACTGTTATACGTCTTCCATCTGTTAAAAGAGGAACTGGCTATTGACCGTTTGGCCGCCGTACATATTCACCACCAATTACGTGGGGAAGAGGCCGACCGTGATGCACGGTTTGTGGAAACGCTATGCAAACAATGGGACATTCCGTTATTCCTTCGACGTGTGGATGTCCGCGCCGTTGCACAGGCACAAAAGATCGGTCTGGAAGAGGCCGGACGGCAGGTACGCTATGCCGTGTTCGACGAATTGTGCGTATCGGAAGGTTTCACACAGGTGGCCACCGCCCACACGGCAAGTGATAACACCGAAACCGTGTTGTTGCATTTGGCACGCGGTACGGGAGCCGGTGGCTTGGGTGGAATTCCGCCCGTGCGGCAGAAGGTGATTCGTCCTCTCTTGACGTGTACACGGCAAGAAATCGAAGCCTTTTGCAAGGCGCATGCCCTGCCCTTCGTCATGGATTCCACCAACAGCGACACCGTGTATGCACGCAACCGCGTGCGCAACTGTATAGTTCCGGAACTTTACACCTTAAACCCCAAGGTACACGAAGCAATTTCGCGTTTGTCTGCCGTGGTGAGGGACGAGGAGGACTACTGGGACACGGTGGTGACCGATGCTGTGCATAACGCAACCGTTGACCGCGGTGTATATTCCGCGCACGAGATTGCCAAACTCCCCCTGGCACTGCAACGACGTATCATTCGCCGTCTGATCCTCTCCATTGACGGAGTGTGTGAAGAACGACACGTACAAAAGGTGATGGAACTCCTTGCAACCGAAGGTGCGGTGACTGTCGGGGAGAACAAAACCGTCACGGTAAAGCAAGGGTATCTCACCTTGTGGGATGCCGTTTCTGCCGATTCCGAAGAACGTGTATTGCAACCGGGAGAAACATACTGTTTTGGAAACACGGTTTACCATGCCGAGGTGTGGGATCGCGAAACCTTTGAAAAGAACAAAAAAATTCACAAAATCTTATTACAATACACGTGTGACTATGATAAGATGAAAGGCACGGCGGTCGTTCGCACCCGACAAACAGGGGACGAATGTTCACCGTATCTGCGCGGCGGACGACGCACCGTGAAAAAGTGGTTAAATGCCGAAAAGATCCCGTCTGTTTTACGCGACACGATCCCGATTGTGGCGGACGAAGAAGGCGTTGTTTTGGTGGTTGGTCTGGGGTGCGATGAACGCGCCGCTATCGACGATACCACGGAACATATTTTGGTGTTTTACATAACTGAGGAGGAGAAAACGTATGCATAACGATATTGCGGAAATCCTGTATACTGAGGAAATGCTGAAAGAAGCGGTGACAAAACTCGGCAAACAAATCAGCGAGGATTACAAAGATAAGAATCTGTTTATGGTTTCGGTCTTGAAAGGTTCGCTTGTATTTATGGCAGACTTGATGCGTGCCATTGATATTCCCTGCAGCATCGATTTTTTGTCGGTTTCCAGTTACGGAAGCGGCACGAAAACCAGCGGCGAAGTGCGCATGATCAAGGATCTCGATTGTCCGCTGGAAAACAAAGATCTTTTGATCGTGGAAGATATTTTGGATTCGGGCGTTACGCTGTCCTACCTCAAAAAGACCTTGGCCGCTCGCAATCCGCGCAGCATCAAAATCTGCACGCTGCTGGATAAACCCGAACGCCGCAAAACCAATATTGTGGCGGATTACCGTTGTTTCACCATTCCCGAGGCCTTCATTGTCGGGTATGGTCTGGACTACGCCGAACAGTATCGCAACCTGCCGTATGTCGGTATTTTGAAACCGGAAGTGTACGGCGACAATTAAGATCAATAAATCATTGCAAGGAGAGAAACTTGAATGGAGCCTCATCGTAACGACCCGGGAAAGACCCTTCGAAATATATTACTCCCGTTCATTGGCGTGATCTTCGTCGTCATGATCGTGTGGATGTTCTTTGGAAACAACAAAGCCAAGGACGACAAAATGTATTCCGAATATCTTTCCTATTTCCGCCAAAATCAGGTGGAAACCTTCACGCTGGATTTGAACTCCAGTAAATTGATCTTCATCTTGCGCGAATCCGCTTGGGATAAGGTGGAAGGTGCCGCAGAGAACAAAGGGGAAATGACCTACACTGTCCCGAACATCAACATTTTCTTGGATGACGTGCGCGGCATTGTGGATGAGTTTAACACAGATGACACCCCCGACAACGACATTACCTATAACTACAAACCCGTCAAAGAGGTTTCGTGGATCGTGAGTCTGTTGCCCACCCTCCTCATTGCCGTAATGATTGTCGGTATGATCATCATGATGCGCCGTTCCATGAATTCGCTTGACGGCGGCAAAATGATGGGTTTTGGCAAAGCTCGTGTGAAAATGACCTCAGACGAAAAACGAAAAACCACCTTTGCGGACGTTGCCGGTGCAGATGAAGAAAAGGAAGAACTGCGTGAAATCGTCACCTTCCTGAAAGCGCCTTCCAAATTTGCCGAGCTCGGTGCACGTGTGCCGAAGGGTGTTTTGCTGGTGGGCCCTCCGGGTACCGGTAAAACCTTGCTTGCCCGTGCCGTGGCAGGGGAAGCGGACGTGCCGTTCTACTCCATTTCCGGTTCGGATTTTGTGGAAATGTATGTCGGTGTGGGTGCTTCGCGTGTGCGCGATCTGTTTGATCAGGCAAAGAAAAACTCTCCTTGCATTATCTTCATTGACGAAATCGATGCTGTCGGTCGTCAGCGTGGCGCCGGTCTTGGCGGCGGTCACGATGAACGTGAACAGACGCTCAACCAGTTACTCGTGGAGATGGACGGTTTTGGCGCCAATGAAGGTGTTATTATGATTGCCGCCACCAACCGCCCGGATATTCTGGATCCGGCATTGATGCGCCCCGGTCGTTTCGACCGTCAAGTCGTGGTGGGATACCCCGATTTGAAAGGGCGCGAAGCCATTTTGAAGGTGCACGCACGCGGCAAGCCGCTGGCACCCGACGTGGAATTGTCCACCATTGCGAAAACCACAGCAGGCTTTACCGGTGCGGATCTGGAAAACCTGTTGAACGAAGCGGCATTGTTGGCTGCCCGTCGCGATCTGCACTCCATCACCATGACCGAAATCGAGGAAGCAACCATCAAAGTGGTGGTGGGTACGGAAAAGAAGAGCCACCGTATGACCGACAAGGAAAAACGCCTGACAGCGTATCACGAAGCCGGTCACGCCATTGTGGCATATCACTGCCCCACGCAAGATCCCGTTCACCAGATCTCCATCATTCCGCGCGGTATGGCCGGTGGCTTCACCATGCAGTTGCCGCAGGAAGACCGTTCTTACAAATTGCGCGGCGAAATGCGCGAAGAGATCTGTGTGTTGCTGGGTGGTCGTGTGGCGGAAGCGCTGGTACTGGAAGACATTTCCACGGGTGCTTCCAACGACATTGAACGCGCCACCGAAATGGCGCGCAGCATGGTCACCAAATACGGCATGAGCGAAAAGCTCGGTCCCGTGATGTTCGGCTCCTCCAATAACGAGGTGTTCTTGGGTCGTGATTTCGGTCACACACGCGATTATTCCGAGGAAATTGCCGCCAAGATCGACAGCGAGATCAATGCGTTGATCGAAAACGGCTACACCGAAACACGCCGTATTTTGAGCGAAAACATGGATAAGTTGCATGAGGTTGCAGGGTACCTGATGGAAAATGAAAAACTGGAAGGTGCCGATTTTATTCGTCTTATGAAAGACGAAAAGAACGAAACCGAAGAATAAAAAATATCGGCTTGTCATTCGACAAGCCGATATTTTTTACAACAGCGCAGTTGCGATCAAGAAATAGATGGTGAGCGAAATGGCATCCACCACGGTAGTGATGAACGGACTCGCCATCACGGCAGGGTCAAAGCCCAGTTTTTTGGCAAGGATCGGCAGGGAAGAGCCAACCAGTTTTGCGGTAAATACCGTGGCAACCAACGTCATGTTGATCACCAATGCCGCCATCACGCTGACATTGTTTTGCAAGAGCATATTATCAATCAGCAAAATTTTCAAGAAGTTGGCAACCGCCAAAACAACGCCGCACAAGACGGAAATACGCATTTCTTTCCACAGAATCTGCGTAATATCTTTCGGGGTCACGTCACCCAACGCCAAACTGCGGATAATGGTAACCGAAGCCTGACTGCCGGCGTTACCGCCTGTATCCATCAACATGGGGATAAACGCAATCAACACAGGTATGCTTTGCAATGCGGTTTCAAACGAGGAGATGATTGCCCCCGTGAAGGTGGCGGAAATCATCAGCATCAGCAACCAGGGCATACGTTGCCGCCAAATCGTCCACACGCTGGATTTGATATACGGGCGTTCACCGGGAATGATAGCCGCCATCTTTTCGATATCTTCGGTGGCCTCTT
>JAZONO010000074.1:0-2133 GCA_045654545.1 Acutalibacteraceae bacterium
AATCACAATATCGTCCGCTTCGTGCGGTTTCACGGGCGAAAGCCCATCCCCCACACGCACCGACACCAGAGGTTCCACCCCTGCCTCTGCCACCGTGCGGCGCGCCGAGGCGGCAGGTCCTTCCCCGATGTCCGAAGCCACGGCAAAAGGACATTGCCCGTTTTTGATCAGCCACACAGGCAATAACGCGTGATCAGTGCCGATATCCGCTACACGTGCACCGTGGCGCACCATGGCGGCCACCGCCGAAAGCCGTGCCGTCAACTCCTTCATACCGCAACCTCCCTTTCTCACCCTAACGAAAACGGGGGCAGACGGTCTGTCTGCCCCCTGATCTTCATTTTTTATTTCGCCATGTGGGCGTTGATCTTCTTCACCAGCTCGTCGCAATCCACGCCGTGCACTTCGCACGCCTGCTCCACCGTTTCACTGCGGGCAGAGGGGCAACCGAGGCAATGCATGCCCATTTCGAGGAAATACGGCGCCACCGTGCGGTCCATATCCAGAATATCACCGATCAAACTATCTTTCGTAATCATATTTGTTCTCCTTTTTGTTTATTGTACATCCCCTATTATAATACCCAAAACCACAGATTTCAAGTCTTTTTCACCGTTCCTGCTGATATTTTTCGCGCGTGGCAAGTCCGCCGCGTATATGCCGCTGTGCTTTGTTGACGTCCAGCACCTCGCGCACCTGCCCGTATAACCGCGGATCCAACGTGCGCAGGCGTGATGCCACGTCTTTGTGTACGGTACTTTTACTGATGTGAAATTTTTTCGCGGCCGCGCGCACGGTGGCATTGTTTTCAATGATGTATACCCCCAGTTCCACCGCGCGTTCCTCCACAACTCCCTTCATAAGCAACACCTCATCCGTATCGTGTTCCCTACACTATATGGATGAGGTGCGTATTTTATGAAATCATATCTTCACCTTGAATTCACGGCGGCAGCGTGGGCAGTCACAGGCGTGACGGCCGCGTTTTTCTTTGGAAAGGCGGATCGCCGCTTTGCAATGGGGGCAGGTGCGATAGACGTGGGTCTTGCGGTCACGGAAGCGATTTTTTTGCAACCGCCCCCACCGCCGCACACCGTCTGTGTGGGCGAGATACCACTCGTTTTCACGCATACGCGCCGGGATGTTGCGCGACAGCATGCGAAAGGTGAACCACACAATGAGCGCGAGTTCTGCCGCCGACAAAAGCAAACTGCCCAAAAACACGTTGACCAGCACCATGCCGCAATACACCCACAGCAGGCATTTTTGCAGACTATCGGTGCCGTAACGCCCGGCCATGAATTGCATCATCGAATATTGAAACCGTCGAAACATATTTTCACTCCCTAAGGTGATCATGCTCACCCTATCCAAGAATCACCAATAGTATACCCACAAATTGTGACGGTATCATGAACAGACTTTTAATGTTTTATCGCTTTTTTAAGCCGTGGCGCAAGCCACAAGGCCAAGGCGAGTTTGGCCGCATCGGGCAACACAAACGGCAACACGCAGGCGAAAAACGCCACGCCGAAGCGATCGCCCGACAGCAGGCAAAACCACACCGTGCCAAGTGCATAACCGAGCAACTGCCCCAGCACCAACGCCAACACGCGCCACCGCGCACACAGCCAATACACCGCTGCTGCGAGCAAAAAGCCCCACAAGTAGCCGCCCGTGACACCGCACAGCACCGAAAGACCGCCCGTGCCGCCGTGGAACACGGGCAACCCCACCGCGCCGAGCAACAGATACACCGCCACCGTGACACAGCCGCGCCGTCCGCCAAACAGCAACAAGACGAGGTACACCCCCAAGGTTTGCAGGGTGAACGGAACGGCGGCAGGCACTGTGATCCACGCACACACCGCAAGCAGTGCCGCCGACAAGGCGCACTGCACCACCGCTATTGTTTTTTGCACGGCGACACCTCCTTGTTGTTAGATTGCACCCCATAGCTCCCTCTGATGAGGGAGCTGTCAGCGCAGCTGACTTAAGCAGAGGAGACGCATCCGAACACGCCTAAAACGGCATAATTTCGATGCTTTTCGGCTTGTTGTCGGTGGCAGGCGACAGCCTTGCCACCTTCGCCGCACCGAAAATCACACGAAATTCCACTCGTTTTAGGTCGAA
>JAZONO010000075.1:0-6973 GCA_045654545.1 Acutalibacteraceae bacterium
AAACCGGTTTGACCGAAGGCAAGCATTGCTCCGTGTGCAACGAAGTGCTCGTGGCACAGGAAGAAGTCCCGGCTCTGGGTCACACCGAAGTGGTGGATGCAGCGGTTGCTGCCACTTGCACCGAAACCGGTCTGACCGAAGGCAAGCATTGCTCCGTGTGCAACGAAGTGCTCGTGGCACAGGAAGTTGTTGCAGCGCTCGGCCATACGCCCGTTGTGGACGGTGCCGTAGCGCCCGATTGTACGAAACCCGGTCAAACCGAAGGTTCGCATTGCGGCGTTTGCGGTGAGATCTTGACGGCGCAGGAAGTTGTCGATGCTCTGGGCCACACCGAAGTGGTGGATGCAGCGGTTGCTCCGACCTGCACCGAAACCGGTCTGACCGAAGGCAAGCATTGCTCCGCGTGCGGCGAAGTGCTCGTGGCACAGGAAGAAGTCCCGGCTCTGGGTCACACCGAAGTGATCGATGCGGCGGTTGACGTGACTGTGACGACTCCCGGTTACACCGGCGACCGCGTCTGCAGTGTCTGTGATTACGTGATCGAAAGAGGCGAAATCATCCCTGCTCTGACAGCCAAGATTGAAAACGGCGTCTACTACGTGGACGGCCGACGTGCGTACTACGCAGGCTTGGTGGGGTTTGAAGGCGGAGTCTACTACGTCGTTGACGGTGCGCGTTTGGTGAAGGGTCGTTACTTCGTCAGCAACACGAACAACATCAAAGCCTTCCCGAATGGGTTCTACTATTTCGGCGAAGACGGCAGGATGCTGAAGAACACGGTTGTGAACGGCTACTACTACGGTGAGGATGGCAAGGCGAAAGCGTATGCCGGGATCGTCACGCTGGGAGAAGACGTGTACTACGTTGCTGACGATGCACGCTTGGTGAAGGGTCGTTACTTCGTCAGCAACACGAACAACATCGAAGGCTTCGCGAGTGGTTTCTACTATTTCGGCGAAGACGGTAAGATGTTGAAGAATTTGGTTGTGGACGGCTTCTACTATGGTGAGGACGGCCAGGCGAAATCGTATGCCGGTATCGTCACGCTGGGAGAAGACGTGTACTACGTTGCTGACGATGCGCGTTTGGTGAAGGGTCGTTACTTCATCAGCAACACGAACAACACCGAAGGCTTCGCGAGTGGTTTCTACTATTTCGGCGAAGACGGTAAGATGTTGAAGAATTTGGTTGTGGACGGCATCTACTACGGCGAGGACGGCCAGGCCAAAGCGTATGCCGGTATGGTGCAGGTTGGCGAAGACATGTATTACGTGGTTGCCAATGCGAAGGTCAAGACCGGCCGTTACGCCATTGAGAACAACAACGGTTTCGCGAAGGGTATCTACTACTTCGGTGAAGACGGCAAGTCGTTGCGCAATGGGGTTGCAGGTGGCTATTATTACGGTGCGGATGGCCGCTGTGTAGCATACGTTGGTCTGGTAAAGGTGGATGGCAATTACTATTACGTTGCCGACGACGGCAAGGTCGTGGTAAATCGGTCGGCATACTTTGTCACCCAAACCAACGGGCTTTTGCGGCAAGGCACGTACGAGGTTGACCAAAACGGTGCACTGGTGCTTGTGGATACCTATGAGAAACTGGTTGCGGCGTTGGCGAAAGGTCGTCACGTGTCGCTTGCGGCGGACATTACGGTGAACGGTGAACTTTCGCTTGCGGCCGGTGCAACGTTGTTTGGCAACGCGTATACGTTGAAAAACGCGAGCATCCACATGGGCGAAGGATCCAAACTGCGCATGCTTTTGATGGAGGGTGCTGCACCGGGTTGCGATGCACAGGTCTACATTCACGACGTCTCCGCGCGGATCGAGTTCAGTACGTTTGACAGTTCCAACTACGAGGCTATTCAGGCGATCGCAACCGTTCCGGGTAAAACGATTTCGCTTCACAGCAACACCTATCTGAACACGTTAGGTACGGCCCAACGCCAGATCTTTGTGGAAACGACGGCAAGCGATTGCAAACTGGTGTTTACTAACAGTCGCTTTGAGGACGTGGATGCTTATGAAACATCGGCGGTGGTCGTTCGCGGTGTCGCTTCCGAGGATATGACCATCTTCGGCAACAAAACTACGGCACAAAGCAAAGAGGCGGCCGAAGCGGCTTGTGACATCGAAGGGTATGACGGCGATGTGTTTGAAATCGTGACCGATCCGGTCTAACCGAAAACAAAAAAACGGCGGGTATTCTTCTGAATACCTGCCGTTTTCATTTGTGTCGAAATTCCCCGGGTGACACGCCTGTGGCCTCCCGAAAGGTTTTTGTGAAATAACCGGGGCTCTCGAATCCGCACCGTTGTCCGATGACAGCGATGGGTTCATTTGTGGCGGTGAGCTATTGTTTGGCTTTGGCAATGCGGATGCGCCGCAACTGTTCCGGCACCGACACGCCGCGTTCCTCTTTGTAGCGGTGGCACAGCGCGTATTTGCTTACCCCGACGGTGTGAGCAGGCCCGACGTAAAAGAAGAAGTATTGCAACGCGGTTTGAAACAGCGCTAAGATCACCACAGGACGCCACGCGGCACGTCGCGGCAACAGCACACGCCTTTGCAACACACTGCCGGCCGCGATCACCAAGATTCCTGCCAAAGCAAAGCGGAAACCGGCAAACAAAATCTGTGCGGCGGTGTCGCCTTCCGCCACGTGAAACAGACGATAGCCGAGTTTGATGCAGGAAAACGCACTGCCCCACAGTGCACAGCAAAAGAGCGCCTACAGCCACGCCGTGCGTGTGCCGAACAGACGCTCTCGGGACAAACGAGTCATGTGGACACCCCTTCGTCCAGCAGACGGCGGCACAAAGCCAACATCGAGGGGTCGTCGGCGGAATTGCGGAATTCCACGGCACCCACGCGGTCTGCTTCACGCAGCAGTCCTGCCGCTGCCAAACGGCGTGCGGTCTCGCGCGCGGTGCCTTCTCCGCCGTCAAATAGGGGTATGTTTTTGCCAACGGCGCGCTGAATGGCGGCGCGTGCCAGCGGATAATGGGTGCATCCCAACACCACCGCATCCAGATGTTCCTCTTTTAACGGAGCAAACAGTTCCTCCAACAACCCATCCATTTTCTCGCCTTCGGTCACACCTCGCTCGATCAACTCCACCAACCCGTGACAGGGCAGGGTGAGAATGCGCGCATCGCGGTTGTATTGCGCCAGCAGATGCTCAAACTTCTCTTGCTTCAAAGTGAGCGGCGTTGCCATCACCAAAACAGAGGGGGAGGTTTTGGAATGCGCCGCAGGTTTCAGCGCAGGCTCAATGCCGATCACCACGCGGTCGGGAAACCGTTCGCGCAGGGCGTTGATCGCCGCGCCCGTGGCGGTGTTACATGCCACCACCAACGCTTTGGCGCCGTCGGCAAACAGACGGTCGGCGTTTTGGACGGTGAGGGCGCGCACGTCCGCGGCGGTCTTTTCGCCGTACGGTGCATTGGCGGAATCCCCGAAATAGAGATAATCCTCCTGCGGCATGCGGCGGCGCAGTTCACGCAACACGCTGATACCGCCCACCCCCGAATCCATCACCGCGATGGGTGCCGTTTTCTGCATATTGCCCTCACCTCCTTTGTTGTAATAAGGTTAGTATAACAAAAACCGCCCGAAAATGCAACCGTGTGAAAAAATTTCTGTAATGACTGGACTTTATGGCTTTTTTTAGGTACAATAGAATGGTATTGGAGGGATAACTGTGAAACTCATGGTGATCGACGGAAACAGTTTGATGAATCGCGCGTTTTACGGCATCCGGTTGCTGTCCACGGCAGACGGACGGTTTACCAACGCGGTGGTTGGCTTTTTGAATATGATGGATAAGTTGCGCCGTGAGGCAAATCCCGACGGGATCGCCGTGGCGTTTGACGTGCATGCGCCCACCTTCCGTCACAGGATGTATGACGAGTATAAAGCCGGGCGTCACGCCATGCCGGAGGAATTGCGCCAGCAGATGCCGGTGATCAAAGAGATTTTGCCGTTGATGGGGTGCACCGTGCTGGAAGCGGAAGGCTATGAGGCAGACGACATTTTGGGCACCTTGGCGCGTGCGGCAAGCAAAGCCGGGGACGAGTGCGTGCTCGCCACGGGCGACCGCGATGCCTTTCAGTTGATCGGCGACCGCGTGACGGTGTTGCTCGCCGCCACCCGTATGGGGCAACCCGAAACGGTAGTGATGGACGAGGCGGCCTTGCGTGAAAAGTACGGACTTACACCGCCGCAGATGATCGATCTGAAAGCGTTGATGGGGGACACGAGCGACCACATTCCCGGTGTGCCGGGGGTGGGGGAAAAGACCGCCTTGTCGCTGATGCAGGAGTACGGCTCGTTGGATGCGTTGTATGCACAACTGGACACCGCCCCGTTGCGCCCTGCCCTGCGGCAAAAACTGACCGACGGGCGCGACAGCGCGTTTTTGAGCCGCACCCTCGGCACCATTTGCACCGAAGCACCTGTCCCCACCGACGTGGCGGCATATTGCGGATTGCCCGTGCAACGGGAAGCGCTGGCGCAGATGCTGGCAAGTTTGGAACTGTTTAAGCTGATCGAGCGGTGGGATCTTGCCGATGCGGCCCTGGCCGCCCCTGCGGTGGCGGCAGAATCCCCTGCCGCGAAGGAAGACACGGTCGCGGCGGTGCTGGATGCCGCGCGGCGGTGCGGTCGGCTGGACGTGTTGCGCGAAGAGGACGGCTTTGCCATTCTGGCAGAGGGTGTGCGCGCTGTGGCAACGCCCGACGATGCAGAACTTTTGGCGGTGCTGTGTGATGCGGCGGTGGGAAAACGCACCCACGATTACAAAACCTTGGCGGCGGCGCTGTTGCCGCACACGCCGCACGGATTTGTGATGGATACGATGCTGGCGGACTACCTTTTAAATCCGTTGGCGAAAGAATACACCCTTTCGCGTTTGAGCATGGAGCATGCCGTGTCCGCCCCCACCGCGGTGGAGCAGATGGCGGCACTCGCAGACCTGCTTGCCCCGTTGCTGGAAGAGCAGGGAATGGGTGCGTTGCTGCGCGATATGGAATTGCCGCTGGCACAGGTGCTTTGCGAAATGGAACGGGACGGTGTGGCGGTGGACGCCGACGGTATCAAAGCGTTCGGCGAATCCTTACAAAGTGAGATTGCCTCGTTGCAACAGCTCGTGTGGGATATGGTGGGGTATGAGTTCAATCTGAACTCCCCCAAACAGCTCGCCAAAGCGCTGTTTGAGGATCTCGGTTTGCCGTCGGGGAAAAAGACCAAGTCGGGGTATTCCACCAATGCCGACGTGCTGGAAAAACTGCGTGCTGACTATCCCGTGGTGGATGCGCTGTTGCATTATCGCACGTTGACGAAACTTTCTTCCACTTACTGTGAAGGCTTGCTCAAAGTGGTGGGGGAGGACGGACGTATCCACTCCTGCTTCAACCAGACCGAAACGCGCACGGGGCGCATCTCTTCGGCCGAGCCGAACCTGCAGAACATTCCCGTGCGGCAGGAACTCGGGCGCGAACTGCGCCGCTTTTTCCGTGCCCGTGACGGCTGGCAACTGGTGGATGCCGACTATTCGCAGATCGAATTGCGCGTGCTTGCCCACATGGCGGATGAACCCACCATGAAAGCCGCCTTCAACAGCGGCGCGGACGTGCACAGCATCACGGCGGCGCAGGTGTTTGGCGTGCCGCAGGAGATGGTCACGCCGCTCATGCGCTCACGCGCCAAGGCGGTAAACTTCGGCATCATCTACGGCATCGGTGCCCACTCGCTGTCGCAGGATATCGACGTGTCCTACGGCGAAGCCAAAGCATACATCGAAGGGTATTTGTCCCATTACAGCGCGGTCGCCGGGTTTATGGACAAGATGGTGGCAGATGCGAAGGAAAAAGGATATGCCGAAACGGTGTTCGGTCGCCGTCGCCCCTTGCCCGAACTCAAAGCCGCCCAGGCGATGATCCGCGCGTTCGGTGAACGTGTGGCGCGCAACGCGCCCATTCAGGGCACGGCGGCAGACATCATCAAAGTGGCGATGATCCGTGTGCGTGACCGTCTGCAAACCGAGGGCCTCGCCGCTCGTTTGATCTTGCAGGTGCATGACGAACTTATAGTGGAAGCGCCGCGTGAGGAGGTCGCCGCGGTGACGGCGTTACTGCAGGAGGAAATGGAACACGCCGCCGCCCTCACGGTGAAACTCACGGTGGACGTCAACAGCGGCGACACGTGGTACGATTCCAAAGGATAAAAATTTTTTGAAAAAACTCTTTACAAACGCCCAAAAGTGTGATACACTTGTAAGGCTTACGGGAAAAACCTGTGGCATGCCCGTTACCCGGACGGTGGAGAAACACCTCAACTGTGATTTCCTCGGACTGGGTTTTGCGGCAAATATTTCAGAAAGAGGTGAAGTGCTATGATGTTGCCGGAGGAGAAAACCGCCATCATGCAGAACTACGCGATTCATGAGGGAGACACCGGTTCGCCGGAGGTTCAGATCGCTGTCCTGACCCGCCGCATTGCGGATCTGACTGAGCATCTGAAGACCCACAAGAAGGACAACCACTCCCGTCGCGGTCTGTTCAAAATGGTCGGCCGTCGTCGCGGTCTGCTGAACTATCTGCAGAAGACCGACATCGAGCGGTATCGTGCCATCGTTGAAAAGCTCGGTATTCGTAAGTAATCAGACGAATTGAGGCAGGCGGGGTGTCCCGCCTGCCTCAACCTGCTTTATCAAAAGTCAAAATTCGGGTGCTGTGCGGTGTGTTTTAGCAGTGAAACGAGCCCATTTTGGGTGGGTTGGTTTTATTGCTAAAGCATCGTTTGGCTCCGATCAAAAATAAGCAGAGGAGACACATCCGAACACGCCTAAAACGGCATAATTTCGATGCTTTTCGGCTTGTTGTCGGTGGCAGGCGACAGCCTTGCCACCTTCGCCGCACCGAAAATCACACGAAATTCCACTCGTTTTAGGTCGAAGAATGTAAACGGAGCCG
>JAZONO010000076.1:0-79490 GCA_045654545.1 Acutalibacteraceae bacterium
GGAAGGGCGCGGACCGAACCGCGATTGGCTCAATTTCGTGCGCACAGGTGAAGCGCGCAACAAGATCCGTGCGTGGTTCAAGAAAGAGCGCCGTGAAGAGAACATTCAAAAAGGCAAACAGGATCTCGAACGGGAAATGCAACGGCTTGGCGTGCGCTTGCCCGACGAGCGTATGCAAGAGATGATCGCTGGGCAGAGCCGCCGCTGGCACTATGCCGAGGTGGATGATTTCTATGCCGCCATCGGATATGGCGGTGTGGCAATGTCGCGCGTGCTGTCTCGTATTAAGGACGAATATGCGCGTATTATGAAGGCGGAGGAAGTGGTGACCCCTGAAAAGGTGGTGACCACGCCGTCCCGTTCGCACCGCAACAACGGCGGTGTGATCATTGAGCACACCGACAACTGCCTGGTTAAATTTGCCCGTTGCTGTAACCCGTTGCCGGGCGACGACATTATTGGGTTTATCACCCGTGGGTACGGTGTGTCGGTGCACAAACGCGATTGCACCAACGTGCCGCAGGACGTCACCAAAGCCGCCGAGCCGGAACGCTGGTTGCGTGCGTGGTGGGAGGACGATTCCGACCGTTCGGAATTCAAAGCCACCATTCACCTGCACACGTCCGACCGCATGGGGTTGCTGGCGGATATTACCACGCAACTGGCATCCATGCACGTGATGATCCACGCGCTCAACAGTAAGGATAACGACGAAGGCGAAGCGACCATCAGCCTGACCATCGCCGTCAACAGCGTGGACCATTTGAACACGGTGGTGGCACGCCTGCGCAAAATCGGCGGTGTGCAAAACATTTCGAGAGGATAAAGAGTATGAGAGCCGTATTTCAACGCGTATACGAAGCCTCCGTCACGGTGGAGGGGGAGGTGGTCGGTGCCATCGGCCCCGGCGCCCTGTTGCTGGTGGGGGTCACCCACACCGACACCGAAAAAGAAGCACGCTGGCTTGCCAAAAAACTGGCAGGACTGCGCGTGTTTTCGGACGAGGAAGACCGTATGAACTTGTCGGTCAAAGACATTGAGGGTGCCATGCTTGTGGTGTCCAACTTCACGCTATATGGAGACGCTTCTCACGGTCGCCGCCCTGCCTTTGTGGAAGCGGCGCGCCCCGAGGTGGCGGAACCCTTGTTTAATACCTTTGTGCAGATGCTCAAGGACGAGGGCGTGCCGGTGCAAACGGGCGTGTTCGGTGCGGATATGACGGTGGCGATGCAGGGCAACGGTCCCGTCACCTTGTGGCTGGATACTGCCGTGGATGCGAAAGGGCTTTGATATGGAGTTCTTGACCGTCCCTGTCGGGCAACTCGGCACCAACTGTTATCTCGTGTGGGGGGAGGATCGCCGCTGTGCGGTGATCGATCCCGGCGACGAAGCCCGGCGCATTTTGAACGAGGCCCAAACACGAGGGCTCACGGTGGATGCCGTGCTTCTCACGCATCTGCATATCGATCACTTTTTGGCGTTGCCAGCCTTGTTGCAAGCCACGGGTGCACGCTTTGTTTTGCCGCAGGGGGAAGTGGCGGCGCTTTCCGATTCCGCACGCAATTTGATGAATTGGCTGGCAGGTGCGCCTTTTACCTTGCCGCGCCCCACCGAAACGGTGGGGGAAGGGGACACCGTTTCGGTGGGGGATCTCACCTTTACGGTGTGGCACACACCCGGACACACCGAAGGGAGCAGTTGCTACCTTTGCGGCGACACCTTGTTTTGCGGCGACACGCTGTTCCAAGGCTCGGTCGGGCGGTGCGATCTCCCGTCGGGTGACGGCGCGGTGTTGCTTCGCACCCTGGCACGCTTTGCGGCAATGACCGAGGATTACCGCTTGTTGCCGGGACACGGGCCGTCCACCACCTTGTTTACGGAGCAACAAACGAACCCCTATATGAAAGAGGGAGTCTGAATGTATATAGCCATGCAAGGGCATGATTTCCACTTTGAATTGGAAAACACCGCGCGTTTGTTTTTGCCGCACGAGCCGATTCGCCACGGTGGATGGGATGGAATGCCTACGGACGGTGTAAAGGCATACACCTTGCTCGAAGAGAAAGAACATGCCTCGCATATTACCGTGAGGTTGGTGTTGGATGACTTTGATGAAACCGCCGAAGAAACCGTGGTGAAAGATGAGGAAAACCACCGCGATGCGTGTGAACTCGCCATGGCAACCTTGCTGTATTACCATCTTGTAAAGTTGTGCGGCTTTACACAGAGTTGGGGTGTGCTCACGGGGGTGCGTCCTGTGAAACTGTTGCGGCGGCTCACGGCGGAACGCGGACAAGCCGCGGCCCAAGCGTATTTGCGCGACAAACTGCTGTTGTCGGAAGAAAAAATGCAGTTGGTGCGCACCACCTTTGCGGCAGAAAACCAACTGCTCGCCTTGTCGCGCCCCGAATCGTTTAGTTTGTATGTATCCGTTCCGTTTTGTCCCACGCGGTGCGACTATTGCTCGTTCGTGTCCTACACGGTGGCACGCGCACAGCATTTGATCGATCCCTACGTGGAGTTGCTGTGCCGCGAGATTCGCCGCACGGGCGAAGTGGCACGGGATCTGGGATTGCGGTTGGAAACGGTGTATTTCGGCGGCGGCACACCCACCACCCTTTCGGCGGAACAGTTGACCGCCGTAATGCGTGCGGTGGAGGAATCGTTTGATCTGTCTACTGTGCGTGAATACACGGTGGAGGCAGGACGCCCCGACACGGTGACGGCGGAAAAACTCGGCGCCATTCGCACGGGCGGTGCCGGACGTGTCAGTATCAATCCGCAAACGCTGTCGGACGAGGTGCTTTGCACCATTGGTCGTCGCCACACCGTGGCACAGTTTTATGATGCGTATAATCTGGCGGTCAAAACGGGCTTTGATTGCATCAACACCGATCTGATCGCCGGTTTGCCGGGTGACACGACCGAAAGCTTTTCGCGCACGCTGGACGGCATTTTGGCACTGGATCCCGAAAACGTGACGATACATACCCTCTCGCTCAAGCGGGCATCCAATCTGGTGGTACAGCACCGCGGCGAGTTGCCGTCGAGCGATGCGGCGATCCGTATGGTGGCGGAAAGCGCCTCCCGATTGCCTGCGGCAGGTTATCACCCGTATTACCTGTATCGCCAAAGCCGTATGGCAGGCAACCAAGAAAACGTGGGATGGTCGAAAGAGGGAAAAGACGGGTTGTATAACGTCTATATCATGGATGAAACACATACGATATTCGGTGTGGGTGCCGGTGCGGTGACCAAACTTAAACAAGCCGGCACACACTATTTGGAACGCATTTTCAACTACAAATTCCCGTATGAGTACAACGCGAATTTTGAGGAAATGTTGCGCAGAAAGGAGCCGATCTATGAGTTTTACCGAACCTATCCGCCGCGTGCTTCAGCAAAAGGAGATTAACACCCAAGCGACCAACGATCCCGTGGGATTCATCCGCACGGAATGTGACCGTTACCGCCGCAACGTGGAGGATGTGTGTGCCCGTTTGAACGATCCGAACGTGAAGCGGCGTGTGCTGTTACTGGCAGGGCCGAGTTCATCGGGAAAAACCACCACCGCCAACCTGCTGTGCGACGGCTTGCGCCGCGGCGGCATGGATGCCTTTGTGGTGTCACTGGACGATTTTTACCGTGGGCGCGGACTGGCGCCGCAACTGCCCGACGGCAGTTTCGATTACGAATCCCCCGAAGCGTTGGATCTGCCGCAACTGGCTTCGTGTATTCGTTCCTTGTTGGAGGA
Source organism: Acutalibacteraceae bacterium (assembly GCA_045654545.1). Lineage (GTDB taxonomy): Bacteria > Bacillota > Clostridia > Oscillospirales > Acutalibacteraceae > SIG588. The sequence continues at coordinate 3,755 of JAZONO010000076.1, forward strand.
AGGGCACGCCGCGATTCCGCAATACGATTTTAAAGCAGGTGTGCCGAAACCCGATAAGCGAGAACTTACGTTGACCCACCGTGCGGTGGTGATCTTTGAGGGAATTCACGCATTGTCACCGACACTTCTGGAGCAACTCCCCAAAAAGCACGTGAAAAAGCTGTTTATTCATACCCGTTCCCGTTTTTACGATGGGCATGAGATGTTGCTCTCGCGCCGTGAAACGCGCCTGGTGCGGCGTATGGTGCGCGACGACAAGCATCGCGGCACCGATGCCGCCGCCACCTTGTCCATGTGGCCGCAGGTAGTGCGTGGAGAGGACACGTATTTATTTCCTTTCGCCGATACGGTGGATATGACCATTGACACCACCCATGCATTTGAACCGTGTATGCTGGCGGTGCAGGCGTTGCCGCTGTTGCGCGCAATCTCGCCGCATCATACGATGTATGAAACGGCACGACATTTGATGAGTGCATTGGAAGGGTTTGTGCCTCTGTCACAGGAACTGTTACCGACGGACTGCATTTTGCGCGAGTTTTTGGAATGACGATTGACATTTTTAAAAAGTCGTGTATACTGGAATATAGAAATACGAAGGAGGATTCCCGTAATGGCAACGTTTGAGAGCTTTTTGAATATGGCAAAGGATGCGGTGCAAACCGCTGAAAAGAAAACGGGCGAATTTATTGATACCACCAAACTGAAGATGGAGATCAACCGCGTGGAACGCGAACTGGCGGCAACCTTTGAAGGTCTTGGTCGTTTGGTGTTCGATGCGAAAAAAGGCGCTGAGGACATCGACGAATTGATGGACACCTGTGTGATGCACATTGATGAGTTGAATGAGCGTTTGGCAAAATTGCAAGGAAAATTGGCGGAAAGCAGAAATGCCATTCGTTGCCCTGCGTGCGGCGGCCTGAACGATCAGGATGCGGCGTATTGCAAATCCTGCGGCGAGAAGATCTGATAACGAAATGACAAAAAACAACGTGTGCAAAACGTTTTGCACACGTTGTTTTTTTGCACTCACGGTGCGGATTCGTCATACAGTGGAGTGAGGACGAATGTCCGATTTTGAATACGGAGCGTGACGAAGTGAGAAACGATATGATAGGACGGCAGACACCGTCCCTTGACACGTGTCGGGACGAGTGGTTGCCCGTGTTGGCGTTTGTACCGCCGCAGGATTTGGGTCAGGTGTATGAGCCGGAATGCGGATTCCCCCGTGGAACGATCTTCCCGGTTCTCGACAAACCGTTTTTGGCAGGGGGGTGCGCACGGTGAACGGCATGAGCATGACTTCGTGCGAGTTGAAACGCCGTATTGCGGCGTATGATTTCGCATTGGTGGAGATGAATCTCTATCTGGACACCCATCCCGACGACAAAGAGGCGTTGGAATTGATGTATGCCTACCGCCGCAAGCGTACCGAGTTGGTCGAGGTGTACGAGAGCCACTTCGGTCCGTATGAAAACGTGGCGGCCGCGGTGCAAAACCCCGATCGTTGGTCGTGGGTGGACGATCCGTGGCCGTGGGAAACGATGTGAGAGGAGTGAGTGAATCATGTGGATCTATGAGAAGAAATTGCAATATCCCGTGAACATCAAAAACCCCAACCCCAAGATCGCGCAAGTTGTGATCAGCCAGATCGGCGGTCCCGATGGGGAACTCGGTGCCTCCATGCGGTATCTGCATCAGCGGTATTCCATGCCGTATGCCGAATTAAAGGGGATTTTAACGGACATTGGCACAGAGGAGTTGGCACACCTGGAAATGGTGTCGGCGATCGTGTATCAGTTGACGCGCAACCTCACGCCCGATGAAATCAAGCGCGCAGGGTTCGACAAGTATTTTGTGGATCACACGTCGAGTGTGTATCCGCAGGCGGCATCGAGCTTGCCGTGGCGCGCGGAATATATCGGGGTGAAGGGAGACGTGTTGACCGACCTGCACGAAGATCTGGCCGCCGAGCAAAAAGCGCGCACCACGTACGATAACCTGTTGCGCTTGATCGACGATCCCGACGTGCGTGAACCGCTGAAATTCCTGCGCCAGCGCGAACTTGTGCACTATCAACGATTCGGCGAAGGCTTGCGCTTGGCAAGCGACCGCTTGAACGCACAGAACTTCTACGCCTGCAACCCGAGTTTTGACAAAAATTGCGGTAACAACCGATAAACAAATTACGAAAGAGTCCGTTTAATGAAACGGGCTCTTTCTCTGTTGCTTTTTCTTTTCAAATATGCTACAATCACTTGGAGATAAGGAAGAGGGGGATGCGGAATGGAGTATCTTATGCTTTTGCCGATTGTTTTCGTGCTTTTGATTTTTATTATCTTGCTTGTGGTTATCATCGTCTCTTCCGTGAAACGATATAAGAAAAAACCGACAATGCAAGATTTTATGAGAAATCCGTTCGGCAATGTGTACGGTGCGGCCTTTGGCGCTCTTGAGCAGGCCTCTCGATTGGATCGTGCTTTTCAGACTGTGATTTCAAATCCGTGCGAGGCAACGGCCGTCGCTTTGTTGAACGAACTCAACAGCGTGGACGAGCTGTTCAAATTCGGGATGTCTAACGGGCGTGGGGTAAACACGGCGCTTTGGAAAAATACGTTTAACAGCTATATTGTGAACAACAATGGTATCAAGACCGAAACCAAACTGGCCATTCGCGAAGCGCTCATTCGCCTTTCGGTGGACCATCTCAGCCGCGTGGTGGATACCAAAGCCATTGGCGATGCCGGTGAAGCCAACGTGTGGTTTTCGTTGTCGCGCCTTGCGGCAAACGCCCCGTTGAATGCGTTCTTCTCGGTTCGTTTACCTTACAATAATCCGGGTTCGCAAGAAATCGACAATATTATTGTTTGTTCCAAAGGTGTACTTTTGGTGGAAATTAAAACTAAACTACCCGGTGACGGCAGAGTCGTTACGTCGGCTGAAATTCCCAATCCGTATGAGCAAATTTCCGAGCACGAAAATGCGTTTGTAAAAAATTTCGGCAACATTCCGCACCGCAATTTGTTGGTTTTAAGTTATCCTAAAAACCAGTTCGTACAATACGACATGTCCACCTTTCCCCCAAACGACAAGTATACGACACTGACGGTGGATACTCTTTATGAGTACATATCCACGTTGCAGGGGCCTGACGTGTTGGATGCTACAACGATAGAAGCGCTCTCCACTCAACTTACATCTTCAAAATACTGGAATTATGTGGACAACAAACGCGTTACCAAATGGGTCGTGAACGGCAGAGAAGAATCCTCTCTCAAAGAAACAAAACCGCTTAATTTCTGCCCTCAATGCGGTAAAAAACTGAATGCTCCCGCATCCTTCTGCGCCTTTTGCGGCCAAAAACTGTAATGTCTGTTTGACAAAAACTGCGGAAAACAAAAACGAAAAAGGACGCCCGTGGGTGTCCTTTTCTTTATGAAAAAGAGATGGACAGAACGGGCGGTTCGTGATACAATGAACGTATGAAGAAAAAGGGGGGAAGGCTCATGACGGCCGAACGCTATCGACGGTGGAGTGCACCGTTTCGCGGAAAACGCATCGTTCCCGTAACCGATACCGTGTTAACGGGCATCGTGTACGTCGCCTATCCCTTGTTGCTGGCCTTCGCATGGTGGCGAAACGCCGCCGTGCCGTGGCGTGCCGTGTGGGTGCCGGCCTTATGGCTCGTGCTCGTTTCGCTGGCACGCCGTTTGATCAATCGCCCCCGTCCGTATGAGCGGCTTTGCATCGAGCCGCTGATAAAGAAAGACACCAAAGGGTGTTCATGCCCCAGCCGACACGCCTTTTCGGTGTGGATGATCGCCACCACCGCCTGGTGGCTGCTGCCGCCGCTCGGCGCGGTGCTCACCGCGGTGGGGGTGTTACTGTGTGTCACCCGTGTGCTCGGCGGTGTGCACGATGAATGGGACGTCATCCTCGGTGCACTCGTCGGTGTATTGGGCGGTGTATTGTATTGGATCGTGTAAAGGAGTGCGTAAACATAAAACGGGATATTGCACGCAATCGTATGGTGTGGCATTCCTCTGCTGCCAACAAAGGTCTGTGCGGTCATTTGGTCACAAACGATCACCTTCGATCCGCCAAAAGGTGACGTGATCTGCCGTGTGCGCGGTTACAACATCAAAGAATATACCGTAAAGTAACAAAGGTGAGGTGTCATTGACACCTCACCTTTTGTTATGGTTTAATCCAGTTTCATATCGCCCGTTTTGACCCAACCGATTACACGCAGGATCTCGTTGAATATAAACGAGAGCAGGGCAGGCAACACAAAGCAAACCAGTGCCAACCCGATCCATTGCAACGAGCCGAGCGGACCTTGGTAGCCGTTGGTGGGATCCAGCCACCCAAGCACCATACCGATCGGGCCGAGCAGACCGCAAGTGCCCATGCCGGAATTGATGGCGGCACCGTACATCTTCAGTTGAAACACACACACGGCGAGCGGTCCCGTGATGGCGGATGCCAGCGTGGGGGCAATCCAAATTTGCGGATGGCGCAGAATGTTCGGCATTTGCAACATACTGGTGCCGATACCTTGCGATACCACACCGCCCCACCCGTTTTCACGGAAACTGATGACCGCAAAGCCCACCATCTGTGCACAGCAACCGGCCACCGCCGCCGCGCCGGCAATAGCCAGTCCTTCCGAACTGCCGGCGGCCACAGCACTGCCCGTGAGCACCAATCCGGCACAGATAGCGGCGCTGGAGATGGGCAAGGTCAGGCAAATGCCCACCACGACCGACACGACGATGCCCGTCACAAACGGGGCTTGTACTGCCGCCCAGCCGATAAAACTGCTTATGTAGCCAACCAACGTACCGATGTGCGGTGCGATCCAACGGGAGAGCAGACCGCCCACCAAAACGGTGGTGAAGGGGGTAACCAGAATATCCACTTTTGTCTTTTTGGAAACCAGCATACCGCATTCCACGGCGGCAATGGCGATGAAGAACACGGCAAGCGGACCGCCGGCCCCTCCCAAGGTGTTGGCCGCGTTACCCACAGCGGCGGCCGAAAAGATGACCAGCGGATCGGCTTTGAGCGAATAGGCGATCGCCGCCGCCATGGCAGGGCCGGCCATCGCTTGCGCAAATTTACCGATATCGGCAAAAAAAGCACAGTGGGGGATCATACCGAGCGCGGTAAATATCGTGCCGATCAAGAGCGAGGCAAACAAACCGAGTGCCATCGCGCCCATCGCCTGAATAAAATACCGATGTAGCAGTTTTTTTACACGTTCCATTTTGACATCGTTCCCTTCCGAGAAAATTTATTGTTTTCTGCGCGAGCAGGTTAAACCGACAAATCCGGATTCGGATCTGTCGGTTTAACCTAACGGCGCAGGAACAGACGACCTTCATCGATCCATACGTTGATTTCGGCACCGAGGAAAAAGATGTACATACAAAAGTACAGCCATAACAGCGAGAACATCACGATGGATAAACTGCCGTAATACGACGACGTGCCGCCGATGCGGTTGAGATAGAGCGAGAAAAGGGAGGAGAACCCCACCCAGCCGCCGGCTGCCAACAATGCACCCGGAAATTGTTGCAGCCACTTGTTGCATCGTCGCGGTATCGCCACGTATAAAAACCAAAACAGGAAAAATAACAGCGCAAATGAAAGCAGAAACGAAAAGCCGCGTCGCCAAAGCACGCCCGTTTCAAACAGCGGAAACAGTTGGGAAAGCCATTGCAACACCACGCCGCCAAACCCCAAAAAAGCAAGCACGATGGTGAGAATCACGAAAAACACCAACACGTATACCGAAGCCAACAATCGTAAGAATACATATCCGCGCGTGCGATGGACACCGTAAATACGGTCGAGCCCACGCATCAGGGATATAGATCCTTTGGAGGAGGACCACAAAGCCAGAGCGGCGGTGATGACCGTCACGGTGATGGGGGAACCGTCGTACAATTCCGATAAGACACGCCGCACAAAATCGGCAATCGCTTCGGGAATGATACGCACAAACAGATCGGTGATCTGGGTTTCGGTGAACGGCAAGCGGGGGAGAAGGGATAACAGCAGTACCGCGCCGGGGAAAAAAGAGATCACCAAAAACAAGGTAGCCTGTGCGGCATACGCCTCCACCGCATTGGCCTGATTGCGTGCCGAAAAATCCCCCAAAAAACGCCACAGTTGCCGTGCATACCGCATATCCTCTCCACCTTTCGTGTGGTAGGTTAAGCCGTCAGACCCGAACCCGCCTCATAGTGGGATGTTTCGGCGCTTTTTGCCCCGTTCGTTCTCGCAAGGCGCAAGCATTTCTTCGCCCGACCGGAACAAAAATCCCTCGAAATCTCCTCACAATGAGGTCGTAGATTTTGGAAAGAGCGGATTTTTGTCACGTCAAGGCAAAAGCGGAGGTAATCCTCGTGGATTACCGAGCATTTTAACACTGACAGGGCGAAAATCCGCCTTTCCAAAACGGAGTTCGGGTTTGTCGGCTTAACCTAGTGTATGTGGTGTCGCTCGAAATATGCCGTTTTCTATTGTCAGTTATTATAGCACAACAGAAAAAATAATGCAATATGTGACGTGCCTTGACAAAACAGAGATAAATATAGTATTATATATAAATAAGAATTGGAAAAGAAACACAATATGTAGTTTTTGAAGGACGGATGAACGTATGGCAGCCAAGAAACCAACTTACGGCAATGAAAGCATCACCTCCCTGAAAGGCGCCGACCGCGTGCGTAAACGCCCCGCAGTTATTTTCGGGTCGGATGGCTTGGAGGGATGCGAACATGCCGTGTTCGAAATATTGTCCAACTCCATTGACGAAGCGCGTGAAGGATACGGCAACCGCATTGTGACCACCTGCTATGAGGACGGCTCGTTTGAAGTGCAGGATTTCGGACGTGGTATGCCGGTCGATTTCAACCAAAAGGAAAACCGCTTCAACTGGGAACTGATCTTCTGTGAGTTGTATGCCGGCGGTAAATATAACACAAACGAAAGCGAAAACTATGAGTTTTCGCTCGGTTTGAATGGTCTGGGCGCGTGTGCCACCCAGTATTCCTCGGAATACATGGACGTGGAAGTTCACCGTGACGGCACGAAATACACCCTGCATTTTGAACGGGGCGAAAACGTGGGCGGTCTCACCAAAGAGCCGTATGCCAAACGGGATACCGGCACACGCATTCGCTGGAAACCCGATTTGCAGGTGTTCACCGACATCGCAGTACCGGTGGAGTATTTCCGCGACATCTTGCGCCGTCAGGCTATCGTGAATCCCAATCTGCTCTTTACCCTCCGCCGCCAAAACGGGCGCAGTTTCGAGGAGGAAGAGTTCCGCTATGAAAACGGCATTGCGGATTACGTGAAGGAACTCACCGCAGACGGCACCCTCACCGATGTGCAGGTGTGGAGTGGGGAACGCCGCGGTCGCGACCGTGAGGACAAACCCGAATACAAAGTGAAATTCAATGTGGCGTTTTGCTGTTCCAACAAAACGGAGTTGCTGGAATACTATCACAACTCCAGTTGGCTGGAACACGGCGGCTCGCCCGAAAAGGCGGTGCGCTCGGCATTTGTGTCGCAGGTGGATGCCTACTTGAAGCAAAACGGCAAGTACCTTAAAAACGAAAGCAAGATCACCTTCCAAGACGTGCAGGATTGTCTTGTGCTGGTGTCCTCCTCCTTCTCCACGCAGACGTCCTATGAAAACCAGACAAAGAAAGCGATCACCAACAAGTTTATCCAAGAGGCCATGACCGAATTTTTGCGCCACAACTTGGAAGTATACTTCATTGAAAATAAAGCGGAAGCCGACCGCATGACCGAGCAGGTGCTGATCAATAAGCGCAGTCGTGAAAAGGCGGAAAAGACCCGTATCGACGTGAAAAAGGTGTTGCAGTCGGGCAACGACCTTGCCTCCCGTGTGCCGGGGTTTGTGGATTGCCGCACGCGTGACGTGGCACAGCGCGAACTGTTTATTGTGGAAGGTAAATCCGCTATGGGTGCGTGTATTCAGGCGCGTGACTCGGAGTTTCAGGCGATCATTCCCGTGCGCGGTAAGATCCTGAACTGCTTGAAAGCAGAGTTCGACAAGATCTTCAAAAGCGAGATCATCGTCAACCTTTTGAAGGTAATGGGTTGCGGTGTGGAGGTCAAATCCAAAGCGAACAAAAATCTCTCCACCTTCGATCTTTCGCTGTTGCGGTTTGCGAAGATCATCATCTGCACCGATGCGGACGTGGACGGTTTCCAGATCCGTACGCTGATCTTGACAATGTTGTATCGCTTAACACCAACCTTGATCGAGCAGGGGTATGTGTATATCGCGGAAACACCGCTGTATGAGATCAACACCAAAACCGACACCTATTTTGCCTATAACGAAGCGGAAAAGACCACCATTCTCGAGGAGATCGGGGATGTGAAATACACCATTCAGCGCTCGAAGGGACTTGGTGAAAATGAGCCGGCGATGATGTCGCTCACCACCATGAATCCTGCCACCCGTCGATTGGTGAAGGTCAATCCGGCCGACGTGGAAGAAACGGCATATTTGTTTGACGTGCTGCTCGGCGATGATCTGGAAGGCCGTAAACGCATGATTGCGGAACACGGTGCGGATTATCTCGACATGCTGGATCTGGAATGAGGGGAGGGATGTAATTCATGGCTTCGAAAAAGAAAAACGTGGCGGTGCCGCAGGCAAACGAGTTGCCCTCCAATGCCCACATTGCCGGTGCAGGCGAGGTGGAACAGCAGGCGATCACCGATACCCTGCGTGAAAACTATATGCCGTATGCGATGAGTGTGATTATGTCCCGTGCGATCCCCGAGATCGACGGTTTCAAACCCTCGCACCGCAAACTGCTGTATACTATGTATAAGATGGGACTGCTTACGGGTGGTCTGATCAAATCCGCCAACATTGCCGGTCAGACCATGCGGTTGAACCCACACGGCGATGCCGCAATTTACGACACGATGGTGCGCCTTTCGCGCGGCAACGAAGCGCTGTTGCACCCGTATGTGGAATCCAAAGGTAACTTCGGTAAGGCGTATTCGTCGGATATCGAATGCGCCGCTTCCCGTTACACCGAAGCGAAATTGGCACCCATTGCGGCGGAACTGTTCCGCGACATTGATAAGGAAACGGTGGATTTCGTGGATAACTACGATGCCACGATGAAAGAGCCGTCCTTGTTGCCGGTGACCTTTCCCTCCATATTGGTGAACAACAACCTTGGTATCGCCGTCGGTATGGCGAGCAACATCTGCTCGTTCAACCTGTCCGAGGTGTGTGATACTGCCATCGCGTTGATGAAAGATCCGCATCACGATCTGTTGTCCACCTTGCAAGCCCCCGATTTCCCGAGCGGCGGTCAGCTTATCTATCGCCGTGAGGATCTGGAAAAGATCTATGAAACGGGTCGCGGCAGTGTGCGTGTGCGTGCGGTGTACGCCTATGACAAGGCAAACAACTGCATCGATGTGACCGAAATTCCGTATTCCACCACGGTGGAAGCTATTGTCGGCAAGGTGACCGAACTGGTGAAGTCAGGAAAACTGCGTGAAATCAACGATATTCGAAACGAAACCGACCTGAAAGGCTTGAAGATCACCATTGATCTGAAACGCGGTACCGATCCCGACAAGTTGATGAACAAACTGTATGCCGCCACTCCCCTGGAAGATTCCTTCGGGTGCAATTTCAACGTGCTGATTGCCGGTGTGCCGCAGGTGCTCGGTGTGCGTGCGCTGTTCGATGAGTGGACGGGATACCGCATGGAATGTGTGCGCCGTCGCGTGGTGTTTGACCTCAACCGTGCAAAGGACAAGTTGCACCTGCTCAAAGGTTTGCAAAAAATCCTGCTGGACATTGATAAAGCCATCCGTATCGTGCGCGAAACGGAAGAGGAGACGGAAGTGGTGCCGAACTTGATGATCGGTTTCGGTATCGATGAGATTCAGGCGGAATATGTGGCGGAAATCAAGTTGCGCCACTTGAATCGTGAATACATCCTCAAACGCTTGGACGAGGTGGAACGCCTGGAAGCCGAGATCGCCGAAATGGAAGAAACGCTTGGCAGTGCACGCCGCATCAAATCCATCATCATTGAGGAATTGCGAGCGGTGGCGAAAAAATACGGACAACCGCGCCATACGCAGTTGATCTATGCCACCGACTTGGAAGAGGCGGAAGAAGCGGGAGAGGAGATCGTGCCCGAATACGCGTGCACGCTGTTCTTCACCGAAGGCGGCTATTTCAAAAAGATCACGCCGCAATCATTGCGTATGAGCAGTGAACACAAGTTCAAAGAGGGCGACCGCATGGCACAGACGGTCGAGAGTAACAACCGTCAGGAATTGCTCTTCTTCGGCGATAAAGCATCGGTGTATAAGAGCCGTGCCTCGGAGTTTGGCGATACCAAAGCCAGCGTACTGGGCGATTACGTGCCCACCAAACTTGGGTTTGAGGACGGCGAGGTCGCTCGGTATATGGCGGTGACCGATGACTATGCAGGGTTTATGCTGTTCTTCTTTGAAAACGGTAAAATGGCCAAGGTGGAGATGAGTGCCTATGCCACCAAGACCAACCGTCGCCGCTTGGTGGGAGCGTATTCCGACAAAGTGCCGCTGGTGGCGATGATGTATATCCGTGAGGATACCGAATTCTTGCTGGAATCCACGTCGGGCCGTCGCTTGGTGGTGAACACCGCCGCCGTGGCACCCAAGAGTTCGCGTACCACTATCGGTGTGCAGGTGATGACTTTGAAAGGCACTCACCGCGTGAAGAGTGTGCAGTTGTTTGATGAAACATTGGTGGCAAAAGCCAACCGTTACCGCACCAAATCGTTGCCTGCGGCAGGGGCTTTGCCTGCGGCAGAAGATTTCGGTGAACAACTGACGTTGGAGTAAGTAAAAAAGAGCAAGCATCTCGTTTGGCGAGATGCTTGCTCTTTCTTTGTAATTAGCGGTTGCCTTCTTTTGGGTTTTGTTCTACCGAATTATAGATAAGGGGTAATTGGTATGCCAAAACGCGTGTCACCGCGAAAAGAGCCTTTCGGCTCATTTTTTTGCTTTAGATGCCCATGACTTCGTCGATGGGAAGCGAAACCACAAGTCCTTTGGCTTCGGTTTGTATGCCGCACTTTTCGCTGATGGCTTTCATAATCGCCACCTTGCTTTCGTGTTCGGCCAGAATCAGGACAATCTCCTTTTCCTCCTGCACGCTGAGCCCCCAGAAACCGGTGGCTTCTTCATTTTCAATGCCGCGGCTGTGCACGATCGTGCCGCCGCCTGCACCTGCGGCGCGTGCCGCATCCATCACGATGTTTCCGAAACCACGGTCGACCGTGGCAGCAATCAACGTGTATTTGGTGTCTCCCATGGTAAATTCACCCTTTCGTTCATCGAGATCTTTGTAATTTTCGGCGGCGCTGTTCATCATGCGCAACATTAGGTTGCTCACACCGGTCAGCGGAACGGTGAACGCGATGCCGCTGTTCACCGCATCCAATCGCAAACGGGTGTGCAAGGTGCGTAACATGCGTTGTCCGAGGTCGCGCGGCACGTAACTCATCAGCACGCATTTATCCACACTGCCAAAGCCGAGTGTATCCATAATTTCGCTGGATGCCGTGCCTTCCGCATTCAAGCGAAACTGCAACGGCAGATTGTTGCTTAAAAACATCTCGGCGGCTTTGTCGCCCAGTTTGGGGGTGGCAATCAACATCAGCATTTGATAGGTTTGCTTCGCATTCATATACGCACCTCCTCTTCCAAATCGATAATGTCGTCACTATCCGCCGTGAGCCCAATGTGCTGTACCACCGCATTCTGCAGTTTCGAGGATTTCAGGCGATACACAAGTCCCATAATTTGAATGGCGATCAACGGGGCGAGTGCCACCAGCGCCACCACACCGAAGGCGTCCACCATCAAGTCGCCACCAATCGCTTGGCAGGTGCCGATGCTGAGCGGCAACAGGAAGGTAGAGGTCATGGGACCGCTTGCCACACCACCCGAGTCAAACGCAATACCGACAAAGATTTTCGGCACAAACAGCGACATCACGAGCGCGATCACATAACCGGGAATCAAGATCCAGTAGATCGGAATGCCAAACAGCACACGCGCCATTGCCAACCCGATACTACACGCCACACCGATGGACATACTGCGGTTCATCGCTTTCACCGAAATCGCACCGTCGGTGACGTTTTCCACTTGGTGATTCAACACCTGAATCGCCGGCTCGGCTTTCACGATGTAGTAACCGATCAACATACCGATCGGGATCAAAATCCAGTTATAGGGGAGAGAGGCCAACTCTTGCCCGATCAATTCCCCTACGGGGGCAAACCCGACGTTCACACCGCATAAAAACAGCACCAGACCGATGCAGGTGTAAATCATACCGACGGTGATACGCTTCACCTGACGCTTTTGATAACGGTGGGTGAGCAACTGAAACAGCACAAATACCGCCGCGATGGGCAACAGCGAAATCAGCACCTCGCCACCGTAGGTGGGCAGTTCCAATGCGAACACGCGCACCACGTCACGTGTGGTGGCAACCGAAGCCACCGATCCTGCAAGATAGGCGGTTTCGGTTGGCTTATAAAAGAATCCCAAAATCAGCACCGCCAAAATGGGGCCGATACTGGAAAGTGCCACCAAACCGAAACTGTCGCTTGCGGAATCTTTGCCGCTTCGCACCGAAGCCAAGCCGACACCCAGCGCCATAATAAACGGCACGGTCATCGGACCGGTGGTCACACCGCCCGAATCGAATGCCACCGCCAGAAAACTGGGTGGCGCCGGAAAGGATAGGGCGATCAACGCAACATATAGTATAATGAGCAAACGTGACAGGTCAAAGGCAAAGCGAATACGCACGATCGCCAACGCCAAGAACAAGCCGACACCGACAGCAACCGTCAAAATCAGCACCATATCCGGCACGGCAGGCACTTGCTTTGCCAGCACTTGCAAGTCCGGTTCGGAAATGGTGATGATAACACCCATCACAAAACCGATAAGGAGTACGAAAAACACCTTTTTGGTTTTGGAGATCTGCACGCCGATGCCTTCACCGATCGGCGTCATGGCCATTTCCGCACCGAGTTGGAAAAACCCCATACCAAAAATAAGTAACACCGCGCCCGAAAGAAACATCACCATAGTTCCGAGGTCCATCGGTATCAGCAATATACTGAGTAAAAACACAATACCCGTAATCGGCAACACAGCCGAGAGGGATTCCAATGTTTTTTCGCGTAATTTCGGATTCAAAACGCCACCACCTTTCTCTATGGGATAGATGTATGTAGGATATATCCGTGCTTATGCATCTTCGGATTTGTATCGCAGTTTCGACCACAAGAGCACAATAATTTGTCCCGGAATGCCGAGCGCAAAGATGGTCCAAACTGAAAAACCGGCAAACCACAAGGTGATATATACCGCCGACAGCACCGACCACATCAACAGGGAGATGATCAGGAAGTTGCGCCGCGGATTAAACCACAACGAATTGAAGATGAGCCACACCACCAATGTGCAAGGCACGGCATACAAGAAGGGGAGGAAGGGACTCCACGCCTTGACAGCAACGTTGTCCAGCACAATAAATACCAGCATAGCGAGCAACCACACCAACACCACGCACATACCTGTGATAAATCCGCGGTTTTTCTTGCGGCGGCGGCTGGCACGTTTGGCGCGAATATGCTGGCTGTCGTGATCGGGACGCACCAGATAGTCGAGGGATACCTCAAACAGATCGGCCACCGTGATGAGCACGGCAATATCCGGCAAGGATTCACCGCGTTCCCATTTGGAAATGGCTTTGTCGGAATAATTGAGTTTGTCTGCCAATTCCATCTGCGTCATTTCGCGCGACTGGCGCAATGCGGCAATGTTTTTGGCAACAATGCTTTTTGTGTCTTGCATAAACGACACCACCTTTGTTTTTATGGGGATCAAATGCGGTAAACCGATGCTTTCAAAACATGGTCGAGCATACAAAGGGTTACCATTTTGCTTCCTATAACGTACACCCATATGTTATCATAAATTTTCGGACAAATCAATAGGAAATGCTAAGAAAAGAGAGGAAAATCAGTCTTTCTAAACGGTGTTCTATCGGTGGTAGAGTGCGAAAAATCCGTTCTACCGCCAAGGAAGAGAAAGTATAGAAGCGAGAAAAGGGAGTAGGTTGCGATTGATTTGGCATATTGGTATAATTGAACGCGTAAGCGGTCATATTTCTTTTGACCGCAAAATGTATTTTGCAAGGGAGAATATACTTATGAATTCCTACGTAATCTATACCGATTCGGCTTGTGATATGCTGCCTCAAACGTTGAGTGAGTGGGGGGTTAAACGCTGCGACTTGTCGTTTCAATTTAACGGCGATGAAAAGGTGTATACGAATTTTGAACTGACCACGCAAGACTTTTATCAGCGCATGCGCGACGGCGGCGTGGCAAAAACGTCGGCGGTGAACAGCGAAACGTTCCGTGAGCTGTTTGAAGAGGACGTGAAGAACGGTAATGATGTTTTCTATCTCGGTTTTTCTTCCGGTCTCAGCACGACATATAACTGTGCACGTATGGCGGCTCAGGAGCTGGAAGAAGCGTATCCCGGTCGTCGTGTGGTGGCGGTGGATTCGCTGTCTGCTTCGGCAGGGTTCGGTATGCTGTTGTATCTTGTGGTGCAAAAGAAAGCCGAGGGTGCCACGATCGATGAACTGGCGGCGTTTGCCGAAGATATGCGTTTTCATCTGTGTCATTGGTTCACGGTGGACGATCTGGTGTATCTCAAACGCGGCGGTCGTATCAGCCCTGCCGTGGCTCTGGTCGGCGGTGTGCTCGGCATCAAACCCGTGCTGCACATGGACAACGAAGGGCATCTGATCAGCCGTTTCAAGGTGCGCGGACGCAAAGCGGCGCTGAAAGCGCTGTGTGACCAGTATGGTGCTCTGGCGCAGACCAAGGGCGAAGGTGTGGTGTTCATCTCTCACGGTGACTGTGAGGGTGATGCAACCTTGTTGGCATCGATGTTGAAGGAGGAATACGGCGTTGACGTGGACACGACGGTCAACGTGGGACCGGTGATCGGTGCCCACTCCGGTCCCGGCACGCTGGCGTTGTTCTTTGTCGGGAAAGAGAGGTAACTTGTGACACGAACCAAACTGATCGACCGTTTACTTCCCAACTACACGCGAGGGGAAGAACTGTTCAACATGATTTCCCACATTGTCGGCGGCGGCATCGGTGTGCTGACATTGGCGCTGTGTGTGATCAAAGCGGCGTTGTTCGGTGATGCTTGGGATGTGGTCGGCAGTGCGATATTCGGTGCGGCATTGATCGTGTTATACACCATGTCGGGTGTGTACCACGGGTTGCGGCATCCCATGGCGAAAAAAGTGTTTCAGGTGTTGGACCATTGCGCCATCTACTTTTTGATTGCCGGAACGTATACCCCCATTTTGCTTTCGGCCATTCGCCCCGTGTCGCCCCAATGGGCGTGGAGCATATTCGGCTTGGTGTGGGGACTGGCGGCGTTAGCCACCGTGTTCACCGCCATCGATTTGAAAGCCTACGCCGTGTTTTCGATGATCTGCTACATCGGCATGGGATGGTGCATCGTGATTGCCGCAAAGGTAACGGTTGTCGCCTTGTCTGCGCCTGCGTTGTGGTTGCTTTTGCTCGGCGGCATCGCCTACACCGTGGGCGCGGTGATATACGGACTTGGGAAAAAGCGTCGCTACGCCCACTCGATCTTCCATTTGTTCGTGTTGGTCGGAAGTGTGTTGCACGTGTTGTGCATACTCTTGTACGTGATATAAAAGGGAAACAGCCGTCGTACAACACGACGGCTGTTTTTTTACCCATCCTGCCGCACGGCAGGGAAGGGCAGACAGCAACGGCACAAACACGGTTGCGTGTTGATGAAACGTCCGTCACCGATTTTTCCGATTTCGACACGGCTGTATCCCGCAAAGGACACCGCAACAAAGGCAGAAAAAGCGGTGTCGCACGTTACGGGACCGCCGCTGACAAGGGTAGTGTGTGCGGCAAACCAAAAATTATACAAAGGCAAAATGGATTTCTTGCGGTTGAATTTCGTCGAAAATTGTAAAAACTGCACAACAAAAGTCCTCTTGGTTAGGTGATTTGTTCACATTTTTAGAATTTCGAAAAATTTTAGTTGACAAAACGATTAAAAAAATGTAAACTGAATATAACTGTAGCGATGGAGAGGATTTGTCGCGTGCAAAAGGAAGGTTTCTATGCTGGTTCCGAACACGGATGTTCTGTCGCTTCCCGACGAAGTTAAGTTGCTTTCGTTGGCACAAGCGGGGAGTGAAGAGGCCTTCACAATGTTGGTCGCACAATATGAGCCAACCCTTCGTGCACAGGTTGCCCATTTCCGTTTCCCGTCTGCTGATGCAGAGGATGCGGCGCAAGAAGGATTGCTCGGTTTGTTGTTTGCCGTACGTTCCTTTGATCCGTCGCGTGAAACGTCGTTTTGCACCTATGCATCCACCTGCGTGCGCAACCGCTTGCTTTCGTTTTGGCGTCGTCGCGCAGGGATCGCATCCGAAGTGTTGGTTGAGGATGTGACCGCCATGAAAGACGTGGCGGTGGCAACCGACGACCCTGCCGCACAGATGCTGGAACGGGAGAATGCCGCTTTGATGCTCGAACGCATCAAGTCCGTGTTGTCACGGCAGGAATATGCCGTGCTGTTGCGGTATCTCGACGGTCTGCCGTATGCAACGATTGCTGCTCAGTTGCAAATCACCACCAAAGCGGTGGATAACGCCTTGCAACGGGCAAGAGCTAAATTGCGAACCCGTTTTTGAGGATGTGACAGCGTTTGCTGTTCATCATATATTAAAAATGCCGTGTACCTCAATCGACACATTGGGTAATCCAAGTATCACTTGACTTTACAGGGCAAATAATTAAAAGCGAGGTTGAAACCCCATGTACGAAGACAAGACACTGGTGTGCAAAGACTGCGGTGCAGAATTTGTTTTCACCGCCGGCGAGCAGGAGTTCTATGCTGAGAAAGGTTTCGTGAACGAGCCCCAGCGTTGCAAGGCTTGCCGTGATGCACGCAAGAATGCTTCCAAGCCGGAACGCGAAATGTTCACGGCGATCTGTGCCAATTGCGGCAAGGAAGCGCGTGTCCCCTTTAAGCCCCGCGAGGATCGCCCTGTGTATTGCAGCGAGTGCTTCGCCAACATGAAGGCTGAAGGCTAATTGCCCAAACTTTGTGAGAAAAAGCCGTCCGTAATGCGGACGGCTTTTTTGCGTATATATTTATCGCTGACCGTTTTGGATAAAGAGTGGGGCAAGTGCGAAGAACAACCCGCTGACCGCAACGGCGAGCAAAATGGCGAGTGCGAAAACAAATGTCATCGCACGCCAAGACTTTGCCGTACTTTTTTGTCAGATGGGACACTTCCAACACAGAAAACCACTCCTTTTTCGCTACAAATGATACGCCATTTTTGAAAAAAAGTCAATAAAACCGGCTTTTGTTTCGTAAAATACTTGCACCGCGCGCAAAGGTGTGTTAAAATAAAACAAACTTGTTTTTTCGGAAAGAAGGAAACGAAAATGGAAAAGAAAAACATCGATTGGGGTAACCTCGGGTTCGGCTATATGCCCACCGATTACCGCTATGTTGCAAACTTCAAGAACGGCGCGTGGGATGACGGCGAATTGACCACCGATTCCAACGTGGTGATCAACGAATGCGCGGGTGTGTTGCAGTATGCGCAGACCTGCTTTGAAGGTCTCAAAGCGTACACCACCGAGGATGGTCGCATCGTGACTTTCCGCCCCGACATGAACGCCGACCGTATGGAGCAGTCGGCACTGCGTCTGCGTATGCCCGTGTTCCCGAAGGAGCGTTTCTTGGATGCGGTCGATCAGGTCGTGCGTGCCAATGCCGCCTTCGTGCCGCCTTACGGTTCGGGTGCGACGTTGTATCTGCGTCCCTACATGTTCGGCTCCGATCCCGTCATCGGTGTGAAGCCTGCGAACGAGTATCAGTTCCGCATTTTGGTGACTCCCGTCGGCCCCTACTTCAAGGGTGGTGTGAAACCGTTGACGGTGCGCATCAGCGATCTCGACCGTGCGGCACCGCGCGGCACCGGTCACATCAAGGGCGGCCTCAACTATGCGATGAGCCTTTACAACATCGTGGATGCACACGAGCAGGGCTATGACGAGAACATCTATCTCGATCCCGGCACGCGCACCTACATCGAGGAAACGGGCGGTGCGAACATCATCTTTGTCACCAAGGATAACAAGGTCGTCACCCCGAAGTCGGACAGCATTCTGCCGTCCATCACTCGCCGTTCGCTGATGGTGGTGGCGAAGGAATACCTCGGCTTGGAAGTGGAAGAGCGTCCTGTGGCGTTGTCCGAAGTGGCGGATTTTGCCGAGTGCGGCCTGTGTGGCACGGCGGCGGTCATCTCGCCTGTCGGCAAGATTGTGGATCACGGTCGCGAGATTGCGTTCCCGGCCGGCATGGAAAAGATGGGACCCATCACCCAGAAGCTGTACAATACCCTCACCGGCATCCAGATGGGTCGCTTGGAAGCGCCCGAAGGCTGGATTCACGAAATCAAATAAGAGAACAAGAAAAAACGGGATTACCGCCGTGCGGTCATCCCGTTTTTTGTTACATATTACATATGAAATACTTCGGCATCCAACAACTCGATCTCCTCGGGGTGGTGAGTCACCAACACCACGGGACGGTCAATGGCATATTGCCGAATGAGTGCGGCGATCTGTTCGCGGTTTTCGGCATCGATGCCGTTGAACGGTTCATCCAACGCCAACCAACGGCTCTCGGTCGCCAGGGCACGCGCAATCGCCACGCGACGGCGCATACCGCCGCTGAGTTCGCGCGGAAACTGTAAAAACACCTCGTCGCTCAGTCCAACGGCATGCAACGCATCGGCGGCACGTTTGGGGGAAGCGGTCAGTGCCACGTTTTCCAGCACGGTTTTCCACGGCAACAGACGGTTTTCCTGAAACACGACCGCAGGGCTGTGCAAGTCGCCTTCCACGCGTCCGCTTTGTGGCGTTTCCAACCCTAACAAAAGGCGCAGTACGGTGGTTTTGCCACAACCGGAAGGACCAAACAAGCAGGTGACACCGCGCTCGGCAATTGTGAGCGAAAGATCGCGCAGCACCGCTTTGTCGGGATAGGAGAAGTGGATGTGATCCAATATAAATGCCATGGCTCAACCCTCCTCCGTTGCGTTGAAACGCTGTCCGAACCGTTTCGCCAACGCCAGCAGCAGCCGTTCCAGCAAAAGGCTTAACACGATAACGGCAATGGTGTGGGCAAACACTTCGGCGGTTTCCAAATGCAGTTTGGCGGTTTGTAAGAGTCGCCCGATGGATTCATCGGGACGGCAGATGACCTCGGCCGCAATGCCGGATTTCCACGCCAGACCCAACGCGGTGGTGCAAGCCGTGAGAAAATACGGCATGACCGAGGGAATCCACACGTGAAGCATCGTGCGCCGCTTGCCCATGCGGAAGATGTGCGCCATTTCCAAGAGGCGGCGATCGGTGCGCCGCAATCCGCGATCCACGTTCGCCCACACAATGGGGACGACCATCAGGAAGGCGATAAAGGCAGGCAGGACATCCGTCGTGAGCCACACCAGTGCCAAAATGATGAAGGATGCCACGGGAGTGGCACGCACCGTTTTGAGCAAGGGAGAAAGCAAGCGGTCTGCCACCGTGAAACGGGTGGTGAGCAATGCCAGTACCGCCCCTGCTGCCACGCCGCCTGCAAATCCGAGCGCGATGCGCAAAAGGGAGGCGGCGCACGCCTGCCAAAAGGCCGACGTACCGCCGAGATGCCACAGCGTTTTGGCCACCAACACGGGGGAGGGAACCAGCAACTCCTGATTCACACGCCATGCAATGAGCCACCACACCGCGACCCAAAAGACCAGGGCGATCACGCTCCAAAGAACGCGTTTTAAAAAGGTATCTTTATTTTGCGACGTAATAGAACGCATCATCCGGTATGGCTCCTCCAATCGATTTGGGGTTGGCCGCAAAGAGAATTTCGTAATAGCCGTGAATGGTTGTTTTCATATTCGTACCGTCCACATACACCACGTTGCAACGCGGGATCGCTTGTTTGGCGATCGCTTCAGCGGCGATGATGCCGTGCTTGGCGCACAGGGCGGCGGTCGCATCCACGCTCGACGTGGCTTCGATGGATTTTTTATAATCCGCAAGGAAGGTGTTGATCGCCTCGGCATTTTGCTCCACAAAACTCTTCTTCGCAATTACGCAACCCATCATCATTTTGTTGTTGGGTTCCACTTTGTTCCACTCTTCGTCCATGCTGAGCGCCACACGCAACGCGGTATTTTTGGTCATCACCGTGGTAGCGGCCGGTTCGGGAACCATGGCGACACTCGCTTCATTCTTTGCCAACTTTTGAATCAGTTCGGTGTTTTCCGCGAGGAATTCGATGGTCACGTCTTTGTCGGGATCAATGCCGTTTTTTGTGAGCACGTGACGCAACACATATTCCGGGTTGGCACCTTCACCCGTGGAATAGATGGTTTTGCCGCGCAGATCGTTCACCGACTGAATGGTGTTGCCGTTTTCCAGCATATACAAGACGCCTGCCGTGTTGATGGCGAGCATTTGCACGTCGCCGCCGAGCTTTTTATACAGCGTGGCCGCAAGGTTGGTGGGAACAGAAGCAATCTGCACTTCACCACTGGAGAATTTGCCCACCACTTCATCGGGCGAGGTGGCGATGGTGAAGGAATAGTCGATCGTTTCGGACGAAGCGGCGGTTTCCATCAAATTCGCAAGCCCCACACCGGTGGGACCTTGGATGCCGGCAATCGCCAAAGCCGTCTTACCTTTTTCGGGCGTTTCGCTCTTTTTAGCGCAACCGAACGAGGCTATGGCCAACGCCAACACAAGCGTGATGGCAAGCAAGGTTTTTAATGTACGTTTCATAACACATGCTCCTTTACAAAGGTGATAATATATAGATCGACTTGCCGTCACGGCGGATATGTCCGTCGGCGGTAAGGGTATCTAACGCGCGGTACAGACTGGTGCGCCCCATATCCAGCATCTTGGACAATTCACTCATGCTGTGGGGGAGTGTCACCAATCCGTTTTCATCGGTGTGCTGACACAGATACGTGAGCACACGGTGTTCGGCATCGCCTGCGGTGAAGGAGGCGATGCGGCGATTCAAAAAGCGGATGCGTTCGGAGAGGAAGCCAATGTAATTTTCGGCAATGCGGAAATCCCGTTTCATCCATCGGCGAAGCAACGCTTCATCAAAAAAGCAAATTTCACAAGCGGTGGCGGCGTGGATTTCGGTGACGTACTGTTCTTCTTCGCCATACAAAGCGGCGGCACCAAACACCGCACCAATCCCCAAACGGTTGAGCACGGCGGCATCGCGCAGAATGAGCACTTCACCGCAGACCACCACACCGATCGCCTGCCGAAATCGTGCGGCGGAATAAATGACCGCTCCTTTTTCGAACGATTCGGGCGGCGGTACCTCGCACAGCAGTGCGCCCTGCTCCGCTTCGCTCAACCCTCGAAACAGAAATACATCCCAAGGAAAGGATTTCATCCGCTCACCTCCAAAAATGTTCCAAATGGAACACTTTTCTTGTAGTTATCGTACCATAGATTACGAAAAAATGCAATCCTTATTTGCCAAAACGCCAAAAGTCCTCTTATTTGTTAAAAAATGCACGAAAAGGCAAGAGGGATTTAGGTGGTTTTGACGATTGTAATTATGGCGAAATTTTCCTATAATTTAACTGGTGATTTTTGCAATTCAAGAATTATTTGTACATATAGTATTTAGGAGGCATATATGGAACAACGAAAACTGCGTATTGCGTGTTACGACCGTATGCGCGTGCTGGCGATCATCGGCATTGTGATTTCCGGCATTTCGGATATACTGGTGTTTCAGGATGCAGCAGGCGGACAGGCTCTCACCTTCACTTGGCATCTGTCCAATCTGTTGTCGTCTTTGACCAAACCGGCCGTTCCGCTGTTGCTGATGGCGGAAGGGGCGCTGTTACTTGACAAATCGGAATCCGCCTCGCTCAAATCGGTGGCACGTCACCGCGTGTTGCCGATGTTTACGATCTTAGCGGTGTGGTCGTTCATCTATTTGGTGATTCGTTTTCTGTGGCAAGGATTGGTGAACGAAAACGTCGTTCCGCTGGAAGCGCTCTTATCCATCGTGAGCGTTCCCGTTTCGCCGCATCTGTGGCTTTTGTATTTGCTGATGGCTATTTATCTCTTGTTGCCGTTTTTGCGCATTTTGGTGCAGCACGCACCGCGTACCTTATTGCATTTTGCGGTGATCTTGTGGCTGTTTTACGGTTCGTTCATTCCGGCTTTGTCTGCCCCCGGTGTGTTTCCCGGTTTGGCGCTGGGCGGTTACTCCTCTGCCAACGTGCTGGGTGGGTATCTCGGCTTTGTGCTCTTTGGGTGGATGCTTTCCACCACCGAACGTCGGGCAAAACCATTGCATTTGGTGATCGCGTACGGCATTGTGGGACTGTTGACCACCATCCTTACGGCGTTGTTCACCAAGGGTGCGGGTGCCGCTAACGTGGTGCTGTATCAAGGGTTTATGCCAAATATGGTGCTGATGGCAGGTCTGGCGTTTATGGCATGCCGCGAATTCAACCGCGAAACGGTGTTCACGCCGTGGATCGGGCCGATGGCGCAGTTCTCGCTCGGTATGTACGTGGTGCACGCACTGTTCACCCTGTTGCTGGAACCGCTTATCTACATCATTCCCGGGATCATTTCGTTGATCTTTGCACCGGTGATCGTGTGGCTTTTGTCCTTGATCACGGTGGCGTTTATGCGCCGCTCCCGTTTGGTGTGCCGCGTGTTTTTGGGTGACTATTAAGTCCAATGTAAGGAGAGACAATATGAAAAAGGCGTTTGCGCTTTTGCTGTGTATGTTGCTTGTGTTTGTCGGTGCGCTTTCGGTTGCGGCCGAAACCACGACGGGGGCGGTTTCCACCACGGTATCTGTTGAGGAGACGGAAGAAACCTACACCGAGATATATGAAGTGATCAGTGACGAACGGTCACCGTATCCGCAAGGATCGGCACTGGCGATGTTGCTGCTCGGCGGTTTGTTGGTGGTGCTTGCCATTGCCTTGTTGTGCATTTTCCTGTTTGCGTTTCCGCGGTGGGGATTGATGAAAAACGTTCCTCAAAAGAAAAAGGCAGTTGCGAGCGAAACGGCGGAAGAATCGCCTGCACCGACTGAGGGAACTCCCGAAGAGCGACCCGAGGAATCCCCGATTACGACGGAATCTGTGGAGGAAACCCGTTCGGAAAAAGAGGCGCTGATTGCCGAATTGTTGGAGGACGTGTCGCCCGAAGAGCCGACGGAACAGACAGAGAGTGCCGCCGTTAAACTGGAAGATCTGTTTTAAGAAATTCAACGGGAACGCCCCTTGTGGCAGTTCCCGTTTTTTGAAAAGGAAGAAGCCTATGACCTTTCAAGAAGCGATGCAATATATGGATTCGTTGCGCGTCGGCGGTATTCGCTTGGGGCTGGATCGCTTGCGCCACGCATTGGCGCTGGCAGGCGATCCGCACCGCCGCTTGCGCGTGATCCACGTGGCAGGAACAAACGGAAAAGGATCCACTGCCCGTATGATCCAATGCATTCTCGCCGCCGCAGGATGGCGTGTGGGGGTGTTTTCGTCCCCGGCGGTAACGGGAATGTGTGACACCGTCACGTTGGACGGCGCGGGACTAACGGAAGATCGCTTTGCTGCTTTGATTGCACAGTGGAAAAACATCCAAGAGGACTTGGATGAAGCGGCACGGTTAACCGAATTTGAGTTGCTCACGGCGGTCGCATTCACCTGTTTTGCCGAAGAGCGTGTGGACGTGTGTGTGTTGGAGTGCGGTATGGGCGGTCGCTGTGATGCGACCAACGTGTGTCCGCCACCGCTCACGGCGGTGTTTACCCCCATTGATCTGGATCACACCGCCTTTTTGGGAGGAACGATCGAAGAGATTGCAAGGGAAAAGAGCGGCATTATCAAGCCGCCGTGTGCGGTGATCACCACACCGTCACAATCCCCCGATGCTTTGGCGGTGCTGTTTGAAGAAGCGGCTGCCCACGGGCTGACGGTGCGGCAACCCAATCGCCGCGCCGCCACGGTATTGCCTGCACCGATCGGTGCGGTGCGTTTTGCGTTTGACGGTGTGGAATACACCTTGCCGCTGGGGGGGGAGTTCCAGGTGGACAATGCGCTCACGGCATTGGAAACGGTGCGCGCTCTGGTCCCTTGCGGTTTGGCGGCAGATGCCAATGCGTGCCGTCTTGGTTTGGCAAATGCGACCTTGCCGTGCCGTGAAGAAGTGGTGTGCCGCACGCCGCTGATCGTGTTGGACGGTGCACACAATCCCCACGGTATGGAAGGGGTGGCGGCGTTGCTGCAACGGATGAAAGAGGAAGGGGACGTAACCTTGCTCTTTGGTATGTTGCGTGACAAAGATACCGCCGCGTGTGTGGCCGAGGTGGCGCCCCACGTGGCAAGGGTGGTGTGTTGCACGCCGCCCAATGCGCGCGCTTTGCCGGCTGCGCAGTTGGCAGAACAGTTTGCCCATGCAGGTGTAGGGGAGGTGTATGCAGTGAATGACCTCTCGGATGCGTGGGAACACGCACGTCGTCTTGCTGCCGATACACCGCTGTTTGTGGGCGGTTCATTTTACACCGCCTCGGCTATTCGCCCGTTTGCGTGCGCCTTTGCCGCCGGGCAACAAAATAACGTATAATGCGACAACGCACTTCGTGTGGATTTTCGCGGACAAGCCTCTATTCTTATGGATAGAGGCTTTTTATTATTCGGAAAGGACGGAACACAATGGCAGTAGAACTGGAGTGCCGTGAACGGGAATTGGTGGCACGGTTGTCGGGTGAGATCGATCACCACACGGCGGCACCGTTACGGGAACGGATCGATGCGGCGGTGGAACAACGTAACCCCAAACGACTGCGCATGGATTTTGCAGGTGTGAGTTTTATGGACAGTTCGGGGATCGGGCTGATCATGGGACGCTACCGTCAAATGCGCATGATCAACGGTGATTTGCGCGTGTGCGGCGCAAGTGAGCGTGTGCGGCAAATGATGCGTATGGCAGGATTGGACAAGCTGGATATTTGGGAAAAGGAGGAACAGACACATGCGTGTAAAAGCAGAAAATGAGATTAAACTGACGTTGCCTGCCTTGTCGGCAAACGAGAGTTTGGCACGGTCGGTGGTGGCGGCGTTTGTGGCGCAACTGGATCCGCGCGTGGATGAGTTGGTGGATATTCGCACCGCCGTTTCGGAGGCGGTGACCAACTGTATTGTGCATGCTTATAGAGGCGGTGTGGGCGAGATCATTCTTACGGCACGGCTGTACCATAACGGACGGGTGGTGATTCGCATTCAAGACCGCGGTTGCGGCATCGCGGACGTGGAAAAAGCACGTGAGCCGCTGTTCACAACGGGAGGCGAGGAACGGTCGGGGTTGGGCTTTTCGGTGATGGAAAGCCTGTGTGACAAGGTGTCGGTCCGTTCCGTAAACGGGCGCGGCACGGTGGTTACGCTGGAAAAATACATACACAAGGAGGAAGAGGCGACGGCGTCGTGACACAGCGCAATACGATCGTTTGTGAAAACATGGGGTTGGTGCACGCCTGTGCACGCCGTTTCATGGGGCGCGGTGTGGAATACGATGATCTGGTGCAAGCCGGTTGCGTGGGTTTGGTGAAAGCAGTGGACGGGTTTGATGCTTCGCGCGGATTGCGGCTGTCCACCTATGCCGTACCGGTGATTATGGGCGAGATACGCCGCCTGTTTCGTGATGGAGGCGCGGTGAAGGTGGGGCGCACGCTGAAAGAACTTTCCTTGCGTACCGCTCGTGAGCGCGAGCGGTTTGCAGGAGAGGAGGGGAGAGAACCCTCGGTCAGCGAATTGGCCGAAAGGCTTGGCGTGGACACTGCCACTGCCGCCGAAGCGCTCGGTGCCTCGTTGCCACCGCTGTCCTTGACCCGTTGGGACGATGGGGAGGACAGTGATCAGATCGACCTGCCCGTCCCACCGCCCGAGGAAAGCATCACCGACCGCTTGGCATTGCGGCAGGTACTGTCCGAACTGGATGAGCGTGATCGCCGTTTGATCGAGTGGCGGTATCTGTACCGCCGCACACAGCAGGTAACCGCCGAAGCGCTGGGAATGACACAGGTGCAAGTGTCCCGTCGCGAGCGTGTGATATTAAGGGAATTACGCCGTAAACTGACGGGGTAAAACTTTTTGAAAAATCGTGATTTTTTTTAAAAAAGCCCTTGACATTTCCCATACCATTCGTTATAATATCACTTGTCGCCGCAAGAGCGACGGCAGATATGCGGATATGGCGGAATTGGCAGACGCGTTAGATTCAGGTTCTAATCGGGGCAACTCGGTGGAGGTTCAAGTCCTCTTATCCGCACCAAAAAAGAAAGACGGGTATTAACCCGTCTTTCTTTTTTTCTTAGCAAAAGAGGACTTGAAACGAACTCCAAACATGAGGCATCTTTGATGCCGAAGGTTTGGCAGCAAAGGACGGTCGCCTTCGGCGAAGTCCACCGACATTTTTCTTGCATTGCAAGAAAAAGTCGTTATTATTGGACTGTTGCGCTCGTGAGAAGAAAGTCCTCTTATCCGCACCAAAAAAGGGATACGTTTTTTATCAAACTGATTGTGCTTGGTGCGCGCCTCGTCCGAAATGGCGGCGGCCACGTCGAAAAACAGGTCCTCATCCAAGGATGTCGCCATACCGATGGCTTGCGGAAACACGGTGGCGGTGCTGGCACGCGCCACGCCGTGCAAGCATTCGTTCCACCGGTTGTAGGCAGGTACACCCAAACGTTTAATGGTGGGGTATCGTATTTCATCTGTGCCAGTTTTTCTGCCAATGTCATTTGGGCAACCAGTGCTTTTGCCGGTTCTTCAAAGGTCATGACAATCACCTCGCTATCACTGCACCATATTCCGCAACACATATAAAGAAAAGATTTTACAAAATATTCATATAAATTCATATATGTGTGATTGAAACTATAGAAGGCGTGTGATACAATAAGGTATCCTATAATGGAGGGATAATGCTATGTTACAACTTTGCCGGATTAAAAAGGAATATCCCGCCGGCAACGGGAAGGTGGAAGCGCTCAAAGGGATCAGCCTGCGCTTTCGCCGTTCGGAATTTGTTTCAATCCTTGGCCCTTCGGGTTGCGGTAAAACCACGATGCTCAACATCATCGGCGGTTTGGATGCGTATACCGAAGGGGATCTGATCATCAACGGACGTTCCACCAAAGAGTTCCGTGACCGCGATTGGGACGCATATCGCAACCATTCCATCGGTTTTGTGTTCCAAAGTTATAACCTGATTCCGCATCAAACGGTGTTGCAAAACGTGGAGTTGGCACTCACCTTGTCGGGCGTGTCCAAAACGGAGCGCCGTGCCCGTGCCAAAAAGGCATTGGAAGATGTCGGATTGGGCGATCAACTCAAAAAACGCCCGAACGAGATGTCGGGCGGTCAGATGCAACGTGTGGCGATTGCCCGTGCACTGGTGAACGATCCCGACATCATTTTGGCGGATGAGCCCACGGGTGCACTGGACACCGAAACCAGCGTGCAGGTTATGGAGATTTTGAAAGAGATCTCCAAGGATCGTTTGATCGTGATGGTGACTCACAACCCCGAATTGGCGGAGCACTATTCTTCGCGTATTATTCGCATGTTGGATGGCGAGATTACCGACGATTCCGCACCGCTCACCGACGAGGAGGTTGCGGCGACCGAAGCCGCGTATGCGGCGATGCCCCCGAAAGCGAAAAAAGAGAAGAAGCCTTCCATGTCGTTTGCCACCTCCTTTATGCTGTCGCTCAAAAATCTCTTTACCAAGAAGGGGCGCACGACCTTGACAGCGTTTGCAGGCTCAATCGGCATTATCGGCATCGCGTTGATTTTGGCGGTGTCGCAGGGCACGACGGCGTATATCGATTCGGTGCAAGAAAGCACCCTTTCGGCGTATCCCATCACGCTGGAAGCATCCACGGTGGAACTTTCGTCGCTGATTGAAGCGTTTATGAATATTCAAGACGGCGAATCCGACCACCCCGACGACGCGGTGTACAAAAAAGCGGCGTTGCAGAACATGATCAATGCCTTGGGCTCGCTGGAAGCCAGACAAAACGACTTGAAAGCGTTTAAGGAATACCTTGAAAAGGAACTCGCCAACCCCGACTCTTCGCTGAAAGAGGCGGTCAACGGTGTGCAATACGGGTATGATCTGGATATGCTGATCTACACCAAAAACGTGGACGGCAAGATTTTGCGTGCCGATACCGAAGAGATCCTGACCGAACTGATCCTTAAATATATGGGCATGGATATGTCTCAGATGTCGGCGATGGCGCAATCCTCGCCGATGGGAACAATGGGCACCATGTCGGTGGAACTGTGGCAGGAACTTTTGCCCGGTGAGAACGGCGCCCCCGTGAACGATCTGTTGTACGAACAGTACGAGGCGGTGTATGGCGATTGGCCGAAGGCGTATAACGAGATCGTGTTGGTGGTGGACAAAAACAACGAGCTGGACGACGTGACGTTGTATGCGCTGGGTCTTTTGCCCGAAGCGGATATGGAGGCGTTGATCAATGCCGGTTTGAACAGCACAACCGTGGAGAAAAAGGAAGGGCGCTGGACCTATGAAGAGATCGTCGGTCGTGAGTACAAAACCATTTTGAGCGCGGATTGCTATGAACTCAACGCCACCACGGGGTTGTATGAAGATGCACGCAAAGACGAAAACAAACTGCGCCGCCTGTATGATAACGCGCTGTCCTTGAAGGTGACGGGCATCATCCGCCCGAAAGAGGATGCCGACGTGGCGATGCTCACAGGCAGCATTGCGTACACCAACGGGTTGACCAAGTATATGATTGAAAAAGCGGTGGATTCGCCCGTGATCCAAGCGCAAAAGAATTCGCCTGACCGCGACGTGTTGACGGGTCTGCCCTTCAAACCCGATGCCGGCGCGATGAGCAACTATGACAAAGCTGTCGCCTTCTTGAACCATCTGGATACCATGGAGCCCGGCGAGCAGGTGGCGATGTACATGAAGTTGGAAGCACTCAATTTCATGCAACAACGCTTGGCGGAAAAGACGATGGGCAAGACCCGTGCCGAAAAAGAAGCGATGGTGATCGCGTTCTTTGCCCAGCAAAGTGGCTATGCAGACGAAGATGCGGCGAAATATTTTGCTGCGCTTTCGGAAGAAGAATCGAACGAATTGGTCACCCAACTGCTGATGGCGCAGATTTCCATGCAGGAATTGCCGCAAAAACAGCAGGAATTGATGGCGAAACCGATGGAAGAGTTGCTGGCGGCATTTGCGGTGTTCCGTGCCAATTTGCCGGACGTTCGTTCGGATGTGTTCCAATCGCAAGGCGATGAGGTCAAAGCCCCTGCGTATGCGCAACTGGCGGCATATTATGACAATTTGATGGAGTTTTCAGAAACCACCTATGAGGATAACCTGAAAGCAATGGGGGATCTAGATCTGGAATCGCCTGCCACTATCAACATCTATGCCTCTTCGTTTGAAAACAAAGACATCATCGAAGCAGCGATCACGAAATACAACGATGGTGTGGAAGAGATCAAAAAGATCAAGTATACCGACTATGTCGGGTTGATGATGTCCTCGGTGACCACCATCATCGATGCCATCACCTATGTGCTGATCGCCTTCGTCTCCATTTCGCTTATCGTGTCCTCCATCATGATCGGTGTCATCACCTTGATCTCGGTGCAGGAACGCACCAAAGAAATTGGTATTCTCCGTGCGATCGGTGCATCCAAACGCGACGTGTCCAGTATGTTCAACGCCGAAACCATCATTGTCGGCTTTGCGGCAGGTTTGCTTGGCGTGCTGGTGACCTATCTCTTGTGTATTCCCATCAATTTGATCCTCAATCACTTCACGGGCATTGCTAATCTGCGTGCGTTCTTGCCCATTGGAGCGGCGATTATTCTGGTGGTGATCAGCGTGTTGCTGACGCTGGTGGCAGGTATCATTCCGTCGCGCAGTGCGGCGAAGAAAGATCCTGTTGTGGCATTGCGTACCGAATAACATCGTATATGAAAAGGCATACCGTCGGTATGCCTTTTCGCCGTATGCGGAATCGGTTTTACAATATGTAAAACCTGCTGAAAACCGCACCTTTCCCTTGACACGCCGTGCGAAAGGTTTTATGATAGAATTAACTGAAAAAACGGGGGAGGACCCATGATCCGTTTTAAGGAGTAACGTATGAGTAAGTACACATTGATCACCGGCGCATCCGGCGGCATTGGATGGGAACTGGCACGGCAATTTGCCGCAGGCAATCATCCGCTCATTTTGGTGGCGCGCAGTGAAGCGCGCTTGCAGGAAAAGAAGGCGTTGTTGGAAGCGGAATACCACGTTCCTGTGGTGGTGATACCGCAAGACCTCACCTTGCCTAATGCGGCGCAGGATCTGTTTGACCGCACCGCGGCGGCAGGCTTGTCGGTGGATATTTTGGTGAATAATGCAGGGTTCGGTGACTTTGTGTCCTTTATCGATGCGGACTGGGAACGGCAACGGGACATGGTGACGCTCAATGTCACTGTGCTGATGCAGTTAACCCACTGCTATGCCCGTGCCATGCGTGAAGAGGGCGGCGGCCGCATTTTGAACGTGGCGTCGCTCGCGGCAATGGCGGCAGGTCCGTATATGGCGACCTATTATGCCACCAAGGCGTTTGTGCTGTCTTTTTCGCAAGCGATGGCAGAGGAGCTGGCGGAATACGGCATTACCGTGACGGCACTGTGTCCCGGACCGACTGAAAGCAATTTCGAAACGGCCGCGAATTTGAAAGGCGGCAATCTGTTCCGTGCTCTGCCGGTGGAAACCGCCGAAAAGGTGGCGCGCCGCGGTTACCGTGCCACCATGAAAGGGAAAGCCATTCAATTTTGCGGCATCACGGTGCATGCAATGAGTTTTGCTTCGCGTCTGTCGCCGCGTTGGCTCAACCGCAAAGCGACCAAACGTATCAACGGTGATCCCCGAGAGAAAGGAGAGGGCGCATGAAACGTGTGTGGATATTCGCGCTCGTAATCTCGGTGTTCATCTCCGTTTTGACGTTACCTGCTTCGGCTATCGAGTGGTACTATTGGGAGGACGATTGTTTGTCTATTGTGAGCGAGCCGGGTGAATTTCTCGAGGATGGTATACAATATTATCGCGGAGACGAAGAGATCACGGCGGACGATCTGCAGTGGGTGGATAACGGTGTGGACGGCAAGGCGCTGTATTTGCCGGGCGACGGCACCTTCTTGCGCTTGGATTATACCGTGGCACGCTTGTCGCAATTCACCTTTTCCGCGTGGGTTAACCGTCAAGGGGACGAAAGCGGTGAGCGCTTGTTCAGTGTGGCACGCAGCGATCAAAACTATTTGACTTTTTCGCCATATATGTACGATCCCACACTGTATCGCGAGGACGGATTTGTAAACGGTGTGTATCTGCGGTATCAGTACGGCGGTGCAAACGGCACGGATCTGGATTTGTTTAATCCTACCAACGAGCAAGTGAGTTATGCTTTGCCGAAAAACGAGTGGCATCACGTGGCGGTGACCGCCGACGGGCGCACGGCGCGTGTGTATATCGACGGTGTGCTGTGGCTGGAAGATCGCATGCTGAACACGGTGCATGAACTGCTGGCGTTTTCGCTGGATATCGGTACGGGCGAATGGGGCGATCCCACTCTGCATGCGTTGCTCGACAATGTAGAAGTGTACCGTAAAGTGCTGAATATGGACGAGATCGCGGCGTTGGCACACGTGGAAGAAACCGCGCCGTATCTTCCCACCGCACCTTCCACCACCACCACGACCACCACGACCACCGTTCCCGTTACCACTACGCAAAGCGAGCCGATTCGTCAAACGATGAGCGAAACGTTGTGGGGCATTCCGCTGTGGGGTGTGTACACACTCGGCGGTATTCTCACGGCATATGTGGTGTTGACCGTGGTGCTGAACCTGCACGACCGTAAGAAGAAAGGCGGTGGTTCTTGATGCAAAAGACACTGATGTGGATTCTTCTGTTATCGACCCTGCTGTGTGCGGTCGGAGGTGTGTCTGTCGGGGCAATGGGGAAAGAGACCGCATACGTGTTTTCACTGGACGAAGAAGGCTATTTGATGGAGCAGACCGAAGGGGAACTTGCCTTTTGGGAAGCCCCCGCCGTGTTGACGGGACAATCGGTCACCGGCGGTGTGCTTACGTTGAAAAACGAAGCGGATCGCGCGGTGAATTTCACCCTGACGTCGGTGTCTTTGCCGTATGACAACGAAGAAGCACTCGCGTATTTGGACGCGGTCACCCTTGTGATTACGCAGGGCGACCGTGAGATCTATCGCGCACCGTTCACCCACATTATGGATGCCGATCGTGCCCCCATTGTGTTTTCGGGAGTGCAACCGGGTGAAAGCCGCGAGTTGCATTTGTCCATCGCGTGCGATTTTACCTACAGCGGCTCGGTGCCGTCCTACGAATCCCTTGTGTGGACGTTTGAATCGTCGGTGGAACCGCTTGTCACACAACCCAGCAGTGCGCCGATCCAACCGGTTCCTGCAACCGACTGGACAATGATCGCCAAAATTACCGCCATGGCGTTTGGCGTGTTGGTGCTCACCTGCGTGCTGGTTGCCGTGGTACGGTTGATCCGCAAAAAGATAAAACGGTAAAAATAAAACGCGGTCGGTGTCAAAACACCGACCGCGTTTGTTATTGCGGAGTGAATCCTTCAAATATAAATCCTACAAAATCCTTGCGATGCTCGTCGATCTCCTTTTGCGAATGGATAGTCCACGCGATGGGGAGGGCACCCAAGCAGGTGCACAAACAGCGGCAGGGATGCCACGCACCGTAATGCCCATAGGACACAAAATCGGGGCGTGCAATCACGTTGGTCAACAGACAACCCACCAATTTATGCTTGAACGATTCGTTCAAAAACGGTTCTGCCAACTGTCCGCGGCACACCTGCGGACGGTTCTTTTTGTACCAACGCAGTACCTGCGGATAGAAGGATTGAATGATGTATTCTCCCGTATACTGTGCCAAGATCGCTTCGGCCGCCTCGCACAGGGCAGCGGTGTTGCCGTTGTGCATTTTGAATTCGATCAATAGCGGCACACGTCCGTCCACCAACGCCAGCATTTCGCGCAGGGTGGGGATGTGTTCTTCGCTGTTTTTTAAGCAAAGCGATTTCAATGTGTCCAACGTCTGATCTTCCACGTGGGCATCCACACCGCACATACGGGTGAGGGTATCGTCGTGAAACACAACCACTTCGCCGTCGGCGGTGAGGTGAAGATCGCATTCAATGATATACCCGTCCTCGGCCGCCGCCCGAAAGGCAGGAAGCGAGTTTTCGGGGCGATCGGCATTGTGCAATCCGCGATGCGCCACAAACGCACCGCGCAGGGTGTCCCGATGTGGATGGCGGCGCGTGGCAGGGAAGAGCAGGAAAAGAAACACCAACGCGAGGAACAACAGTGTTCCGAGAATCGAAAAAATCCAAGCCATTGTTTACTCCTCTACGTCAAAACTTTCCAGTACCGACGTTGTCTTTTGCGGTTTCACGTCGCCGTGCTTCACCAGCGACATGGTGAGGAATGCCAAGGCGGAAAACACCACGGCATAGGGGAACAAAATCTTGTATCCCCACGGCAGGGTATCGATCAACAGACCGGACAAAAGCGGCGTGACAATCTGTGCCGCCATCGAGAAGGTGTAGTAATATCCCGTGTATTTCCCCACGTCTGCACCGCTGCTCATTTCCACCACCATGGGGAAGGAGTTGACGTTGATGGATGCCCAACCGATACCCACTAAAGCGAACAGAAGGTAGATAACGGGGGTGGGTTTGGTAATGAAGAAGGCGGCGGCATAACACACCGTCATCAACGCCACACCGAGCAACACCGCTTTTTTGCGCCCGATCGCGCTCGAAAGAAATCCAAGCGGCACAAAGGCGGCGATTGCGGCCACCGTGGCGATCAAGAGATAGTTCGAAGACATACTGAGATCCGCGCCCAGCACGTTCATGCAGTAACGGGAGAATGCGGTGGTGACCGCATTGTAGGCGGCATACCACAAGAACACCGACAACAGAATGAGGATCAAACTGACCATCACGGGACGGGGTAGTTTCTTACCTTTTTTGGTGTGTTCGAATTCCTCTTCGTCATCGCGGATGTTCGCTTCGGCTACCACACGGTTTTCCTTCACGGTGAACACCATCACCAGCACCGTCACAAGCATAAAAGCGGCAATCACAAAGAAGATGGGCATGAACGATTGGTCGTCCCGATAGACTTTTCCGCCGTCTGCCGCCGTTTCGCTCTTCAAAAGGAACATCATCATCACGGTGGCGAAAATGCCGCCGATGTATCCCACCAGGTTGATGATGGCATTCGCCTTACTGCGCAACGGCTTTTCGGTCACGTCGGGCATATATGCCACGGCAGGGGTGCGATAGGTGGCCATGGTCACGAGCAAGGCAATCAACGTCACGGTGAAGCCGAGGAAGTGCTTCATCTGCACAAAGAATGCCATAACCACCATCAAAGCCACCGCCAACAGCGTGCCAAACAGGATATACGGCGTGCGTTTGCCCAGTCGTGTACGGGTGCGGTCGGACAGCATGCCGAACAACGGCAACATAAAGATCGCCAGCACGTTGTCAATCGACATGATGGCGTTGGCCTCAAAGGTTTTCAAACCAAAGGTGTTTTCCAACAAAAAGGGGATAACTTGATCGTAGAACTGCCAAAATGCCAAAATGGACATAAAGGCCAGACCAATCAGCACGGTGCGTTTATAATTCAGTTTCATACAAACCCTCCTAATTGTTTTCGAGGTAGACTTTTAAGGCTTCTGCCGATGTAATGGACATCCCCTTTACAGCCGCCAATTCCTCCACCGAAGCCGCACGAATGGCGCGCAACGAACCGAAATGGCGAAGCAGAGCACGGGCACGCGTTTCGCCAATGCCGTCCGCCCGCGTCAACACCGTGCCGATGCTGTTCTGTTTGCGCTTTTGGCGGTGATAGGAGATGGCAAAGCGGTGCACTTCTTCTTGGATGGAAGAGAGCAGGGTAAAGGCGGTGCGCTTGGAACGGATGGCAATCTCGCCACCGTCGGCGGCGATGGCACGGGTGCGGTGGGAATCGTCCTTCACCAACCCGTACACGGGAATCTGCAAACCAAAGCTATCCACCACCGGGCGGCAAACCGCCACGTGACCTGCGCCACCGTCCAGTAAGATTAGGTCCGGCTTTCTGCCGAAACCTACCCCTTCATCCTTGTGGACACTATATTCCGTAAGGCGGCGGTGCAACACCTCTTGCATCGCGGCATAGTCGTCGCCGCCCATCGCCTCTTTCACCGAAAAACGGCGATACGCCGATTTCAGCGGACGTCCGTTTTCAAACACCACCATACCGGCCACGGGATCTTGTCCCGCGGTGTGGGAAATGTCGTAACATTCGATGTATTGCGGCGGTTGGGGCAATCCCAACAGACGCGCCAATTCGTCCAACGCGGCGGTATCGCGCCCGGCCATCCCTGCCTGCTGTGCAATGCGCTCGGCGGCGTTGTGACGGCACATCTCCACCAGTTGTGCTTGCTCACCCTTTTGTGGCAACACCAGCAACACACGGCGTTTGGCGAGACCGCTCAACCACTCGCTCAACAAGTCGGTATCCTCGCACTCGCCGTCCAACGTGATCTGAGCCGGCGGCTTTCGCATGGTGTAATATTGCTTCAAAAACGCCGAACGGGCGGCGATGGCATCCTCAATCTCATCCAACAGAAAGTGCTCGCGGTCATACAAACTGCCGCCTGCAAAACGAAACACCTCAAAACAAGCGGCACCGCTGCCTTGCGCCAAGGCAATCACGTCTTGCTCTTTCACGTGGGACATCACCACTTTTTGCCGCTCATTCATCCGTTTAATAGCGGCGATGCGGTCGCGCAGTTTGGCGGCTTTCTCAAATTGCAGTTGTTCGGCCGCTTCCTGCATGGCACATTCCAGATCCTTCAAGGTATCGGCACTGCCTTTTTGCAAAAACTGCAGCGCTCCTTCCACACGTTCGGCATAGGCATCTTCCGTCACCTTGCCGGTGCAGGGCGCACAGCATTGCCCGATGTGATGGTTCAAACACGGACGGGGCTGTGCCTTTTTGCCGTATGCCAAGGGGAGTTTGCAGGTGGAAAGCCCATACACTTTACACGCCTCGTCCACCGCTTGGCGCACCGCATAGGAACTGACATACGGGCCGATGTAACGCGCACCGTCATCCTCTTTTTGCAACACGGCGGCAATACGTGAAAACGGGGGCGGTGAGATACGGATATACGAGTATCCTTTATCGTCTTTCAGCAGAATGTTGTATTTCGGGGTGTACTGTTTGATCAAAGAACATTCCAATACCAACGCTTCAAATTCGCTGTCTGCCAAAATGTAATCGAAATCGTCCACCAGACTGACCATGCGCCGCACTTTGGGAGGGTGGTTGGTGTCCGAGCCGAAATATTGGCTGACACGGTTTTTCAGCGCCTTGGCCTTGCCCACATAGATGATGTGACCGCGTGCATCTTTCATCAGATACACACCGGGGCGCAAGGGGAGTGCCATGGCTTTTTTGCGCAACGCCGCTTTCTCCACGGCACATTCCTCCTTAGGGGATTACACATTACGGAATCAAATCGTCAATAAATGCCATCAAGTTGCCGGAACGCGTGGCGGACATATTGTTGATAAAGATTACGTCGTCAATCTCGTTTTCAAGAACAAAATTGCAGAAATCGCCGTTGTAATAGCGGTAGTCCACTACGTAGACCGTTTCGTAATGCGATACCAAGAAGGGGACAAACGCATTGCCGAACGATTCTTTCACCACCACGCAGGAACTGCCGTCCGACAAGGAGGTGTTTTTGATCACGCTGAACGGGTTGTCACCGCCGATGAAGGCAGAGTACAAACTGCTCTTTTTCCAACCCGACACATCTTTCACCACCGGCCAGTTGGTAGTGTTCCCACTGCGGTCGGTAAATTTCATGGTGGTGGGATATAACGGGAAATAGGCACGCAAAGTGTCGGGGTTGTTGCCGAGTGCCGGGGAATTGCCCGTCTTGCTGTACAGCGAGCCGAGATACCCTTCATAGTCACGGGAAGGGTAATCGGACAAGGCAGGCACAGCCGTGCCTTTCACCGCGCCGAACGCCGCATAGGCGTAATACGCACCCGTTGCCGTCCAGTGGTGATCCGTGCGGAAATAGAGATATTCATCGCGGTGTTCGCGTAGGATGGAATAGGCATCCACCACGTTGACGGAAGGATCCAACGAGCCGTAGATGTAATCGATGGCTCTCTTTTGATCGGCGGAGTGAATGTCCGCGCGTAAGTCGTCGTCCATCACGATATCCACCGCCAACGGAATCAGAATATCGTACACGTTGGCTTTGCCTTCAAATTTGGCGGCGGCACGGTTGATCGCTTTGATGTAGGTGTTGGCCGCCCGTTCGCTGAATCCATATACCCCATACCCGCCATTATTCGCCACCAGAATACCGCCCAACGTTTGCGTGCCTGCAATTGAAGGAGGCGGCGTGTCGGGAACGGTGGTGGTCGTGGTGGTCGGTGCGGTCACACTCCCCGTTGTGGTAGTCGTTGTCGTTGCGGTCGTGCTGACCGTGGTTTGATATGGTGCCAGTGTGGCGA
This sequence comes from Acutalibacteraceae bacterium, assembly GCA_045654545.1. Taxonomy (GTDB): domain Bacteria; phylum Bacillota; class Clostridia; order Oscillospirales; family Acutalibacteraceae; genus SIG588. The sequence continues at coordinate 41,725 of JAZONO010000076.1, forward strand.
GTGTTGTTGTTCCCGTGGGGGTGGTCGTCACACGCGTGGGCGCATTGGGAATGGCATCGTCGTCAAATTGTGCACCGCCATCGGTATAGATCATGTTTTTGCGAATGCCGTACAGCGATTGGATCTTACCGTTGATCTGCACCATTTCCTCACGGTAGGGGAAGGTGTCCGAAAACCAGGTGTCGATGTCGGCAAAATAATCGCCGCTGAGCAACGCCTTCACCGAAAATGTGGGGAACGCGGCCAGTGTGCGCTTTTCACTTTCGGAATAGGTCGGGCGCAAAAACAAAAGGAACGAAACGACCGCAATTGCAAACAAGACAACGAAAAAGAGAACGATTTGAGGCAGAAAATACAAAGGCTTGTATCGCTTTTTTTGTGTTTCACACGAGGATTGTGCGTGTTTGGCTTTCAAAGGTCACGTCCTCCTTTCGTCAGAATTGGAAATACAAGAACGGGTTGTAACTGTCACCCACCAACGCAAAGGTGGAGAGCAACAACAGCAATACGGGTGCCGCGACCGTGACAATACCCAGCACAAAACGGGCACCGCCGTGTTCGGGGGCACGGCGCTTCAAAGCCGCGTTTGCAGCATGCACAAGCGGTGTGACCGCGATCAGCGCAATCGGTAGGAAAAAGGCATAGTTCAACCACGTGGTGTTCGCTTCAAACGAGGTGAGCGGATTGCCGTTTTGCCCAAACAGACCGCACACCGTCAGCCACACGAGCGACAGATCGCGGAAACGGAACAGGATCCAGCCGAAGAACACCACGACAATGGAATAAAGCCACGAAAACAGAGAGGGCAGACGGTCGAGCAACCGTTTCAAGAACAGTTTTTCCAGCATCAGGAACACGAAGTAGTACAGTCCCCATAAAACGAAGTTCCAACTGGCACCGTGCCACAGACCCGTCAATGCCCACACCACCAGCAGGTTGCGCACGGTGCGGAGCATGCCTTTTCGACTGCCGCCCAGCGGAATGTACACGTAGTCGCGGAAGAAGGTGCCCAGCGACATGTGCCACCGCCGCCAGAATTCGGTGACAGAGCGCGAGGTGTAAGGATAGTCAAAGTTTTCAAGATAATGGAATCCAATCATGCGCCCCATGCCGATCGCCATATCGGAATAGGCCGAGAAGTCCAAATAGATCTGCAACATATAGGCAAGTGCGCCGAGCCACAACAGCGACACGGGTTGCGTGGCAATGGTGGAGGCGGCCATCGCGATCTCGGTGGCGGTGGCAGACAATCCGTCGGCAGGAAGATACGTGTCCGCGATCACGGCGCAGACGTTGGCGAGCAACACCTTTTTGCCGAGCCCCACCGTGAACCGCGTAATGCCTTCGCTCACGTCGTGGGGGGATACACGGCGGTACAACAATTCTTCCGATACTTGGCTGTATCGCACGATCGGACCGGCAATGCACTGATGGAACAAACTGACATACAACAGCAGGCGGAAGAAACTGCGCTGTGCCGGCACGTCACCGCGGTAGACATCGACCACATAGGACAAAAGTTGGAAGGTATAAAACGAAATGCCGATGGGCAGAAGAATCTGCGGCACGACGGAGGGGAAACCGGTGAGATTATGTAGGTTGATGAGGGTGAACGTGCCGTACTTAAACACGCCGAGCAAACCCAGATCCACCACGCAGGCGAGAATCAGCCAGAGTTTGCAACGGCGGTAACCGCTGTGTCGCTCAATCAACCGTGCAAACAGCCAATCGAAGAAGGTCATTGCCAACAGTAACAAGACATAGACCGGTTCACCCCATGCATAAAACAGCAAGGAGAAAATCAGCAATACCGTATTTTTTAACCGTATACCGGGTGCCACCGTGTAAAACAGCATGCACAACGGGAAAAACGCAAACAAAAAGAGCAAATTCGAAAAGACCAACGCGTCCACCTCGTATATATAAAATACCAATTATACATATTACCCTATTTTTCGACAAGTTGCAACCCCAAAACACGAATTTTCGTAAATTTCCAATTTGGTGTTTTACTTGACACCCGTACACGGTTTTTGGTACAATATAGAAAACCAAAAAAGGAAATGAATATGAAACAAGTGAATGTGTTCGATCTGGATGGCACGCTGTTGGATTCCACCGATGTGTGGTATGCGATCGATATAGAGTTTTTGGGAAAACGCGGACTTGCCATGACACAGGATTACGGCGAAGCCGTGTCGGTGATGCATCTGCAACAAGCCGCCGTGTATACCATTGAGCGGTTTTCTCTGAATGAGACGGTGGATGCCGTGGCGGCGGAATGGGAAGAGATGGCGTATGATTTTTATGCCACGCGTGTCGAGGCAAAAGTCGGCGCACGCGCGTTTCTCACCCAACTGCGTGAACGTGGTGAACGTGTGGTGCTGGCAACGGCATTGTCACGCAAGTTGGCAGAAGCGGCGTTGACACGGTTAGGTTTGTCTGACCTGTTTGAAACGGTGATCTACGCCGATGAGATTGGTCTTTCAAAAACCTCGGCGGATTTCTACATGGCGGTCGCCGCATTGTTGGGAGTATCCACCGCCGCATGCGTGATGTTTGAGGATACGCTGGGCGGTGTGCGCTCTGCCAAAGAGGCAGGGATGTACACCATTGCTATTGAAGATCACGGCTCACGTGCCGTGCGCGACGAGATTCGTGCCATTGCGGACGAATATTGGACAACTTATAAAATCTGAAAAACGGAGAATACGGATGAAAAAACGAGACTATTCCAAAATCACGCCGGAGATTCAGGCATTGGCGGATAAATGTGTAACCAACGGGAAAATTTCGCCCGAATTGCACGTGAAATATGCGGTCAACCGCGGTTTGCGCGACGTAAACGGCAAAGGCGTGCTCACGGGTTTGACCGAGATTTCCGAGATCGAATCCAAAAAGACGGAGGATGGGGAAGAGGTTCCCTGCGAAGGCAAACTGTTCTATCGCGGTTATGCCATTGAAGATCTGGTGAACGGATTTGTGAATGATGGTCGTTTCGGCTTTGAAGAGATCACCTATCTTATTCTGTTCGGGGAATTGCCGAGCGACCAGGAATATGCGGATTTCCGTGCTCTCTTGGCGGATTACCGTTCGTTACCCAATTCCTTTGTGCGCGACTTCATTATGAAGGCGCCCAGCACGGATATGATGAATTCCCTCGCGCGCAGTGTGCTGGCCTTGTATGCATACGACAACAATCCCGACGACGTGTCGGTGGCAAACGTGTTGCGCCAATGCTTGCAGTTGATCGCGATGTTCCCGTTGCTTGCGGTATACGGCTATCAGGCATACGACTATTATCGCCGTGAGCGCAAAAGCTTTTTCATCCATGAACCGCGCCCGGAACTGTCCACGGCAGAGAACATTTTGCATATGTTGCGACTGGACAGCAAGTATACACCGTTGGAAGCGCAGATTTTGGATATGGCATTGGTGCTTCATGCCGAGCACGGCGGCGGCAACAACTCCACCTTCACCACCCACGTGGTGTCCTCGTCGGGTACCGACACCTATTCGGCGGTGGCGGCCTCGCTCGGTTCGTTGAAAGGACCGAAGCACGGCGGTGCGAACATCAAGGTGTGCGCTATGTTCAAAGACATCAAGAAGAACGTGCACGACTGGAAAAACCGCGACGAAATTAAGGATTACCTGCGCCGTATCCTCCGCAAAGAGGCGTTCGATAAGAGCGGTCTGATTTACGGTATGGGTCACGCGGTGTATTCGCTGTCCGATCCGCGTGCGTGCATTTTGAAGAGTTACGTGGAACGCTTGGCACAGGAAAAGCATTTGATGAAGGAATACGCTTTGTATGCGGCAGTGGAAGAACTGGCACCCGAAGTGATTGCCGAAGAACGCCGCATTTACAAAGGTGTCAGCGCCAACGTGGATTTTTACAGCGGATTTGTGTACGATATGCTGGGGTTGCCGCCCGAACTGTACACGCCGTTGTTTGCTACTGCGCGTATCACGGGATGGAGTGCCCACCGCTTGGAAGAACTCACCAACGCAGGCAAAATCATTCGACCTGCGTACAAAGCCGTACAGCCGCGCCGTGAATACAGCGCTATGGACAAACGGTGAAAAAAGTTCGATAAAAATTGAAAAAAGATATTGACAAAACGCTCTTACCTCGTTATAATGTTAAACGTTGCAGCTGAGCAACAAACGCGGCCCGGTAGTTCAGCTGGTTAGAACGCTAGCCTGTCACGCTAGAGGTCGACGGTTCGAGCCCGTTCCGGGTCGCCACATGCATCTATAGCTCAGTAGGTAGAGCGCATCCTTGGTAAGGATGAGGTCACCAGTTCAACTCTGGTTAGATGCTCCAAAAAACACTCGTTCAAAAGAACGAGTGTTTTTTTATCCAAGCCGACAGGCTTGGTATATCATCAGCCCAAAGGGCTGTATATCATCGCCGAAGGCGTATATCATCACACCGAAGGTGTGTATTTTTGTCGGCTTGATGATATACAAGACTCCGTCTTAATAATATGAAATTCCTGCGGAATTGATGATATACAATGCTTCGTATTGATTTTTCACCATCGGTATGCTATAATACGCCCAAGGCGGTGATGATATGAGAAAACTATTATCTTGTGCGATGGATATCGGGGAGCAAATGCTCATTTCCGGTGCTGAAGTTCACAGAGTTGAAGAAAGTATTAGTCGCATTTGTCATGCTTTGGGGGCAGAACGGGTTGATGTCTTTATTATAACCAGCAGCATGGTTGTTACAATTCAAGCGGGTGATGGAGAAACATATACTCAGACCAGAAGAGTAGAAGCGAGTAATATTAATCTTGAACGCTTACATCATTTAAACCAACTGTCACGAGATATTTGTGAAAATTCTCTTTCGGAGCAAGAAATAAGAGAGAAATTTAATGCTGCTGTCAATTGCAAAAAATATCCGTTATGGTTAGAATTTGTTTCGTATGCGATGATTGCAGGAGTATTTACTCTGTTTTTTGGTGGCGGTATTGTAGAAACGATCGTTTCTTTGATTATCGGAATGATTGTTAGAACCAGTATGTTCTTTTGTGAGAAGATAATTTCCAACAAAATCTTTGTTAAGTTTTTTTCGACAATAATCATCACACTTTTATCATTTATAACACTAAAATTTGGCTTAATATCGAATGTTGATAAAATAATCATAGGTAATATAATGACGCTTATTCCCGGCATAGGGTTAACGAATGCCTTGCGCGATTTATTTGCAGGTGATAGTATAGCAGGACTTTTGCGATCCATTGAGGCTGTCCTGGCTGCTCTTGCAATTGCGGCAGGCTATTTCTTGGTTGTTATTTTAGGGGGATTTGTTCTATGACGGGGGTAGAGATTATTCAAATTTTTATGGGCTCTCTGGGGTCGATGGGGTTTGGTATACTTTTTAACGTGCGTGGAATAAAACTTTTGATATCTTCTGTTGGCGGACTGCTGTCTTGGCTGCTGTTTGTTCTTTTTAGCAAATGTATAGCCGATGAGTCTGTAAATTACTTTGTGATTGCGTTGATCGTTTCCTTGTTTGCCGAAATGATGGCAAGAGTGTTTAAAACACCTGCTTCAACGTTTATTACTACGTCATTGATACCGTTAATTCCGGGCGGTTCGCTTTATTATACTATGGTGTATGCATTTCAACAGAGCTTTGAAGTTTTTTCACAAAAAGGGATTTATACGTTAAAGTTGGCGGCGGCCCTGGCATTGGGAGTTATTATATCTAACGCCCTAATGCGTATACTAAATAAAAACAAGATTTTTATAAAACTAAAACATTAAGATAATTAGGTTTGGATCGGTTCATTTTCGGCGCGAGATAAAAAAAGAACGAAGCCTTCGCTTCGTTCTTTTTTTGTCCAATCCGCAACGAGTTGCCGGTTATACATTTTGGGCATCAAACGAGTCGTAAATGCCGACGGTGTCATCCACAATCACTTCGTCCAAGCAATACTTGCTGTGGGGAACAGGCTCTCTGTTCTGCCATTTGCCGTTCGTGAAATCGGGAACTTCCACCGGCGCACCGCCCTGTTTGATAGACATATCAGAAAGAAGTCCGATTGAAATCCAAGCGGCGGTATCATAGGTGTCGATCGGTGTGTTGACACCGTTTTTAACAGCATCAATAAACGCACGGAAGATCGTCCAGTCAACACCGTCAGCGTGCAGACCGAAAGCCGGGTTGATTTTTGCGTTTTGCGGTTCTTTTTCCTGAACTTCTACTTGCAACGGATGCTCATATTTTTCATAAAATTCTTTCTCGTTATCGCGAATTTCCTCGGGCATACCGTCCAGATAGGCCACACGGGCGTCCTCAAAATACATACCCTTTGTACCGCGGACAGATAACTGTCTGGAATAGTATGGACGGGGAAGGGTCGTGTCAAGGGTCATAAGAATGGTTTCGCCACCTGCACAGGTAATCACGGTGTTAACGATATCCCCTTGCTTATAGTCGATGTTAGCATACTTATTATCTTCACCGAAGTGGTCTTTAGCATACTGCTTTAAGCCACGGCTCTTCGATGCAAAGGAACTCAAGGTGAGCATACGATTGCCGCGGTTAATGCCGATGCACTTCGCAATCGGGCCAAGTTCGTGAGTCGGATAGTTTTCACAGTTCTCGTCAATGTAGTGCTGCAGTCTGTAGTGGGTAACCTCGTCCTTCTTTTCCGGTCCGACCATTTCCAAGAACAATTCGCAGTCGTTGAGGTAATGGCAATATCCACCCGAACAGTGAACAATTTCACCAAAAAGACCTTTTTTCACCATGTTAAGAGCCAGAAGCTCTCTTCTTCCGTAGCAGACGTTTTCCAACAGCATGCACGGAACACCGGTCTCTTCATAAATTTGAACCAATTCAAAGCAATCGTCCAAGCTTTCCACACAGCCAACTTCAATAGCAGTGTACTTACCTGCTCTCATAAACTCCTTGGTCAACTGAATTCTGCCTTTCCACCAGGTGAACAGGAAAACGGCATCGATTTCAGGATTGTTTACAATGTCGCGGTAGTCGGTGGTGCAGATCGGCTCCTTGCGCCCCTTTTCTAACAAATCCTGCTTAGCTTTTTCAAGGTTTTCGGGGAGAAGGTCGCAAATCATCTCGATTTCAACGTCATTCATGAGAGCAAGAGCTTTTCTGAGCATGCTACTTCCGCGTCTGCCGAGACCCACAAAGCCGACCTTAATCTTTTCTTTCATAAAATATGCCTCCTTGACAAAAAAATATTTTGCTGTATACTTATATTAAACCGAGGAAAAACATATTTCAATGCAATTAAAGACCATCAATGTATGTTTTTAGACCATATAGGAGGTATACTTTGGGATTTACGATTAAAAATTATAAATCTGCTTTTACATTTGATTGGAACGAGGAATTTATCTTTAACGGAGAGGTTCATAATTTTTGGGAAATTGTTTTTATAGAAAGCGGAAAGGTGTATTCAACCGAAGAGGAGAAAATATATACGCTTGAAGAAAATCAAATGATTTTTCACGCACCGATGGAGTTTCACCGCATAAGAACGTCCGGACAAAACAGGGCACAGGGAAAAATAATCAGCTTTGAGGCAGTTGGGCCCCTGCCCGACACAGTAAAAAACGGAGTTTTTACATTGACCGAAGAGGAAAAAGAGGATTATCATTATACCTTTTTTAAAATATACGCTCTTTTTAGAAACGGCAACGCCACCGAGCTTGATTATTTAGAGGCGGAAAGCAGACTAAAGGCTTTTATAATAAGAATCAGCAGAGCAAAGGCAACCGAGAAAAAGCACAACTCCCCCTCGGCAACGGCCTATAATAAGGTTGCTTCGTTTATGGCTAATAATGTCACCCTCAATCTTTCGGTTGATGAAATTGCGAGGCAAAATTTTATAAGTACAAGTTATTTAAAACACCTGTTTGCAAAATATGCGGGGATCTCTCCCAAAAAGCATCTGGCACACCTTCAAATCCAAGCAGCAAACGAGCTGCTCGATAGCGGAAAGACGGTCGGCGAGGTGGCAGAAATGCTGAACTTTTCTTCTCCCAATTATTTCAGTACCTTTTACAAAAAGCAAACGGGAGAACCGCCGCTTAAATACATTTCAGAGAAGTAAAAAGAAGATACACGATTTTTCAATCGTGTATCTTCTTTTTACTGTTTTTCTTGCACTTATATGTTCGATGTGATATAATGCAAAGGAAACTTGAAAGAAATGTTAAATTGTGGTTTGAGGAGATATAGGTTATGCAACGTGAACGGTTGGGAAGCCGTCTCGGCTTCATTTTGCTCAGCGCCGGTTGTGCGATCGGCGTGGGGAACGTGTGGAAATTCCCGTGGATGGCAGGTCAGTACGGCGGTGGCGCGTTTGTGCTGGTCTATCTTTTCTTTTTGTTTACGCTGGGGTTGCCTGTCATGGTGATGGAGTTTTCGCTTGGTCGCGCCAGCCAAAGCAGTCCGGTGGCTTTGTATCAAAAGTTGGAAAAACCGGGGCAGAAATGGCATTGGCACGGCTATGCGGCGCTGGTGGCAAACTTCCTTTTGATGATGTTCTACACCTCGGTCACCGGCTGGATCTTTTACTACTTTGTCTCATTTCTCAAAGGCGATATGACGGGTATCACCAATGAAGCGTCCGCTGAGCTGTTTAATACGATGTTGGCAAGTCCGCTGATCACGGTCGGTTTTATGGCGCTGGTCGTGGTGCTCGGTTTCTTGATCCTCTCCTTCGGTTTACAAAAAGGTGTGGAGCGCATCACCAAATATATGATGGTGGCGTGGCTGTTCCTTATGATCGTGCTGGCAGTGCACAGTTTCACGCTGGGCGGTGCGGCGGAAGGTCTCTCCTTCTATTTGAAACCGGATCTTCGCAAGATCAGCGGCAGTGTGATCGTCGGCGCCATGAACCAAGCATTTTTTACCTTGAGCCTCGGTATCGGCTCGATGGCGATCTTCGGCAGTTACATTGGCAAGGAACGCTCGCTGGCAGGGGAATCGGTCAACATTTTGTGTCTGGATACCTTTGTGGCGATTATGGCAGGTCTCATCATTTTCCCTGCGTGCTTCACCTTCGATGTGGAGCCGGGTGCCGGTCCGTCGCTTCTGTTTGTGGCGATGGCGAAGGTGTTTAACAATATGGCAGGCGGTCGCTGGTGGGGTTCGCTTTTCTTCCTGTTCATGGTGTTCGCAGCGTTTTCCACCATCATCGCCGTGTTCGAAAACATTTTGGCCTGCGTGCGTGAACTCACCGGTTGGGGACGTGCTAAGGCGTGTGCCATTTGCGGTGTGGCGGTGCTCGTGCTGTCGGTGCCGTGCGCACTTGGATTTAACCTGTGGTCGGATTTTGTGCCCTTTGCTTCGGGCAGCAGTGTGCTGGATCTGGAAGACTTCCTTGTCAGCAACTGTGCGTTGCCGCTTGGTGCTTTTTGCTATATCCTGTTCTGCGTCAGCAAAAAGGGTTGGGGTTTTGACAATTTCTTAGCGGAAGCAAACACCGGTAAGGGTCTGAAACTCGGCCGTTGGATCCGTCCGTATGTGACATACGTGCTGCCGCTGATCATTGCGGCGGTGTTTGTGATCGGCATTGCCACATTCCCATTTGCCGACGGATTTACGGTGTGGGGTTGGATCAAAGGGTTGTTTTCGTAACGGTTAAAGGTGTGAAAGGATCCCCCCTCGTCCGCGGTTGTACATGGGCATCGGCACGGAAGATTTTCTCTATGAAAACACCCGTGGCCTCAAGAAAAAACTTGAAGAAAAGGGTTACGATTTCACCTACCGTGAATCGCTCGGTGCCCACAACCGGGAGTTTTGGGACGAGTACATTCAGTACGTGTTGAAATGGATGTTTGCGTGACAGGATCGTGGATACAGCCCTTTTTTGATGCAAAAACCTCTTTACAAACAAAGGAAAAGCGAGTATAATTGCAGTATATATTTTCTTTAGGAGTGATTCGCATGGGTTACACCATTGCACAAAAACTGATCGCCTCGCATTTGGTCAGCGGCGAAATGAAAGCCGGTGCCGAAATCGGCTTGCGTATTGACCAAACGCTCACGCAGGATGCCACGGGCACGATGGCATATTTGGAGTTTGAAGCGATGGGCGTGCCGCGTGTTAAGACCGAACTGTCGGTGGCGTATATCGACCACAACACTTTGCAGACGGGTTTTGAAAACGCGGATGATCACCGTTACATCCAGTCGGTGTGCAAAAAGCACGGACTGTACTTCTCCCGTCCCGGCAACGCCATCTGCCATCAGGTGCATCTGGAACGCTTCGGCATTCCGGGCAAAACGCTGATCGGTTCGGACAGCCACACCCCCACGGGCGGCGGTATCGGTATGCTCGCCTTCGGTGCAGGCGGCTTGGACGTCGCGGTGGCGATGGGCGGCGGCACCTATTACATCACCTATCCCAAGATGGTGCGTGTCAACTTAACGGGTGCGCTGAAACCCTGGGTGGCGGCAAAGGATATTATTCTGGAAGTGTTGCGCCGATTGTCGGTCAAGGGCGGTGTCGGTAAGATCATTGAATACGGCGGCGAGGGTGTCAAGACCTTGACCGTGCCCGAGCGCGCCACCATCACCAACATGGGTGCGGAACTGGGTGCTTCCACCTCGGTGTTCCCGTCGGACGACATCACCCGTGCATTTATGAAAGCACAGGGTCGTGAGGCGGATTGGGTGGAACTGTCGGCGGATGCGGATGCGGTGTACGATGAGATCGTGGAGATCGATCTGTCCGCGCTGGAACCGCTCGCGGCTTGCCCCCACTCACCCGATGCGGTGAAAAAGGTGTCCGAGATCGGCGAGATCAAGGTGGATCAGTGCTGTATCGGTTCGTGCACCAACTCCTCGCTTGCGGATATGCTGAAGGTGGCGGCGGTGCTGAAAGGGCGCACGGTGCATCCCGATGTGTCGCTTTCCATCGCCCCCGGTTCGAAGCAGGTGTATAATATGCTGGCAGAATGCGGTGCTCTGGCGGATATCATCGCCGCCGGTGCGCGTGTGCTGGAATGTGCGTGCGGTCCGTGCATCGGTATGGGCCAGTCTCCGAATTCGGGCGGCGTGTCCCTGCGCACCTTCAACCGCAACTTTGAAGGACGTTCCGGTACGGCGGACGGACAGGTATACCTCGTCAGCCCCGAAACGGCAGCGGTGTCCGCCATCACGGGCGTGTTCACCGATCCGCGCAAAATGGGCGAAGCGCCCGTGATCGCGATGCCGGAACACTTCCTCATCAACGACAATATGATTCTCGCGCCAGCTCCCGTGGAGGAGATGGATACGGTGGAGATCTTGCGCGGCCCGAACATCAAACCGTTCCCTGCCACCGCGCCGTTGCAGGAAACCATCGAAGCGGATGTGATGCTGAAGGTGGAGGATAACATCACCACCGACCACATCATGCCTGCCGGTGCGAAGATTTTACCGTTGCGTTCCAACATCCCTGCGATTTCGGAGCATTGCTTTGTGCGGTGCGATCCGGCATTCCCCGGCCGTTGTAAGGCGGCAGGTAGCGGTATCGTTGTGGGCGGCGCCAACTACGGTCAGGGCAGTTCGCGTGAACACGCGGCGCTGGCACCGCTCTATCTCGGTATTAAAGCGGTTATCGTGAAATCCTTTGCCCGTATTCACGTGGCAAACCTCATCAATGCCGGCATTCTGCCGCTCACCTTTAAAAACGAGGCGGATTACGACCGCATCTCGCTTGGCGACAAGTTGGTGTTGCCGGATGTGCGCCGTCGCATTCAAAACGGCGAAGCCGTGGTGTTGCGTAACGTTTCCACGGGTGAGGAGATCGAGCTGAACGCCGATTTCTCCGAACGCCAAGTGGCGATGTTGCTCGCAGGTGGTCTTTTGGATTACACGCGTGAACAAAATAACTAAACACAAAAAACCACCCATAGGGTGGTCATAGGGATAAAATTGGAGAGGATGTATTGTCAAAGATACATCCTCTCTGTTTGTTTTGTGAATATTCACACCACTTCGAAAGTGGCTGTGACCCTTGGCCCCCCCTTGTCAGGGGGGCTGTCAAAGCTGTAGGCTTTGACTGAGGGGTAGTGGAATAATGCAAACTCTCGATGAACTACCCCTCCGGATTCGCCCGTGGCGAATCCACCTCCCCTGACAAGGGGGGGCAGGGGAAGAACTCAATTCCCAATCCCTAACCTTAACTTCCTTAAGGCTGTCTTTTTATCCTTTCACGGCACCGCCCGTGACACCTTCCACATAGAACCGTTGCATGCGCAAGAACAGAGCAGTGACGGGGATTGCCACCAACACCGATCCTGCACAGAACATGGTGAAATAGCGATAAATGTTTTCTTTGCTCACCATTTGATACAGCCCCAACGCCAGCGTGTAGTTTTGATAGTTGTCCTTCATGATTACGCTGACGAAAATGAAATCCGTCCACGGGATCATAAACGACGTGAGGGCGGTATAGGCGAGAATGGGTGCCGACATAGGCAAGGTGATGCGAAAAAAGATTTGGTGACGGGTCGCACCGTCCAGCGTGGCGGCTTCATCCAGCGAACGGGGAATGGTGTCGAAAAACCCTTTGGCGATGAAATAACTCATGCACGACCCTGCGGAGTATACCAAAATCAAGGCAATCAGCGATTGCGCCAAACCGATGATCTTCAATAAGTGATACACCGCGATCATGGTCATAAACCCCGGGAACATGCCGAGGATCAATCCGGCGTTCATAAATTTGCGCCGTGAGGGAAACCGCAGGCGGCTGAAGGTGTAACTCACCGCCAACACCAAAAACGTGCTGAGCAAGCAGGTGAACACCGCCACCGTCAACGTGTTGGCATACCATCGAGGATAGTTGAACAATGCCGTGTCGGTGAACAGACGGCGGTAATTGTCGAGCGTCCACGTTTTGGGCAACAGATAGGGGAGATAGGCACCGCTTTCACCCCGAAATGAGAGAATGACCAGATAGACGATGGGGAGGATCCACAGGATGCCAAGAAGCAACAGCACGAGCGAGATCAGGACGTTTACCGTGCGTTGTCGCGCGTAATAGCCGCTTTTCATTGGAACTGTTCCTCCTTTCGTGCCGACGAGGACGAATTGTACACAAGCAACGATAATCCTGCCGACACCAAAAAGACGATAATGCCGATGGCGGATGCCAAATTATAGTTTTGCTGATCCACCGTCTGTTTGTACAGCCACGTCACAAGCAGGTCGGTCTTGCCTGCTTGGTAATAGTCGAGCGACAGCGGACCGCCTCCCGTTAACAGATAGATGACGTTGAAGTTGTTGAAGTTCCCCACAAACTGGGTGATGAGGTAGGGGGTGGTGACAAACAGCATATACGGCAAGGTGATACTGAAAAAGGCGCGGATCGGCCCTGCACCGTCAATGCGGGCGCTTTCATACATATCTTCGGGAATGTTCATCAAAATGCCGCTGGTGATGAGGATGGTGTAGGGGATGCCGATCCAGATGTTGACCACGATCACCGTGATTTTGGCGAGTATGCCGTCGCTCAAAAACGGGATGGGTTGGGTGATCCATCCCAGTTGTTGCAACAACACGTTGATGCCGCCGCCCGTCCCTTCGGAGGAGAGCAGTTGCGACATAAGCAGCAGGGTGACAAACTGCGGCACCGCAATGGGAATGACGAACAAGGTGCGCCAAAGCCCTTTGTGGCGAATACCGCGTTTGTTAATGAGCAACGCCACCGCCATACCCAAAAGGTAGTTCAAAAAGGTGGCAAAGATCGCCCACACCACCGTCCACCCGAACAGACGAAAGAAGGTGGAGGAGGTTTGTCCGCTTCCCGAAAAAAGTGCGCGGAAATTGTCAAACCCCACCCAGGTGAACAGATTGCCGGGTGGCTGATGCGCGCGGTCGAAATTGGTGAACGCGATCAGCACCATAAATATAAGCGGCAACACGGTGAACACAAACACCAACAAGAGCGGCGGCGTGAGCAACAAGACGTGATACTTTTTGTCGGTCAAGGCACGGCAATCTTCGAAAAAGGTGGAAAGGAGTTCCCCTTTACACTTTTTCTCTTGCGCTTGCAGTGCGGCACGCAGGTTGCCGACATACAAACGCAAAAACAGAACGATTGCCACCAGCGTTACCACACCGAACAAGAGGATTGCCATGGAATCGTCGCCCGGTGTGATGCGATAAATGCCCAGTTCGTCATCAAACACGCGGTGTTGTGTTTCGGTGCCGAGGGTGGGGAGTTTGGCTAAATACGGCCAACCGAACCCGAACAGATAAAGAAAGAACAGGATTTGTGCGGCAAGATACAAAAGTCCGCGCCCGATCTGCCCGTGAAACAAACAGCCGCTTCCCATAAGGACAAAAGACAGACGGGTGAACGCATCACCCCGTGCGGCGGCGATCAACACGCTGTGAAGCAATCCGTCGCGGTTCTTGTTATATCGCCGTTTGGCACGTATCATGCGCTCACTCCTATGCTGTGATTTGTTGTACCATCGTGTTTAACAACACTTCCACCGTACGGGTGTAATCTTTGGCTTCCATAGCCGTGCCGAACGCTTCCAACGGGTCCCACGTGCTGCTGAGCACGTCGCGTTGCGACACACCGTGCACATTCTGTTGCGCCAAGGCGGCAAGCGCCACGTTTGCCTTCACTTTATCGCTGGCGGCGGCTTTCAAATTGGAAGGACCGATGGCACGTGTTTCAAACCGCTTGATCTGATTTTGCTCATTGGTAAGGTATTCTGCCAGCATCATGGCTTCCAACGGAAATTTGGTGGTGGCATTGACCCCCATAAGTTTGTATCCGGCAAAACTGCTAAGTTGTTTTTGCTCGCCGCCGCAAGTAAAGGTTGGCAACTTTACAGCGGCATAACCGCTTCCCAACTTACTCTTGATGGCTTCGGCGTTCCACGTGCCCGAAACACCGGCACAGATGGTGTCACCGATGCCGCCCGTGAGCACCGCATCGTTACCGGTGACAAACGCCGGGTCGGCGCAAAACGCCTTGATGGCTTCACCTGCCTGCTTGCCTTGTGTGTTGTTGAAATCGCAGGTTTGCTTGCCGTTGCTGTCCAGCCCCAGTTTGCACCCCGCGCCCAGGAAGAAGGAGGCATTATACCATCCGTTGGACACATCCATATACACCCGTTTTCCGGCGCGGTTGGCGGCGGCGAGCAGACCGTCCAGCGTTTGAACGTCGCTTTCCTTCAAAACACGGCTGTCGTAATACAGAAAATACCCGTTGTCCGCCGTGATGGGATAGGCAAACAAACGATCGCCCACCGAGGCGGCTTTCACCGAACCTTCGCTGTTTTCGGTGGTAATGGTTTCCTTGTTACGTGTGATCTCATACAGCGCACCTGCACGGTGAAGGTCATTTAACTGGTCGTCGGAAAAGGCAAACAAATCGCCTGCCGCGGCAGGATCTTCCAACACACGCGTCTTTGCCTCGTCTTCGCCCACCACCCCCAGTGTGATGTTATAGGTTTTGCCGTCGTCGGCGTGCTCTTTTTTGAAGGCTTCGATCATTTCGGACAACATCGTTTGATCTTCGCCCGAACCCCATACTTTCAGGGTGACGGTGTTGTCGTCGGCCTTGCGGCGGCATCCCGTTGGTATCAACATCGCAATCGCAAGCAAAACGGCGGCGATACGGTATATCGTTTTCATGTGACCCACTCCTTTGTTTTCTTTCTCCTATTTTGTGCTGTGTGTTTCTCGTTATGCGGCAGTGGTGTTTCTTTCCGTTGACAAAATACGACAAGTTCGATATACTTTTTTCTAGGTTAAACCTAAGGGGTGTTAACGGAGGAACAATATGAAGATTAAAGTGAAAAATGCGACCTTTCGCGACGTGTTGAACAAACCGTCGAAGAAAGCGCGCAGTGCCAAGAGTCCCAACCTACTGTTCACGACACTAGTGCGGCTTTTGGCAATTCCTGCCCTGTGGAGCACACGGTTTTCCTATCGCCGCATCGGGATGGAACGGCTGGGAAAACGCGAACCTTGTTTGATTTTGATGAATCATTCGAGTTTTATTGATTTGAAGATCGCATCCAAGTTGCTGTATCCGCGTCCGTACAACATTGTGTGCACGTCGGACGGACTGGTGGGGAAGAACTGGCTGATGCGGCAACTCGGGTGTATTCCCACGCAAAAATTCGTGACCGATTCCCGTTTGGTGCGCGAATTGATCACCGCCTTGAAAAAGCGCCGATGCTCGGTGTTGATGTATCCCGAAGCGAGTTACAGCTTTGACGGTACCGCCACACCCTTGCCCGACAGCGTGGGAAAACTCATCAAAAAACTGGGCGTTCCCGTGGTGATGATCCGTACCTTCGGTGCGTTCGGTCACGATCCGCTGTATAACGGGTTGCAACGGCGGCGTGTCAAGGTTTCTGCCGAACAGGAATATCTGCTCTCGCCCGACGAGATCGCCGCGTTGTCGCCCGAAGAGATCAACGAGATGTTGACGGCACAATTTGGTTTTGACAATTTCCGTTGGCAACAGGACAATCACGTGTGCATCAACGAGCCGTTTCGTGCAGACGGATTGGAACGTGTGTTGTATAAATGCCCGCATTGCGGCAAAGAGGGAGAAACCGTTGGCAAAGGCGTGAGCCTCACCTGTACGGCGTGTGGCGCTGTGTACACCCTCACCGCATACGGTGCTTTGCAAGCGGACAACCGCGAAGCCGCGTTTACCCACGTGCCGGATTGGTATCGGTGGCAACGCGACGAAGTGCGCCGCGAGCTGGAAGAGGGGCGGTATCGCTTGGATACGGCGGTGGATATCTGCGTGTTGAAAGATACCGACTGTTTGTACCGCGTGGGGGAAGGACGGCTCACCCACACGGCGGAAGAAGGATTTTGTTTGACGGGGTGTAACGGCACGCTGGAATACACCCAAGCACCGACGGCATCGTATAGTCTGTACGCCGATTATTTTTGGTATGAGATCGGTGACGTGATCTGTATCGGAGATAACAAGATGCTCTATTATTGTTTCCCGAAAGGGAGAAACGTGCCCGTGGCAAAAACACGACTTGCCACCGAGGAATTGTACAAACTCACAAAACGGCAACAAGCATAACAAAAGAAGGTCAACCGAGCGGGTGACCGTCTTTTTCGTTTTCTTTATACGTTCCAAATATCCACGGCGTATTCTTCCACCGAACGGTCGCTGGAGAATTTGCCGGCGGCCGCTGTGTTGAGCAAGCCTTTTCGGGTAAAGGCTCCACGGGCGCGGTAATCGCGGTTTGTCTGCATCTTCGCTTCGCAATAGGAGAGCAGATCCGCCATCAGGAGATAATGGTCGGGTTGATGCCACGATGCTCCTTCGGTGATGGCGGTGTATAGTTCACGGAACATCCCCGTCTCGCCGTCTTCCACCGTGCCGTCGACCAGCGTGTTTACCACACGCTCCAAACGGTTGTCGGCTTGGATCAAGGCATTGGGATCGTATTGCGGTTTCAAGGCGGTGACCTCTTCGGCGGTGAGCCCGAAGATATAGTTGTTCTCGCGTCCTGCCTGTTCCACGATCTCAATGTTCGCACCGTCAAAGGTGCCCAGCGTGACCGCACCGTTTAACATGAATTTCATGTTGCCCGTGCCGGAGGCTTCAGTGCCTGCGGTGGAGATCTGTTCCGAAACGTCTGCCGCCGGCATAATGAACTCCGCCGCCGTGACGTTGTAGTTGGGCAGGAACACCACCTGCATTTTATTGTTCACATCGGGATCGGCGGCAATGATACGCGCCCATTCGTTGATATACTTGATGATCGCCTTGGCACGGAAATACCCCGGTGCGGCCTTGGCGGCAAAGATATACACGGTGGGGGTGAACTCCTTGATACGCCCGTCTTTTAAGCCAAAATAGGTGTCGGCGATGGAAAACGCGTTCAACAACTGTCGCTTATATTCGTGCAGACGTTTTGCCTGAATGTCAAAGATCCACGTGGGATCGACCGTCACGCCGCATTGCTCTTTCAAGAAGGCGGCGAGTTGCTGTTTCTTTTGGAACTTCACGTCGGCAAATTCTGCAAGAAAGACTTGGTCGTCTTTTAAACTTTCCAGTTGACGCAACTGCGAAAGATCGCAGATCCAACCCGACCCGATGCGTGAGGTGATGAGCGACGCCAGTTCGGGATTGGCCAGTGCCAGCCAACGGCGTTGGGTGATGCCGTTGGTCTTGTTGTTAAACCGCTCGGGATACAGCGTGTACCAATGGGGGAGCACCTGCGTTTTCAAAAGTTCGGTGTGCAGGCGTGCCACGCCGTTGACCGAATGGGAGGCAAAGATGGCAAGGCGCGCCATGTGCACGGTGTTTCCTTCCAGAATCCAATATTTCGCGGCATCCTCGCCCGTGATGCCTTGGCGCCGCAACTCGCGTTGCAACGTCACGTGCAGATGGCGCACGTACGGCACCAAGTGCGGCAACACTTCTTCGAACAGATTAAGCCCCCATTTTTCCAGCGCTTCGGGCAACACGGTGTGATTGGTGTAGGCAAACACGCGCCGTGCAATGTTGAGCGCTTTGGTGAAAGATACACCGTCCTCGCACAACAGACGGATCAACTCGGGAATCGCCACCACGGGATGCGTGTCGTTCAACTGAATGGCAAAAAATTCGGGAAGGCGCGCATAACGGGAACCGTACTTTGCCTTGTAGCGGCGCAACAGATCCTGCACCGAAGCCGCGGCAAAGAAATACTGCTGTTTCAAACGCAGGACTTTGCCTTCTTTGGCATCGTCGTTGGGATACAGCACCGCCGAAATGCGCTCGGCGGCATTTTTCTCCTGCACCGCTTCCTCGTATCGTTGGGCGTTGAAGGCGTCGAAATCAAACGGGGTGATAGCTTCCGCTTGCCACAAACGCAACGTGTTGACGGTGCGTGCGCCAAATCCGATCACGGGCGTGTCATACGGCACCGCCCACACCTCTTGTCCGTCACCAAACACGATGTGTACGCGATCTTCCTCGCGGCGGCGCGCCCACGGGTCGCCAAAGCGCAACCAGTTGTCCGCCTCTTCGCGCTGAAACCCGTTTTCAAACGATTGCTTGAACAGCCCGTAACGGTAACGGATGCCGTATCCGTCCAGCGGAATATCCCGTGTGGCGGCGGATTCCAAATAGCAAGCCGCCAACCGTCCGAGACCGCCGTTGCCGAGCGCGGCATCCTCGATCTCTTCAAACACGCGCAGATCCACCTTGTGTTTTGTGAGCAGGGTGCGGACGGTATCGGTTTCTTCCAAATTGTAAAGGTTCTGATAGATCATGCGACCGATCAAAAACTCGGCCGACAAATACGCCACACGTTTGCCTTTCTTTTGCTTTTGCCAACGGTCATTCACCGAAGCCAAGGCCGCTTTCGATACAGCGTTATACAATTCGGTGGTGGTAGCGGTTTCGATGCGCTTGTTGGCATCAATACGCAAAACGGTGCGAATATCTTTCTCCAAACTCATAATACGGCTCCTTTGTTATCGGTTATACAACGTGACAAATTCCGCGAGATGTGCCGCCAGTTCCGTGGTGGCGGCATCGGGCATCATGCGCCATTTCCAGTTGTCGCCCACCGTGGATGGGGTGTTCATGCGTGCGCGGCTGTCCAATGCTAAGAGATCCTGCATTTGGAACACGGCAAGGTCTGCCACGCTTTGGTATGCGACGCGTAACATGCCCATCGGAATGGCGGTGCGCCGTTTCACACCGAGATACCGCATCATATAACTGAGTTCACGGCGCTTGGCGCGGGAACAGTAACCCACAATGGTGTCGTTATCGTGTGTGCCGCCGTACACGGCACGGTTGCGCGGAAAGTTGTGCGGCAGATGGGGGTTGTCGGGATTGCCGTCAAATCCAAACAGCAACACACTCATACCGGGATATCCCGTTTGGCGCAACAGGGTGCGCACCTTCGGGTGTAACACACCCAGATCCTCCGCCAAAATCCGCATGTTACCGGCGGCTTCATCGATGGCATCGGTTAAAGAGCGTCCCGGGCCTTCGCGCCATTCACCGTCGATGGCGGTCTCAGAAGCGGCAGGAACGGCATAATACCGTGCCATACCGATGAAGTGGTCGATACGCAACACGTCATACAACGCACCGCACGCAGACACACGCGCACGCCACCAAGCAAAATCATCTGCTTTCATGCGATCCCAGTCGTATAACGGATTGCCCCACCGTTGCCCTGTGGCAGAGAACATATCCGGCGGCACGCCTGCCACCGCGGTGGGATGTCCGTGCGTATCCAGTTGAAACAGTGAGCGGTTGGCCCACACGTCGGCACTGTCTGCCGATACGTACAGCGGAATGTCCCCGATCAGCGCAATGCCGCGTGCGTTGGCATAGGCTTTGAGTGCATCCCACTGGCGGCGGAAGGTGTATTGGCAAAAATAGACGAATCCGATCTCGTCGGCAAGTTGTTCGGTATACCGCGCCACGGCATCCGCTTCGCGCAGACGGATGGGTTCGTCCCATTCACTCCAATCGCGGTGGCCGAAATGCTCTTTTAGCGCGGTGTATAACGCGTAGTCGGGCAACCAATGGGATTGTGCCACGCAAAATGCGGAAAAGTCGTTGTCGGGTGTGAAACGGCGATACGCGTTTTTCAAAAGAGTAAACCGTGTGCGAAACAACCGTTCATAATCCACGTCGTCCACTGCTTTGCGAGCAGAGTCGGTTTCTTCGGTAGTGAGCAATCCCTCGCGTTCCAACAGCGCGGGATCGATGAAATATGGGTTTCCTGCAAAAGCGGAAAAGGATTGATACGGGCTGTCACCGAATCCGGTCGGACCGACAGGCAATACCTGCCAGTAGCGCTGTTTAGCGGTGTGAAGGAAATCGGCAAAGCGAAACGCTTCGTCGCCCAGCGTGCCTATGCCAAAAGGGGAGGGAAGTGCGCTGATCGGCATCAACACGCCGGCGCCACGTGTAAGGGTCTTTTTCATACAAAACCGTCCTCATTTGATATAGCGTTAGTATATCCCGATGAAAACAAAAAACGCATACCACGATGCGTTTTTTGTGAATTTACGGGTTCAAGGCAAAGCCTGCTTCATACAATGCGGTGGATTCGGTGAAACGCAGGTTTTCGTCCGCACATCCCAGCACGATGGCAAAGAGGCGCACATCGTCTTTCTCCGCCACCGAAGCCAGGCAATATCCTGCTTGGTCGGTGAATCCCGTTTTGCCGCCCAGCGCGTTGGCGTAGTACAGCGAGGGGAACCGCGGATTCAGCAAACGGTTGGTGTTGGTGTAACCCAGTTCTTTGCCGTCCACCGTGGTGAATGCGGCCTGCGGCGTGCACAACGCTTCACGCACCGCATCAAACTGCCACGCGAACTGCAAAATTTTCAACATATCGTTGGCAGTGGTGACGTGGAAGGTGTGGTGCATACCGTCGGGATTCATAAAACGGGAGCTTTCCGCACCGATCGCTTTCAACTCTTCGTTCATCAACTCGCAAAAACGGGTAGCGGCTTCAAAATCGCTCATCTGCTCTTCGGGATATACACGCCGTGCAGTGTGTGCCGCCAAACAGTACGCCGCATCGCCGCCCGAGGGGAGAAGCAATGCCTGTGTCATTTGCGGCAAGGTCAATTCCATGCCGAGTTTCAGATAGGCACTGCTGGCATTGGGATCTTTTAAATACACTTCCGTGCCCACAACAAAGGTGGCTTCGGGCGTATTGTATTTCGCCGCCACCGCCGCTGTCATGATCTTGGTCAGGCTGGCAGGGGCACACACAACGTCGGCTTCTTTTTCATACAACACACGGTCGTTCGTGGCATCGTACAACAGCATGTGCGTTGCCGAAAGGGAGGTGTCGAGTTGGGCGGTCGTTTCCTGCGACATGGTGGCCAGAGCGGTGGTCGTGGTGGTGACGGGTGCCTCACCCGTACCGCTGGAATCGCCGCCGTTGTCGCCGTTGCTGCCGCTTTGCGTGGTTTTACTGCCGTTTATAAGGGCGAACAAAACGCCCACCAGCAATGCAAGAATGACCACGCCGATAATCAGCACCGGGAGTAGGCGGCGCATCATACGCTGTCTGCGTTTATTACGCGATGTGTTTGTCTGGCTCATAATCGTCCCTCTTTTTATAAATTATATTCAGTATACTACATTCTTTTGAATTTGGCAATGTCGATATTTGGATTTATGTAAAAAGATTGACAAAAAATGCAAAAAAAGTTACACTTAGGTTAAACCGACAGATCCGAACCCGCCTCATAGTGGGATGTTTCGGTGTTTTTTGCCCCGTTCGTTCTCGTAAGGCGCGAGCATTACTTCGTCCGACCGGAACAAAAATCCGCCTTCCCAAAACGGAGTTCGGATTTATCGGTTTAACCTAAAAGCGTATTACAAGCGAAGGGTGCTGTTACATGACATACGATAAGTCCCAAATGATGCACGGCACGCTGGAAGGTTGTATTTTGAAGATCATTCACCTCAAAACAACCTACGGCTATGAAATATTGATGTTGCTTCGCGAAAGTGGGTTTTCGGACATTTCGGAAGGCACGATCTACCCGTTGTTGCTCCGCTTGGAAAAGCAGGGGAGCATCAAGGCGGAGATGCGTCCGTCACCGCTCGGTCCGCGACGCAAATATTACACCATCACCCCCTCGGGCGAGGAATACTTGCGCGCATTTGCAGAATGCTGGGAGCAACTGTCCCGTTCGGTCAGTCGGTTGATGCATGCAAAGGTGGGAGAACAACATGAAACAGAATGATCTGCGTGCGGTGCTCGCGCAACTCTCGGTGGAGAATCGCCGCACGTTACGCCGCATGATGCGCTATTTGGATTCCTATTCACTCAACGAAGTGAAAGAGGAAGAACTGCTCACGGACTTGGCCGGTATGGCGTTGGAAAGTCAACAGCGCGGCCAAGCGTTTTCGGATGCGATCGGCATGGACGACGTGGTGTTTTGCCATGAATTGGTGGCAAACTGTCCTCGCGAAACGTGGCTTGAACGGACGCTCGCGGCCATGCGTTGGATGGTGGCGTGGATCGGGTGTATTCTGCCGGTGATGTATCTGCTGGAATGGGTGTTCCCGTGGATGAGCGGCTATATTGAAAACGGGCTCTATTACGTGCCGTTGCCGTTTTTGTGCA
The DNA here is from genome assembly GCA_045654545.1 of Acutalibacteraceae bacterium. Lineage (GTDB taxonomy): Bacteria > Bacillota > Clostridia > Oscillospirales > Acutalibacteraceae > SIG588. The sequence continues at coordinate 64,828 of JAZONO010000076.1, forward strand.
AATACTGTGCGGCAACGATACCCATTGCGGCCGGGATCTATCTGTTCAAACGGTTGACCTATATTTCGCGTTCCATGGTGTGGACGTGGTTTACGGTCATTTTCCTGGTGGTGTTTATCACCGTGTCGGAAGTGTCGGCACGCTTTATGCAGGCGATCACATTGCCGTTTTCTCTTGTGGTGTGGTTGGTTGGGTTTGGCGGTGTGTTTGCACTGTTGCACGTCGCGAAACGCTGTGTGGCCTTGACCGTTGCCTACCGCCAGAAAAAGCAGGAAAAGGATGAGTAACGTGTTTGGCAAGTTGGAACACATCGCCCGTGTGAATTGCACGGTGGGGGAATGTCCCACGTGGGATGAGAACGTTGTTCGACGGCTGCACCTGTTCCAACGGGTTGGATTGGTATGGCGACACGATGGTGTACTGCGATTCGTTGGAACATCGCGTGGAACGCTTTCGCTTTGTCGATGGCGCTGTGACTGAACGCCGCACGGTGCTTGCGATTTTGCAGGATCTCTGTGATCTGATCATCACCACGGCGGCACAAGGACAGAACATGGATGAACAACCGCAGGCAGGCGACGTGTTTCGCGTGCGGTGTGACGTGCCGGGGTATCCGACACGGCGGTACAAAGGATAACAAAAACGGCTTGTAGCAATGCAACGTCTGTAAAGAAAAGTAACTTTACAAACTGCTTGATACAAGGAGTGCATCAGGAAAGGTGGCATTTGTCATGCGTAACGATATTACCAGTATTCCCGTAAGCGAGGTGTTTGAACCGCGCGACGGCTGTCCTATTTGCCGCATGCGAGACCGTTTGGAAGAGCGTGTGGTGGAATATATCACCGGTGCGGCGATGATGGAACCCGACGTGCGTGAAGATACCAACAAGCAAGGGTTTTGCATCACCCACTACCGTCAAATGCTCAAACGCCGCAATCGGTTGAGTGTGGCGTTGATGCTGGAAAGCCATCTGGCGGAAACCGAAAAGAAGGTGTTTGCCGGCTTGCCGCTTGTGGGCAAACGCACCACCAAACAGGTGCGTGCCGCCGAAAAAGCGGCGGAGAGCTGCTTTGTGTGCAGTCAGGTGGAATGGGGGATGGAGCGTATGCTCGCCACCGTTTGTCGGTTGTATGAGCAACAGAAGGATTTCCGCACCCTGTTTTCGGAACAGGAGTATCTGTGCTTGCCGCACTTTTCGCGTTTGGCGATTCCGGCCGGCGGCATGGATAAGCGGTGGCAACAGGAATTTTTGAAAGCGGCATCGGCATTGTCGCGAAAATACATCACCGAATTGCGGCACGACGTGCACCATTTCACCGAGATGTTCGATTATCGCAACAACGGGGAAGACGCCGATTGGGGCAACGCCAAAGACTCCATTGAACGGGCGGTGGAATACCTCACTTCTCGTGAACCGTAACGGTTAGGGTTTGCACGCTCACCCTAGTGTAAAGGCTGAAGCACTTACAAAATTTTTAAAGAAAACCTCTTGACAAAACACAGGTTTTCGTGTATAATGAGTTGTAAAGTTTTGCAACTTTACAACTCGTTTTATTTTACGGAAAAGGAGGGACCGTCGATGGCCAAAAATATGGAGATTGCATTCCTGTTTGATTTCTACGGTGAGATGCTGACGGAAAAGCAACGGGACGTGATCGAACTGTATTATGAGGACGATCTGTCGCTGTCGGAGATTGCCGAAAACGAAGGAATCACTCGTCAGGGCGTGCGCGATTCCATTAAGCGTGCGGAAACGCAGCTTTTGGAAATGGAAGAGCGTTTAGGCTTGGCTAAACGGTTCCGCGAGATGCAGGAGGGCGTGGCGGCGATTCAGGATGCCGCCGACGACATCTATGCCATCAACGAGCGGTTCGGTTATTCGCGGGAGATCAACGAACGTGTGCGCCGCATCCGTGAGTTGGCACAGCAACTGACGAAATAAGGAGCGGTAACGGTGGCATTTGAAGGATTATCCGAAAAACTGTCTGCTGCTTTTAAACGGTTGCGTTCCAAAGGTAAGTTGAACGAGTCTGATGTCAAGGAAGCAATGCGCGAAGTGCGCTTGGCTTTGCTGGAAGCAGATGTCAACTATAAAGTGGCAAAAGACTTTACCGCAAAAGTGGCGGAACGCGCCGTCGGTGCGCAGGTGATGGAAAGCTTAACACCTGCACAGATGGTGATCAAGATTGTCAACGAAGAGTTGACTGCGTTGATGGGCGGCGATGCCGCGTATTTGACGTCACCGGGTAGCCGTCCGCCGTGTATCGTGATGATGTGCGGCTTGCAGGGTGCCGGTAAAACGACCCATTCCGCCAAACTGGCGAAGATGCTGAAAGGACGTGGACACCGTCCGTTGCTGGTTGCGTGTGACATCTACCGTCCTGCGGCGATTCAACAGTTGCAGATAGTGGGCGAAAAGGCAGGTGTTCCCGTGTTCACCATGGGCACAGAAAACCCTGTGAAGATCGCGCAAAAGGCTATTTCCCACGCCAAGGATCACGGCAATGACTATGTGATTCTGGATACCGCCGGTCGCTTGCACATCGATGAGCAGTTGATGGACGAGCTGAAAAACGTCAAAGCCACCGTATCTCCGCAGGAGATCTTGCTGGTGGTGGATGCCATGACCGGTCAGGATGCAGTGAACGCGGCGGCGGCGTTTAATGAGGCGCTCGGCATCACGGGCGTGATCTTGACGAAGCTCGATGGCGATACCCGCGGCGGTGCGGCACTTTCGGTGCGCGCGGTGACGGGACAACCGGTGAAATTCGCCGGTACGGGCGAAAAGCTGGATGACCTAGAGGTATTCCATCCCGGTCGCATGGCCTCACGTATCCTCGGTATGGGTGATGTGCTCTCTCTGATTGAAAAAGCGGAACAGCAGATCGATGAGAAGCAAGCGGAAGAACTGGCGCGGAAACTGGAACAGGATCGTTTCGACCTGAACGACATGCTGGATCAATTCCGCCAGATCAAAAAGATGGGCAACATCAAAGGTCTTCTCGGGATGATTCCCGGTGTGGGCAAGCAAATGAAAGACGTGGAGATCGATGAACGGCAATTTGACCGTGTGGAAGCGATCATCCTGTCGATGACCCCGGCAGAACGGGCAAAACCCGATATTCTGAACGCTTCGCGTCGCCGTCGCATTGCGGCCGGTTGCGGCATGAAGGTGGAAGATGTGAACCGCCTCATCAAGCAATACGACCAAATGCGTCAGATGATGAAGCAGATGAAGAAGATGGGCAACGGCAAGCGCGGTATGCGCGGTATGCCGCATTTTCCCGGAATGCCGATGTAACAACGTATTCAATACCGCACAAGCGGATGGATAAAAACAATCATTTAAATTATTTTTTGGAGGTACCCTATCATGGCAGTGAAAATCAGACTGCGCCGCATGGGCGCGAAGAAAGCTCCGTTCTATCGTATCGTGGTGGCGGATTCCCGCTATCCCCGTGACGGTCGTTTCATCGAAGAGATCGGCTATTACAACCCGATGGAAGAACCCAAGGTTGTGAAAGTGGATGTCGAGAAGGCAAAGAAGTGGATCGACAACGGCGCTCAGCCGACCGATACGGTTCGCGATCTGCTCAAGCAGGCCGGAATCTGATCGTTTCGCATTTGGAAAGGACGGTACGTCGTATGAAAGACTTGCTGTTGACCATTGCGAAGGGCTTGGTTGAAAACCCGGATGCCGTCACGGTGGAAGAGGAATCTTCTGCGGATGACGGTGCCGTCGTGTTGCATCTGCACGTGGCGGAAGAGGATATGGGACGCGTGATCGGTAAACAAGGGCGCATTGCGAAAGCGATGCGCACGGTGATGCGTGCCGCGGCCACCCGTCAGGATGTCAAAGTGTCGGTGGAAATCGATTGATAAAAAGCGGGCGAAAGCCCGCTTTTTTCACAGGAAGGAGAATGTTCGTGCCGAAAAAGAGATATTTGGAGGCGGGGGAAGTGGTGAGCACCCACGGCGTGCGCGGTGAAATGCGTGTGCAACCGTGGTGCGACAGTCCCGAAATGCTTTCCAAGTTGCGCACGTTATACTGGGATGCCGAAGGCAAGCAAGCGGTGCGTGTCAAATCACGTCCGCACAAGACGTTGGCGCTCGTGAAAGCGGAAGGGATCGATACCGTGCAGGATGCGGCGGCTCATCGTGGGCATATACTGTATTTGGATCGCCGCGACGTGAAACTGCCCAAAGGACAGTATTTTATTTGCGATCTGATCGGTTGCCGCGTGACGGATGTGGACACGGGGGAGACCTACGGCAGGTTGACCGATGTGAGCGCCACCGGTGCGAACGACGTCTATCACATGGATTGCAACGGACGCGAGGTGCTGATTCCCGTTATCCCGTCGGTCGTGATCGAGGTGGATGTTGACGGCGAAGAGGTGCGCATTCGTCCTTTGGAGGGATTGTTTGACCTATGAGGATCGACTTTTTGACCTTGTTTCCCGAAATGTGTGAAGCGGTAATGAGCGAAAGCATCATCGGTCGTGCCCGTGCCAAGGGGGCGCTGGAGGTGCATTGCCACCAAATTCGGGACTACACGCTGAACAAACAAAAACAGGTGGACGACTATCCCTATGGTGGCGGTATGGGTATGGTGCTGTTTCCGCAACCCATTGCCGATTGCTTCCGCGCGGTGTGCGAACAAACGGGGACGCGTCCGCATCTTGTGTATATGTCGCCGCAAGGGGCGGTGCTCACACAGCAACGCGCCAAAGAACTGGCGCAGCTGCCGCATTTGTGCATCCTTTGTGGGCATTATGAGGGTGTGGATGAACGTGTGCTGGATGCGTTGGTGGATGAACAGATCTCCATTGGCGACTATGTGTTAACGGGCGGCGAATTGCCCGGTTTGGTGCTGGCGGATTGTGTGGCGCGGTTAACCCCCGGCGTATTGTCGGATGAGGAGTGTTTCACCGATGAAAGCCACTATTCGGGATTGCTGGAATATCCGCAGTACACCCGCCCTGCCGTGTGGGAAGAGCGTGAAGTACCCGAGATCTTGCTCAGCGGTCACCACGAAAATATCCGCAAATGGCGGCGCGAGCAAGCAATTCGCCGCACGTTTGAGCACCGTCCCGATATGTTAAAAGCGGCCGAACTCACCGAAAAAGAACGCGCGATGGTGGCCGAGTGGGAACGGGAACGCGACGGGAAAGAGACGGAATAACACGTTTTTCTTTCCAAAGAGATATGGTAGTTTTCACAAATCCGAGTTTGCATTTTTGGTCAAAATAGGGCAGAGAACCAAAAATTCCGTTTTTGGCGACGAAAATTGGCAAACGCGATTGACGAATCAATTATTTGTGGTATAATATAAAGCAACATACTACATTTAGAAACTTTGTGCTCAGGCGGGTAACACCGTCTTGAAACGGGAGGAGACTTTTTTCATGTTTGTGAAAGATGTTGTGGTCCAAAATCAGGTCGGTTTGCATGCACGTCCTGCCACGTTCTTTATTCAGAAGGCGAATGAATTTAAGTCGTCCATCTGGGTGGAAAAGGAAGAGCGCCGCGTGAATGCCAAGAGCTTGCTTGGCGTTCTGTCGCTCGGCATCATCGGCGGCACCCCCATCCGTATCATTGCGGACGGTGCGGATGAGCAGAATGCGGTGAACGCATTGGTGGCGTTGGTGGAGTCCGGCTTCGCTGAATAATCAACAAACAAAGCGGTGTGATTGGTTTCGATCACACCGCTTTTCATTTACTGTTACACACCGAAAATACAAAACCCACTCTCGTGAGAGAGTGGGTTACTTTTGTATGCGAGACACCCGATTACACCGCGCGGGTAACCTTACCGGAACGCAGGCAACGCGTGCAGGCATTCACCCGTTTGGGGGAGCCGGCGACGATTGCTTTAACACGCTTCACATTGGGCTTCCAGGTACGGTTGGAACGTCTGTGAGAGTGGGAGACGTTGTTACCGAACACGATCGCTTTACCGCAGAAATCACACTTAGCCATTGCTTCTGCACCTCCTTTGAAACCAGCAAATAAATTGCAACAGAGGTATCATAACAGATTTTGCGCAGAAATGCAAGTGTTTTTTTCGCCTTTTTCAATGTTTTTCGAAAAGTTGTAAAAAAAGTGCAAATTCTGTGTATTTTCTGGCGTTTGAACCTTGTAATTTGCGGCATAATCCTTTATACTATAATAGAATATATCAAAAGGAGAAACCGGAATGCTGTGGTCTGTCTTGGGCGGTAACGTCGGCTCGTTTACTGAACTGCTGTTTTTACTGCTCGGTTATCTCATCCTGCTCGGCGTGATGATGCCGCTGCACGAAGCGGCGCATGCGTGGGCGGCGGTGAAACTGGGCGATAACACGCCGCGTTGGAGCGGTCGTCTCACGTTGAATCCGCTGGCGCATATCGATCCGCTCGGATCGCTCATGATCCTACTGTTCGGTATCGGGTATGCCAAACCCGTGCCGGTGAATCCCTATAATTTCCGCAACCGCCGACGGGATATGGCGCTGACGGCGCTTTCAGGACCGCTGTCCAACTTGTTAATGGCATTTGTCAGCGTGGGCATTTTCCGTGTGATCCTCACGGTCAGCGGTGAAGGGCTGTACGCTATGGGCGGCAGTATCTACTACACCGATGAAGCGGTGCTGTATGCCTATTTGATTTTGATCGGCGTGTTTGCACGGGTGAATATTGCGCTTGCGGTGTTCAACTTGTTACCGTTGCCGCCGCTGGACGGATCGCGTATTTTTGGGGCACTGTTTCCGCCGCGCTGGACGTATTGGATGGATCAGTACCACCAATACGTGCGCTTGGCTGTATTGCTGTTGGTGGTGACGGGCGCATTGAGCGTGCCGCTCTCGTTTTTGCAGAGTGTGGTGGGCAATGCTATGTGTTTGGTGTTTCGGTTACCGAGTTTGTTTTAAGGAGTTTGTCGGATGGATGTCATATCCTACAAGGTGGGCGGATTTGAAGGTCCGCTTGACCTGCTGTTGCACTTGTTGCAAAAGAATAAATTGAATATTTACGACATCCCCATTGCCGAAGTGTTGGAACAATATATGGATGCCATCCGCGAAATGCAGGAAGCAGACATGGAAGTGGCTTCGGAGTTTTTGGAAATGGCGGCACGCTTGGTGCAGATGAAGTCGTATATGTTGCTTCCGAAGCACGATGAAGAAGCGGAGGAGATGCGTGCACAGTTGACGGGTGAGTTGATTGAATATCAACTGTGCCAAGAAGCGGCACGCCGTTTGGCGACACAGGCGGTGGGCGGCGACTTGTTTGTGCGTGAGCCGGACGAGCCGGAACCCGATCCGATGTACCGTCGTACTCACCTGCCACAGGAGATCTTGGAGGCATATTATGCGGCAGCAGGGCGCGGCAAGCGGCATCAACCTCCTCCCGTGCAGGCATTCAGCGGAGTGATTTCGCGCAAGATTGTGTCGGTTTCGTCCAAAATCGTGTACGTTCTGCGCCGCTTGCGTGATCGCACCGCTTTGTCCTACCGTTCGTTGTATGACGGTGCCAAAAGCCGTTCGGATCTGGTGGCCACCTTCTTGGCGGTGCTGGAACTGATCAAAGCGAACCGTATTCGTGTGGATGGCGAAGGGGAAGAACAGACGGTGCACGTCGGCAGTGTCACGGGGGATGACGATATTCCGCTCACCGTGACGGGCGAAGAATCTATTGTGACTGAGGGATAAGTGATATGGAAATCAAACGATATCAAGCGGCACTGGAAGCGGTGTTGTTTGCCAGCGGCGAGCCGGTTTCGTTGGAACGGTTGGCGGCGGCGCTGGAAGTGGATGTGGAGGATGCCGAACGCTTGGCGGAAGATCTGGCACAGGATTACCGCACGCGTGAAGGCGGACTGACAATCCTGCGACTGGACGACAGTTATCAGATGTGCTCCAAACGGGATTTTGCTCCCTACATACGCCGTGCGATGGAGATTCGCCGCAACACGCCGTTGTCGCAGGCTGCCATGGAAGTGCTGGCAATCGTGGCGTATAACCAGCCGGTCACCAAAGCAGTGATCGAGCAGGTGCGCGGTGTGGATTGCAGTGCGGTGTTGCAGGGCTTGCAACAAAAAGGTCTGGTGGAAGAAAAAGGACGTCTGGAACTGCCCGGTCGTCCGTTGCTCTATGGCACGACGGTGCATTTCCTGCGTTGTTTCGGCGTTTCCAAACTGGAGGAGTTGCCGCCGCTTCCGCAAAAGGAAGGCAGTGACCAAGTAGAGGTCGAAGAACCGACGCTGGATGAGATGATCCGCGAAAATGAAGAGCAGGCGGCGAACTTGACGTGATCGCTTTGTACATTCTGCTTGGACTGTTGCTGTTGCTTATGTTGCCGATCGGTGTCCGTTTTCGCTTTCACGGCGAGGGGCGGCTGGTGATACGCTATGCAGGGATTCCCGTGTATACCTATTCCTCTGCCGATGAGAAGGAAGCGCACAAGCCGAAAGAGAAAACGCAAAAAAGCGACAAGAAGAAGGCAAAACGCCAAAAGGAAGAGAAGGAAAATCCCGTAAAACAGGTGATCGCTCAACTGAAAGAAGAGGGGATCTTCGGGGTCGTGGAACTGGTGAAAGAGGTGACACACCTTGCGAGCGGTACCATGCGCCGCCTGTTTCGCTGCTTGCATTTCGGGCATTGTGTTGTCGGCATGGAATGCGGTGGTGGGGAAGCGGCGGATATTGCATTGAAATACGGGAAACTCTCGGGACCGCTGTATTCTTTACGCACCTTGTTGCTTTCGCATTTGCGTATTCGCCGCTTAGATTGGGATGTTCACCCCAACTTCTTGGCGGAAAAGGATACGGTGACGGTGGATGTGCGACTGCACGCCTATCCGTTGGCGTTACTGGGTTGGGGCCTGCGCACCGCCCTTTCGGCACTTTGTATGTTTATGCGGTTTTCAAATAAAAAAGGTAAGGATGGTAAAGATGGAAAAGAAAGTCAGTGAGTTGCTCGGCGTTACTATGGATAAGATCAAGGAAATGGTGGATGTGGATACCGTGATCGGTACCCCCGTAACGGTGGGCGATCTGACGTTGATTCCCGTTTCCAAGGTGACCTATGGGTTTGCAGGCGGCGGTTCTGACCTGCCCACCAAGAGCAACAAAGAGTTGTTTGGCGGCGGTTCGGGTGCCGGCATTACCGTGACCCCCATTGCGTTTATCACCGTGCAAAGCGGCAAGGTGAACGTCCTGCCGTTGGTGACGCAACCCACGGCGGTGGATTCGCTCGTGAGCAAACTGCCCGGTGCGATCGATCAGATCACCACCGATATGGCGCGCCGTCGCGAAGAAAAGGCGAATAAGAAGGCGAAATAATACCGCATACCCCAACCTCTTTATACATACGTTGTAAACGAAGGGGTGGGAGCGGATGAAATACACGGCGATTGTCTGTTCGTTGGCGCTTTTGGCGGTGTTATTCCCATGTTTTTCTGTAAAGGCGGAAAACATTACGGTGTCTGCAAGTTCCGCTATCTTGTTGGAGGTTTCGAATAACGAGGTGCTGTTCGAAAAACAGGCGGACGAAAAACGCCCGATGGCCAGTACCACCAAGTTGATGACGGCATTGCTGGCGGCTGAATACGGTGAGTGGGAGCAAACGATATGCTTTTCGTCCGACATGATGGCAGAAGGGTCGTCACTCGGCTTGCGTGTGGGGGATACCTTGTCTCTTCACGATGCGGTGTGCGCGATGTTGCTTTGTTCGGGGAACGATGCCGCCAATGCGGTGGCATTGACCTGCGCACCGTCGTATGAAGCGTTTGCCGCGCGGATGAACGAAAAAGCAGAAGAACTGGGGATGCAAAACACATCCTTTGTGACCCCCTCGGGCTTGGATGCCGAAGGACACATGAGCACCGCACGGGATATGGCGTTGCTGGGCGCGGCGGTGTTGCAAGAGCCGACCTTGGCGGCTATGTGCAAGGCAAAGTCGGCCGTCGTGAAGGTTAGCGATCGCCGCGTGACGGTGACCAATCACAACCGCTTGTTGTCGCTGTGCCCCGATGCCGTCGGCCTAAAAACGGGATTCACCAAAAAAGCAGGACGCTGTTTGGTTTCGGCGGCCGTGCGCGACGGCGTGACATTGGTGGCAGTTACCTTGCATGCGCCCGATGATTGGGACGACCATGCGGCGTTGTTTGAATACGGATTCTCACAGCGCAAAGCCGTTTCCTATCCCGCGGCAGAACTTCCCACGTTACCGTTGGTTGGCGGAGTGGAAAGGGAAGTGACTTTACAGTTTGATCCGCCCGACGATCGTGTTGTGCCGACACAGAATAAGGAAACCGTGACAGCGACAGTGCGTTTGCCGCAGTTCTTGTTTGCCCCCGTGAAAGAGGGGGAGGTTGTCGGATGTGTGGAATACCGCTGTAACGGAGCGGTTTTGTTGCAATGTCCGATTACGGTGGGCAAGAATATTCATGCACGACCGCTTCGCGGAACAAACGAGCGGTTTTGGTTATATACATGCCTTTTGTGGGCAGGACTTTTTCAATGAATGAGGAGTTAACATGGCGGAAGAGCGTTTGCAAAAAATTTTGGCAGAGCGCGGTGTGGCGTCGCGCCGCAAAGCGGAAGAGCTGATTGCGCGCGGTAAAGTGAAGGTGAACGGTCACGTTGCCTCATTGGGGGACAAAGCCGATCCGCGCCACGATATTATTTTGGTGGGCGGCAAACGTTTGGCGGCCGCCGAAGAAGCCACCTATATTTTGCTCAACAAACCCCGTGGTTTTGTAACCACAATGAGTGATGAGTTGGGGCGCAAATGTGTGGCGGAGTTGGTGGAAAATGCCGGCGTGCGCGTGTATCCTGTCGGTCGCTTGGACCGCGATTCCGAAGGTATGCTGTTGCTCACCAACGACGGCGATTTTGCCAACGCGATCATGCACCCCTCCACCCACGTGCCCAAGCGGTACCGTGTGACGGTGCGCGGCAAGGCGACGGACGAAGCGTTGCAGGCATTTCGTGAAGGGATGATGCTGGACGGTCGTCGCACCATTCCGGCCGATGCGGACGTGGTGTTGGAATCGCCCGAACGCACGGTGTTGGAGATCGTGCTGTACGAAGGGCGCAACCGCCAAATTCGCCGCATGTGTGAGGAAATGCAGTTGCAGGTGATCCGTTTGCGCCGCATTGCCATCGGCACGGTGAAACTGGGGATGTTGCCGGTCGGCAAATGGCGGTATCTTACCCCGAAAGAAGTGCGCGCATTGGTGATGGCAACGGGTGTGACGCAGAAAGTGGCGGCCGAATACATCAAAAAAGGAGTGGTACCGAATGATCCGTATTCTACCCGCCGATAACAAAGAGGGCGAATACATCTTGTGGGACGGCGATACCGCTTGCGGCAAAGCGACAGCAACCTTTGACGGTTGCGTGCGGTTGTTGACGGTGGAAGCACCCGATGCCTTGCTGATGGAAGGTATGGTGCGTGCGGTGCTGAATGCCGGGCGTATCCGTGAGATTGAGCGTGCGGTTTGCGTGAATGAAGAGTTGTTTCCACTGCTCAAACGTTTGGAATTCACCCCTTGTGATGAAGGGATGGAAGTGAGCATCCCGGATTTTTTCTTCCGCGGATGCAAGGGATGTCAATAAATGCGAGAAAAGGGTAAACGGCGCGGTGCTGTTTATCCTTTTTTTACGAGAAACCGTGCGGTATAATGCGTATTGTAAATATCTGCAGATCGCCATGGGGACATAATGTTGTACGGCGCAAAAGCAGTGGGTAAAAAATAAATATGGACTGTTTTTTGATTGACAAAGTGGCAGTAATGTTGTATACTATTTATGACTTATTTTGTAAAGGAAGGAATTAGGAAATGACAAAGCGCATGTTAGCTCTGCTGTTGTGTGTTTGCTTGTTGGTGCCGTTCATGAGCATTGCGGGCGTGCACGTTGCAGCGGCCGAAGGAAAGAGTTTCGTTATTCGAGACTTGCCACATTACGTCAATTTCTCGCCCGAATTGGAGAAAGGTGCCCCGGGCGTCCCGTTTCACTACGTATCCAGCAAGATCGACCCTATTGATCTGTCCGGTAATAGCACGCATCGCTATGAGGACGCGGCTATTATGCTGGATACCTACGTTACGGGCACAGAGAATTTCGTGAAATTCTTTGTGGAAGGTAAATTTGGCGGTCAGTTGGAGATTACCTCCGGCGGCTACTTCGATAAAGAAGAAATAGCTACGAGCCCCCGCAAGATTCAGTTCAAAGAGAATGAATGGGTGCGTGTGATCGTGCCGCTGACCGAATTTAGTGCTTCTGTCGGCACGTTTAACGAAGCGGCAATGAACTTCATCCGTCTCTACCTAACGGGTGGCGATGAGAGTTATGCCGGCGAAAGCGGCACGATAAAGCTCATCAACTGGCGTTTGGTTGACTTATCTGTGCCCGAGGAAGATCGTGAAGAACTCCCCTTGGGCGACGGTACGTTCCAGGCAGATCCTCCCGTCTTCAAAAAGATGACGGTCGGTGCCGCTTACGACCAGAGCGTTTCGGTGTATGCCGGTTACAACTTGAAGGAATATATCCACTCCCACCCCGATGTAACGGTGAAGAACACGAAGGGTGAAGAAGACTACGCGATGGTCGTCAACTCCTTGCTTGAAGGCTTGAGTGCAGCCGGCGGCGGTGCGCTGTTCATCCCGGCCGGTGAATGGGAATTCCGCAGCAATATCATCATGCCTCCCGGCACGACTATTGTCGGTGAATGGGTGAGCCCCGACATCAACCCCCAGATCCGCGGCACCATTTTGAAGGTGTATCACGGCAGTGGGGAGATCAACGGTAATGCGTTCATTAAGATGCAACAGCACACCAAGATCAACAACGTGGCGTTCTGGTATCCCGAGCAGACGGTGAAGGCGGCTATATATCCACCCACGATCGAGACCTCTGACCACACCTATGTACAGAACGTGACGTTGGTCAACTCCTACTTTGGCATTCAAAACAAAGTAAGTGCCAACTGCCCGAATGCGTGGAACATCTACGGCACGCCCTTGAGCGTTGGTCTGGACTTTGATAGTGTCATTGATATTGCCCGTATCGAAGAGTTGCACTTCGCCCCCAACTATTGGGCGGATTCCGGTCTGCAGGGTGCCCCTGTGACCGATGAGGAGTATAACCTGCTGAAAGAGCAGCTCTACTACAACGCGACCGGCATTACCCTGCGCCGTATCGACTGGTCGTACGTTACTTACTCCGATATTAAGGGATATAACATTGGTCTGTTGTTCGATAAAACCAAGGGCAATTCCGACAACTTCCCGAACGGCCAGTGTGTCGGTTTGAACTTTGTTGATTGTATGTACGGACATTTCTCCAGCGGTGCTGCCAGCACAGGTGAATCGCTGTTGGATATCACCATGAAGAACTGCGAGTACGGTATTTACACGACAGGCACTTACGACGGTGTGGTGCAGTACTACAACGCAGACATCCAGGCAACGCAGTATGCGGTGTATCAGGAAAGTGCCTACACCAAACTGAGCGTGATGGCATCCACCATCCGCAAAGGTCGTGTGTATACTAAAAATGGCAGCAACATCTTCATCAACAACGAGATCCGCACCTCTTCGCCGCACATTACGTTGGATTACGGCACAGTGGCGGGGGTCATTATCGGCAATGTGGATGCCAACGGCAAGCCGATCCGCGTTTCCAACCCCGGTTCTTGCACCATGAGTTTGGTGGATGAACCGATGGAACTGAAGCCCTACACGGCGATGACCCGTGAAGAGGCGAAGGCGCTTGTGAAACAGCCGGCAACGACCGAATATGAACAGCCTTACGATATCGACGTCACCGGCGAGACCGACGTGACCGAAAAGATCCAAAGCTATTTGACCAAACTCGGTCAAAGTGGTGGCGGCACGCTGTTCCTGCGTCCCGGTAAGTATCGCATTGAAGGCACGCTCACCATCCCGACGGGTGTGGAACTGCGCGGCTCGGCGGATTTTGCTTCTATTCCGAAGGCGCTCAACACGATGCTGTACGTGTACACGCCGATCGAAGACGACAAAAACGAATACACCTCCACCGCCACCATCACGATGGAAGAGGGAAGCGGTATTCGCGGTATCATCTTCAACTATCCCGAACAGAACTCCACCTATCGTTTCGATAAATCGGTCACCGTTAACGGTGTGAAGGAGGATTGGTATGAATTTGATTTCATTCCGTATCCCTATACCATCCGCGGTACGGGCAGCGACATCTACATCGTGAACGTGTCCATCCGTAACGGTTGGAACGGCATTGATTTCAAAACCTACAAGTGCGATAACCACTACATTGATTACTTGGCAGGTCACTTCTTCAATCGCGGTATCATCATCGGTGCCGGCGCAGAAAATGGCTACGTGCGCAACTACCAGTTCAACTATAACTCCATTTTCCGAACGTTTCTTGACACATGGTCCGGCTTTGGCGGCGAGCCCTCCTCGGAGGAAATAGCTTCCAGGTTCTACCAGCCGATGCAGGCACAGTTCAACAATAACTCCATCGTTCTGCAGCTCGGTCACGTGGAAAATCAGTTGGTGTATAACTGTTTCAACTACGCAAGCTTCATCGGCGTGCACCTCGTGGAAGAGGATGGCAAAGCGGCCGATGCCCAAGTCGGATCGTAGCCATGTCGTTCTGTGAGCCAAGGAGT
>JAZONO010000077.1:0-13726 GCA_045654545.1 Acutalibacteraceae bacterium
CACCCCTTCGGGCAACGAACCGAACAAGCGGATGACCACCGTGAGCAGACCGCAACCGAGCGCGAACAGCACCTGACCGCCACGGGTGACGGGGGTGGTGGTGTAGTCGGTCGCCATAAAGATCGCACCGAGGAACAAACCACCCGACATGGTGTAATAATACGCTTGGGTGACATCCCCTTTGAACGCCCAGGTGAGCAGGAACACCGAGCCGATGTACACCACCGGGATCACGGGGGTGATCACGCGGCGATACAGCAAATACGCAAAACCGATGAGCAACGCCAGAATGCAGGTTTCACCGAGCGAGCCGGGACGGTTGCCCAAAAACAGATCCATCACCGAATAGTTCAGTTCTTCTCCTGCGGCGAGGGATGCGAGCGGCGTGGCACTCGTGATCGCATCGGGGGACATATTCAGCGGATAGTGATATTCGCTCATGGTGCCGGCAAAACTGCCGAGCAACACGATGCGCCCCATCAAAGCAGGGTTCACGAAGTTACAGCCGATACCCCCGAACATCTGCTTGACCACCACGATAGCGACCACACCACCAAAGGCGGCTTGCCACAGCGGAATATCCACCGGCAGGTTGAACGCCAGCAGAATGCCCGTCACGATGGCGGACAGATCGCCCACCGTTTGCGGACGTTTCATCACCACGCGCGACAAATATTCCGATGCCACGCAGGATGCCACACACACGGCGGTGACCGCCAGCGCGCGCCAACCGAACAGAATGGTGGCCGCCACGAGCGACGGCATCAGCGCAAACACCACGTCACGCATAATGGTGCGCGTGCTGTCCCTCCCGTGCAGGTGGGGGGATGCAGACAACATCAGTTGAGCCATTGTGCGGTCACCTCCTTACTTTTTCTCACGAATGGCGGCTTTTGCCATTCGGAAGTTTTGTACCAACGGACGGAATGCCGGGCAGGTGTAGGCACACGTACCGCATTCCATACACGACATAATGTGGCGCTTTTTGAGTTCCTCCAGATCGCCGCGGATGTAGGCATCCGCCATGGAGGTGGGCACGAGTTTCATCGGGCACGCCGCCACACAGCGACCGCAACGCAAACACGGCGATTGCGGATGCGCACGCAACTCCTCTTCGGTGAGCGCCAAGAATGCGTTGTTTTGTTTCAGCACCGGCAAGGACGGGTCGGGAATCGCAATGCCCATCATGGGGCCGCCCATCAGCAAACGGGTGGTTTTCTCCTGCATACCGCCGCAGAAATCCAACACTTCGGATATGGGGGTGCCAATGGGGACACGCACGTTTTGCGGAAACTGCACCCCCGTGCCTGCCACCGTGACACGTTTATCAATCAGCGGCATACCCGTGCGCAAGTACCGCGCAAGGAAACCCACCGAGGTCACGTTCAACACGATGCAACCCACGTCGGCAGGCAAGCCGCCGTCGGGCACGCGCAGACCCATGCAGGTGTGCACCAGCATTTTTTCCGCGCCCTGCGGATACCGTGCCGGCAACACCTTCACTTTGACGCGCTTCATTTGGCGTGCGGCGATGTGTTTGCGCAACAGCGCCACCGCATCCATCTTGTTGCTTTCCACCCCGATGACGGCGTGTGCCAGATCCAACCATTGCATCACGGCGGCGATGCCGTCCAAAATGTCGTTGGTGGCTTCCATACATTCGCGGTAGTCGGCGGTGATGTACGGTTCACATTCCGCCGCGTTGATGACCAGCGTATCCACCTTGTCGGGGTTCTTGGGATTCAGTTTGATGTGGGCAGGGAATCCCGCGCCGCCCAAACCGACCAAGCCCGAACGGCGCACCGCCGCCAAGAAGGAGTCTTTGTCCGTCACTTCGGGGGGTTGAACTTCCTCCGAAATGCGATTTTCGCCATCGTTTTCAATCACCAGCGCCTGTCCGATCTGTCCGTTGGATTGACGGATGGCGGTGATCGCTTTCACCTTGCCCGATACGGGCGAGTGGATGGGTGCGGACACCGGGGCTTCGCTGTCTGCCACACATTGGCCGACCGCCACCGCATCCCCCACCGCCACAATCGGCTTGCAAGGGGCGCCGATGTGTTGCGACATCATCAGCGTGACGGTTTTGCCTGCCGGCATATTGGCGGTCACGCAGAAACGCGTGTCTTTGCGGTGCGGTACCGCCGCACCCGGTTCGCCAAACAAGAGGTCCAGAATATTCATGCCGTTACCATATCCTTTCTATGGGATGTGTCGTTGTAACAAAGGAAACAGGATCTTCACGGTCAATCCCGTGATGCAACCGGCCACCGCGCCGGTCAAGAACAGCCACGGCGCATACCAGATAAGCGCCGGGGAAAACAAAAGCATCGCGGCCGCCAGTTGCCCCACGTTGTGGGCGACCGCGCCGACCACACCCATGCCGAAGAAACTGATGTTGCGCGAAAAAAAGTGCCACATCGCCGCCATCAACAGGGTGCTGAAAAGACCGCCGACGAGGCTCATCCACCCCGAGGCGCCGCCGCGGAAAAAGGCGAAACCTGCCTTCACCACCGTGACCGCCAGCGCACCCGGCAACCCGAACAACGGCAATGCCGTCATGGTGGCAAGATTGGACAGCCCCCATTTGGCGCCCGGCACGGGCAGAGGCGGCAACAGACTTTCCAAAAACGAAAGCGCCACCGCCAGCGCGCACAACACGCCGATCGTGGCGGTGCGAAAAGCACGGGAGTTAGTTCGCAACCGCATCCACCTCCCCTTCACCGACCACACGCAGGGTAACCCCTGCCGGCACACACGCGGCCGCCGCGCCTGTTTGCTTCAACGCGCCGCTGTGCACACACAGTTTATCGGGGCAATCGCTGTGGGAAAAACGCACCGCGCCCCCCTTTACCTCCACCGTGACGGTGATGCCGTCACGTCCCGTGACGGTGCGCACCGTGTCTTGTGACAGCGGCAAGGTGAGCGTTTCGGTGGGAGTGGTGAGCACCGCTTGCCCGCCGTACTGACCAAAGAAAAGGAAGGCGCCCCACATCCCGACAGCCGTCAACAACACGACTAACAGTATGATGAGATCCCCTTTCTTCATGCCCGTGCCTCCCACGTATGCCTTTTTACCTAATGTATATAATAGCGGTTTTTGTGTGTAAAGTCAAGACGGAAACGATTTACAGGCGGTTTTTAGCAATAAATTACGGTTTTAACAATTTTTGTCAGGTTTTGGGAGAATTTGAAAGGTAAAAATTTTGTAAATTGGGGAAGAAATATTGACTTTGCCGCCAAATCGGGATATACTGAAAGCAACAGAGAAAATAAAAAGGAGGATGTTCCTATGAAAATCATTTGGAAACTGTTGGTTGTTTTGGGCGTGCTTGCCACCGCTGCGGCCGCTGTGGCGCTGTGGATGCGTTCTCGCAAGAAGGACGTCGAATTCGACGAGGATTGCTGTGTCTGGGAAGACGACGAGTGCAACTGCGAAGAGGCTGTCGAAGAATAAGCAAGTAAAAAAGACCCGATGCAAAGGCATCGGTTCTTTTTTTGTTAGGTTAAACCACCCCTTTAAGGTCGGTGGTTTTTTGTTATGCGGTTTTGTCGACACGCCGCATCACCGTGATCAACGGGACGATCAGCAACAATCCACCAAGGAAGTTGCTCGCGGCGTGGATCAGATCAAACGGCAAGCCTGCCGCGATCCACGTGAGAGTCGCTTTAAAGGAGAGCCCGAAAAACTGCGCTTGCGCCGGTGCATACAGCACACCGAACAGCAACCCGTGCAATCCGCACACCGCGGCATACACAAACGGTGCTGCCGCACGGGGCAGGCGGCGCGGCAACAGCATGGTCATCCCCCACAGTGCCGTCCAGACGTAGAGGTAAGGCACCCACCACGTCCCAAAACCTGCCACCATGCCGTCCAGCAGTACGTAGACGTACAGCGGATACAGCGCACGGGCACGGTACACCACCGTGGCGGCGACGATGAGCACCCCCACCAGATGGATGTTGGGCAAAAATTCCATCAGTTTTTTGGAAGCAAACATCAGCGCCGCCAGCAGGGCGAACACCGCGAGCTCCCGTATGGTCAATTTCTTCATTTTTCAACTTTAAACGCGTAGGATGCGCCATCGGTGACGGCGGTCTTGTCCACCCCGGCTGCGGCGTATTCGCCGTTCACGTAAAACGCCCAGTAGGTCTTGTCCACGTTATAATCGGCGGTGATGCCGTTCACCGTTTTCACGTACAGCCCGTACGCGCCCTCTTCACCTTGCACCAGACCGTGCTCCATCAACGCTTCTCCCACCATGGCTTTGTCGGTATGGATGATACATTCGGTGGAGTTGCCGTCTTTGTCGGTCACCGTGAAGGTGAAGGTTACCGCCCCTTGACCAAGTTCGTTACCGTTGGTCACCGCGGTCGTGGTGGATGTGGTGTCCCCATCGTTGGTCGCCGTGGTCGTGGTGGGGGTGGTGTCCCCACCGTTGGTTTTCGGCTGTTCGTTACAACCCATCATGCCAAGTGCCATAGCCGCAATCAGCACCGCACAAAGGAGAAACGACAGCACACGGATGTTGTGTGTCTTGTTCATTTGTACATATCTCCTTGCAATAATCTACCCCCATACGCTGGCGCTCGCAACGCGTATTCATCGGGAGTGTCGACCGCGCGAGTATTTCGACTCGGTGCGGATAACGGTCGCCTTCTCGGTTTCCCCAATGGCGTGTCCCCACCTGCGGCGGTGGGTAAGACCGTATCGTACTATGCACCTCACGGCGACGGGCTCGTGCAGGAATCTCACCTGCTTCCTCGTCCGCGATCAAGAAGAGTATATCACAGTTTTCGACAAAAAGCAAGGCGGCAGTTTCCTGCCGCCTTGTGTGTTTTCATTATTCCAGCTCGAATGCGCCGGTGTACAACCGATAATATTGTCCTTTCTGGGAAATCAGATCATCGTGGTCGCCGCGTTCGATCACACGGCCATGGTCGAGCACCAAAATGACGTTGGAATTCTTCACGGTGGACAAACGGTGCGCGATGACGAACACGGTGCGTCCTTCCATCAACGCGTCCATACCGCGTTGCACGATCGCTTCGGTACGGGTATCGATGGAGGAAGTGGCTTCGTCCAAAATCATCACGGGAGGGTCCGCCACCGCCGCACGGGCGATGGAGAGCAACTGCCGTTGCCCTTGCGAGAGGTTGGCGCCGTTTTCGGTGAGGGCGGTTTGATAGCCGTCCGGCAAACGGGTGATGAAATCATCCGCGCCTGCCAGTTTTGCCGCCGCCACGCACTCTTCATCGGTGGCATCCAGTTTGCCGTAACGGATGTTATCCATTACCGTGCCTGTGAACAGGTTGGTATCCTGCAACACGATGCCGAGCGAGCGGCGCAGATCCGCCTTTTTGATCTTGTTGATGTTGATGCCATCGTAACGGATCTTGCCGTCTGCGATGTCGTAAAAACGGTTGAGCAGGTTGGTGATGGTGGTTTTGCCTGCACCCGTGGCGCCCACAAACGCCACCTTCTGCCCCGGTTTGGCATACAACGTCACGTCGTGCAACACCGTTTTTTCGCCGTCATACGAGAAATCCACCCCGTAGAGCCGCACGTCCCCCGTCACACGGGTGTAGGTGACGGTGCCGTCGCCGTGCGGATGTTTCCACGCCCACACACCGGTGCGTTCGGCACATTCCGTGAGCACGCCGTCCTGTTCACGCGCGTTCACCAAGGTGACGTACCCATCGTCGGTTTCGGGCGCTTCGTCCATCAGGGTGAAGATGCGATCCGCACCGGCCAGGCCCATCACCACCGCGTTGATCTGGTGGGACACCTGGTTGATGTTGCCGGCAAACTGCTTGGTCATGTTGAGGAACGGCACTACCACGCTGATGCCCAGCGGCAGGCCCGACAAACTCACGTTGGGCACACCGGCAAGCAACAGCGCGCCGCCCGACAGCGCCACGATCACATACAGAATGTTGCCGATGTTGTTCAGCACCGGACCTAAAATGTTTGCATATTTGTTGGCGCGCTCGGATTCGCAGAACAATTCATCGTTCAAGCGGTCAAAATCCGCTTCGGCCTCGGTTTCGTGGCAAAACACCTTCACGACCTTTTGCCCGTGCATCATCTCTTCAATAAAGCCTTCCACCCGACCGAGCGACCGCTGTTGTTTGATAAAATATTTCGCCGAGCCGCCGCCCACCTTGCGCACCACGAAGGTGATGCAGATCACCCCGACCGTGACCACCAACGTCAGCCACACACAGAAATACAGCATGATGCAAAACACGGTGAGCACCGTCACACCCGAAATGATCATTTGCGGAATACTTTGCGACACCAGTTGGCGCAACGTGTCAATGTCGTTGGTGTAGGTGCTCATCACGTCGCCGTGATTGTGGGTGTCGAAATATTTGATGGGTAACCGCTGCATGCGGTTAAACATTTTTTCACGCAGTTTTTTGAGAATGCCTTGGGTGATGATTGCCATCAACTGGTTATACACCACGCAGGAGATGAGGGACAGCACATAAAAGGTCGTGAGCACCGCCACCAGCGAGAGGATGGGACCGCTCGCCGCCGCCCAGTTGCCGTCGGTGGCGTGCAATTCAATTTGCGCGATCACCCGTTGCATAAACAGCGAGGGGACGGAACTGACCACCGCGCTGAACAGAATGCACAGCAAGGTGAGCGGAATCAGCACGGGATAAAATGCGAGGATCTCTTTGAACAAACGGCGCATCGTGCCCTTTTTCGCCTTCGGTTTCATTCGGCATCCCCCTTCCCTGCCATGTTCTGCGAACGGTAGATCTCACGGTAAATGTCGCAGGAGGCGAGCAATTCGGCATGGGTGCCCATGGCGGCAATGCAACCGCCGTCCATCACCAAAATGCGGTCGGCATCCTCCACCGAGGCGGTGCGTTGCGCAATGATGATCTTGGTGGTGGTGGGGATGTATTCGCGCATGGCGCGACGAATGAGCGCATCTGTCTTGGTGTCCACCGCGCTGGTGGAGTCATCCAAGATCAGCACCTTTGGCTTTTTCAGCAGGGCGCGCGCAATGCACAGACGTTGCTTCTGACCGCCCGACACATTCGTACCCCCCTGTTCGATGTAGGTATCGTATCCGTCGGGGAACGCACTCACAAATTCGTCGGCGCAGGCAAGGCGGCAGGCTTCCACCAGTTCTTCGTCGGTCGCCTCCTTGTTGCCCCAGCGCAGATTCTCCTTCACCGTGCCCGAAAACAGCACGTTCTTTTGCAAGACCACCGCCACAGCGTTGCGCAGGGTGTCCAGATCGTAGTCGCGCACGTCCACGCCGCCCACCTTCACCGTGCCTTCGGTGACGTCATACAAACGGGATATGAGTTGGATCAGCGAGGATTTTGACGAACCCGTGCCGCCGATGATGCCCACTGTTTCGCCCGAGCGAATGTGCAAATCAATATTTTCCAGCACGGGGCGTTTGGCTTTTTGGGAATACTTAAAACTCACCCCGTCAAAGTCGATCGACCCGTCCGCCACTTCCGTCACGGGGTGTTCGGGATTTCGAAGGGTGCTTTGCTCTTGCAGCACTTGGGCAATACGTTTCGCGGATTCGCCTGCCAGCGTGATCATCACGAACACCATTGACAGCATCATCAAACTGGACAGCATCATAAACCCGTAGGTGAGCAATGCGGAGAGTTGCCCCACATCCAGATCCAGCCCACGGGAGGTGATGACGGTGTGCGACCCGACCGACAGCACAAACACCATCACCGCATACAGACAAAACTGCATCAGCGGATTGTTCAGCACCACGATGCGTTCCGCTTTGGTGAAATCGGCACACACCTCTTCGGCGGTGACGTCGAACTTCTTCTGCTCGTGCTCTTCGCGCACAAAGGATTTCACCACGCGCATACCTTTGATGTTCTCCTGAATGGAGGCATTCAGGTTATCGTATTTTTTGAACACGCGGCGAAACAGCGGCATGGCACTGCGCGCCACCAAAAACAGACCCGTGCCCAAAATGGGAATGACAAACAAGAAGATCCACGCCATGTGACCGCCCATTTTGAATGCCATAAAGAACGCGAAGATCAGCATCAGCGGCGAACGGATGGCCAGACGAATGATCATCATGTACGCCTGCTGCACGTTGCTCACGTCGGTGGTCATACGCGTCACAAGCGAGGAGGTCATGAACCGATCGATGTTTTCGAACGAAAAGCCCTGCACGCTGTGGAACAGGTCGTGGCGCAGATTGCGCGCCAACCCGCAGGAGGCGGTGGCGCAGGTGAACCCTGCCCACGTGCCGAAGGTGAGGGACAACAGCGCCATCGCAGTGAGAATGCCGCCGTATATCCACAAAGTGGACATGGCGGCCCCGTCCTTCACCGCGTTGACGAGATCCGCGATCAAAAAGGGAATGATACATTCCAGCACCACTTCACAGCTGACCAGCAACGGCGTGGCTATGGAAGGGCGCTTATATTCCCTCAAGCTTTTCAGAATGGTTTTAAACATGCCTTGTCGCTTTCCTTTCGCGCAAAAAGTATATTATAACGATTATACTCCCAACAAATCCCTACTGTCAAGCGACCAAGCGATCTTTTGGCGATGTATACAAATTGTTTTTCTTCCAGAATTTCAATTTTTTTCGAATGATGTATTTACATTTGAATGAAAAATGGTATAATACTACTGTTAAAGACCTATGAGGGTGAGCAATTAAATCCGAACCCGCCGTAAAACGGGATATTTCGGTGCTTTTTGTCCCGTTCGTTCTCGCAAGGCGGAAAGCATTACTTCGCCCGACCGAAACAAAAACCCCTCAAAATCTCCTCGCTTTACGGTCGCAGATTTTGGAAAGAGCGGATTTTTGTTCAGCCGCGGCAAAAACGCAGCCAATACTCCTGTATTGGCGAGTATTTTAACAATGGATGAGCGAAAATCCGCCTTTCCAAAACGGAGTTCGGGTTTGATTGCTCGCCCTAAACAGAAAGGTACGTGGAAAAGTATGGAACGCAAAATTGGAACGGTATCTCGCGGCGTGCGCTGCCCCATCATTCGTGAAGGGGACGATCTGGCCGCGTTGGTGACCACCGCGGTGTTGGAAGCCGCCGAAAGCGAAGGCTTTGCACTGCGTGACCGTGACATCGTGGCGATGACCGAATCCATCGTGGCGCGTGCACAGGGCAACTACGTCTCGGTGAAGGATATTGCAGATGACGTTTCCGCCAAATTCGGCGCGGATGCCACCGTCGGTGTGATCTTCCCCATTCTCTCCCGTAATCGTTTTGCCATTTGTTTGAAGGGCATCGCCATGGGTGTGAAGAAGGTGGTACTGATGCTCAGCTATCCGTCCGACGAAGTGGGCAACGAACTTGTGTCCTTCGATCAGCTGGATGCCGCCGGTGTCAACCCGTACAGCGATGTGCTGGATCTGCCCCGTTACCGTGAACTGTTTGGCGAAAACCGCCATCCCTTCACGAACGTGGACTACGTCGCGTATTACGAAGAGGTGATCCGCGAAGCCGGTGCCGAAGCGGAAATCGTGTTTGCCAACGATCCGCGCGCGATCCTCCGCTACACCAAAAATGTGCTCCCGTGTGATATTCACACCCGTGTGCGCACCAAGCGTCTCTTGAAAGCCGCCGGTGCCGAAAAGGTGTTCGGTCTGGACGAAATTCTCTCCGCGCCCGTGAACGGCAGCGGTTGCAACGAGCAGTTTGGTCTGCTCGGTTCGAACAAGGCGACCGAAGAAACCGTGAAACTCTTCCCCCGTGAGTGCAAGGGGTTGGTGTTGGATATTCAAAAGCGGTTGCTGGAAGCGACCGGCAAGTGCATCGAAGTGATGGTGTACGGCGACGGCGCGTTCAAAGATCCGGTGGGTAAGATTTGGGAACTCGCCGATCCGTGCGTGTCCCCTGCCTATACCGACGGGTTGGAGGGCACCCCCAACGAATTGAAGTTGAAATATCTCGCAGACAACGATTTCGCCGACCTGTCGGGCGAAGCGTTGCGCGATGCAATCTCGCAGAAGATCCGCGAAAAGAAATCCGACCTCGTGGGTGACATGACCTCCGAAGGCACCACGCCGCGCCGCTTGACCGACCTGATCGGCTCGCTGTGCGACCTGACCTCCGGCTCGGGCGACAAGGGTACCCCCGTGGTGCTCATCCAAGGCTATTTCGACAACTATACCAACTAAAACAACGCCCCGCTTCACGGGGCGCTTGTTTTTTGGCACAAACTGTGCTATACTGTTGCTAATTCCGATACAAAGGGGTAATGGCATTGAAAATCTTGATCGTCGGCGTGGGAAAAGTGGGCGCAACCTTGGCGCGCCATCTGTCACGCGAAAAACACGATCTCACCTTGATCGATATTAACCCGTTGGTGCTGGAAGCCGGCGTGCAGTCCTATGACGTGCGTTCCCTGCGCGGCAACGGTGCTTCGGCATCCATCCTGCGCGAAGCGGAGGTGGACACGGCGGATCTGCTGATCGCCACCACCGGTGAGGACGAAGTGAACCTGCTGTGTTGCATGACAGCGCACACCATGAATCCGCGCCTGCACACCATCGCCCGTATCCGCAACCCCGAATACCGCGAGCAGGCGTATGCCATGCGCGGTGTGTTTGGTCTTTCCATGGCGATCAACCCCGAAATGCAAGTCGCCACCGAAATTGAACGGTTGCTGAAATATCCCGGCTTTTTGAAACGCGATACCTTTGCACGCGGTCGGTTGGAGATCGTGGAACTGCTGGTGGAGGAGGACAGTCCGCTGTGTAACGTGACGTTGATGACACTCGGCAACGTGGTGAAATGCCGCGTACTGGTCTGCTCGGTGTTGCGCGGCGGCAAAGCCATCATTCCCGGCGGTAATTTCGTGGTGCAAGAAGGCGACCGTCTGTTTGTCACCGCCACCACCAAAAACCTGTCCACCTTACTGCGCAACCTCGGGTTGATCAGCCATCCTGCCAAGCGCGTGATGATCGCCGGCGGCGGTCACGTGAGTTACTATTTGGCACAGCGGCTCGCCAAAAGCGGTGTCGCGGTGCAGTTGTTTGAACGTAATCTCACGCGGTGCGAGGAACTCGCGGAACTGTTGCCGACCGTGTCGGTGCTGCACGGCGACGTGAGCGATCAGCCCCTGCTCGACAGCGAAGGGTTGGCGGATTGCGATGCGTTCGTGTCGCTGACGGGGTTGGACGAGCTGAACGTGATGACGTCGCTGTTCGCCCATTCGCGCGGCGTGGGACAGGTCATCACCAAGCTCGGGCGGTTGGAATCCTCCGAACTGTTGAATTCCCTGCCGCTCGGTTCGGTCTTGAGCCCCAAAGAACTGTGCACCGACATCATCGTGCGGTACGTGCGCGCCATGCAAAACCAAACGGGCGCGGCGCTGGCAGTACATATGATCGCCGACGGGCAGGTGGAAGCCGCCGAATTCGTGGTGGATGACACCACGCGGCAGACGGGTGTGCCGCTGCGCGAGTTGAAGTTGCGCCGCGGTGTGCTGGTGGCAGGCATTTCCCATGGGGCGACCACCGAGATTCCCGATGGTAACACCACCTTGCAAAAGGGTGACATCGTGGTGATCGTGAGTGAGGAAGATCGCGACATTCACCAGTTGAACGACATTTTCGAATAAGTGGGGGCGACCTATGAATTACAAAATGATGGGACGCCTGATCGGCAGTATTCTGGCGGTCGAAGGCGTGTTTATGCTCCCCTCTCTCTTTTTGTGCTTGTGGGACGGCGCGCTCGCGAGCGCGCGTGCGTTCGGGCTGACCATTGCCATCACCGCCGCCACGGGACTGCTGTTGCTGTTGCTTTGCCGCCGTGCAGAACGGGGGTTTTATGCGCGCGAAGGCTTGGTCTGTGTGGGTGTCAGTTGGGTGCTGATGAGTGTGTTCGGCTGTTTGCCCTTTGTCCTTTCGGGGGAGATCCCCCACTTTATCGACGCCTTGTTTGAAACCGTGTCGGGCTTCACCACCACGGGGGCTACCATCCTTTCCAACGTGGAAGGGTTGACACGCGGTGCGCTGTATTGGCGCAGTTTCAGCCATTGGTTGGGCGGCATGGGCGTGCTGGTGTTCGTCATGGCGGTCATTCCCACCAATGCACGGCGCGGCGGTTTTGCACTTCATTTGTTGCGTGCGGAATCCACCGGTCCGCAGGTGGACAAGCTGGTGTCCCGTATGCGGCACTCCGCCGTTATTCTGTACGGCATGTACATTCTTCTCACCGCCTTGAATTTTGTGTTTCTCGTTGGCGGCGGTATGTCGTGGTTCGATTCGCTGTGCACCGCGTTCGGCACGGCCGGAACGGGCGGTTTCGGCATCAAAAACGACAGCATGGCCTCCTATTCCCCTTATCTGCAAAACGTGACCACCGTGTTCATGCTCCTGTTCGGCGTTAACTTCACCTGCTTTTTCTTACTTATTCTGCGGCGATTGCGCCCGGTGGTGAAAGACGAGGAATTGCGGTTGTATCTCGGACTGGTGGCAGGCAGTATTCTGTTGATCGCCTTGAACATTCGCCACCTTTACCCGTCCTTGGGCGAAACGGTGCGCCACGCGGCATTTCAGGTGTCCTCCATTGTCACCACCACGGGATTCGCCACCACCGATTTTGATTTGTGGCCATCCTTTTCCAAGGCGATTTTGATGTTGCTCATGGTGACGGGTGCGTGTGCCGGCAGCACAGGAGGCGGCTTGAAATGCGGACGTGTGTTATTGCTCATCAAGGGGCTATATCGCAACCTGCGCCGCATGTTGCACCCGAATAAGATCGAAACGGTGCGTGTCAGCGGTCGAACGGTGAGCGAGGATGTGTTACGCAACACCAATATCTATCTGGTGGCATACACCGCCGTTTTGCTGATCAGTTTTCTTGTGGTGTCGTTGGACAACTTTTCGGTCACCACCAACCTCTCCGCAGTGCTTGCCTGCTTTAATAACATCGGGCCCGGTTTGGAAGCGGTGGGTCCCACCTGCAACTTCGAGGCGTACAGCGTACTGTCCAAACTGGTGCTGATCGTGGATATGCTGGCAGGCCGTTTGGAGATCTTCCCCATTTTAGTGCTGTTTTCACGTTCCACCTGGACGGCGAAGTAAAAAACACCCACCGTATGGGAGTTGGGGTTAGGGATTTAGGAGAGTGTGTCTTGGCTCCCCTTGTCAGGGGAGCTGGCGAGCGAAGCGAGACTGAGGGGTACTCCTTTCGTAGTGACAGTTTGCCGTAGAGAATGTCCGTTTGCGGTACCCGAAATTCGCATATCTCGCTTTTGCTGGGCGAATTTCGACCGTGGCACTCGCTTTTGTCTCCGTTCGTCCGCCACCGGCGGCGGTCGACAACGCGACCCCAGTCATTTTCTCCTCGCCGATGTAAGTTGGGAGAATGCGCAAAGCGCATTCTCGGGGACATTGTCAAAGCCACTTATTATAGCACTTGTTTCGGGCAATGTCCGGCCAGCACCCCTTTAACAAGGGGGCCAAGGGTCACAGCCGCTTTCCAAGTGGCATCAATATTCACAAAACAAACAGAGAGGATGTATCTTCAACGATACATCCTCTCTACTTTTAACCCTAACCCCACCCACCGTATGGTGGGTGTTTTTTGATAGGTACTGTTACACGCCGCGTTCGGCCCGCCACGCATCCGCACGCGCCGCCGACATACGGGTGATGTTTTCGCCGGCGTGTTCCGATTCCTCGCCGCCGTTGACATAGAGGAAGAACTTGCCGCCTTCGGTCTTGAACAGGCATTC
>JAZONO010000078.1:0-17443 GCA_045654545.1 Acutalibacteraceae bacterium
TTTTCTCATAGGCGTATTTGTCGTGCATATAGTGAATGACGTTCATGGTGTTCACGTAAAGTTCGCACAGCCACGCAATGTAGACGGAGTAACGCTCCTTCACCGCCTCGAAATCCAGCGTGTCGCCCGAAAGCACCGCCATCTGCGGACCGATGTGGATGCCGCTCGTGGTGTCGAAACCGCCGTTGAGCGCGATTAACAACAGTTTGGCAAGGTTGCACCGCGCACCGAAGAACTGCATCTGCTTGCCCACTTCCATGGCAGACACACAGCAGGCGATCGCGTAATCGTCCCCGTGAAGCGGACGCATCAGATCGTCGTTTTCATATTGGATGGAGTCGGTATCCGCCGACACCTTGGCGCAAAAGCGCTTGAAGTTTTCGGGCAAGGCATTCGACCACAGCACCGTCAGGTTCGGTTCGGGCGAAGAGCCCAAGGTGTACAGCGTGTTGAGCATACGATAGGTGTTTTTGGTCACCAACGTGCGCCCGTCTCGGCCCATACCGCCCAGCGCTTCGGTGATCCACATCGGATCGCCGCCGAACAGTTCGTTGTATTCGGGGGTGCGCAGATGACGGGCAATGCGCAGTTTGATAACGAAATCATCCATCAGTTCCTGCGCGCCCTCTTCGGTCAACTTTCCAAGCGCCATATCGCGCTCAATGTAAATATCAAGGAAAGTGCTCACACGGCCCAGCGACATCGCCGCACCGTTTTGCTCTTTGATCGCACCGAGATAGGCAAAATACGTCCATTGCACCGCTTCCTTGGCATCCGCCGCCGGGCGGCTGATGTCAAAGCCGTACATCGATGCCATCTCTTTGAGATACCCCAAGAAGGTGATCTGCTGGAAGATCTCTTCCGACAAACGGATATTGTCCTGCGTGAAGGGGGCGTGCGCCAGGGCCGCTTTATCCTTCTGCTTTTCCTCGATCAGGCGGTCCACGCCATACAGCGCCACACGGCGATAATCGCCGATGATGCGACCGCGCCCGTAGGCATCCGGCAAGCCGGTGATCACGTGGCACTTGCGCGCCGCACGCATTTCGTCGGTGTAGGCGCGGAACACACCGCTGTTATGGGTGGTGCGGAAACGGAATTCGTCCTCCACCTTATCGCTCAAACGGTAGCCGTAAGCAGCGCACGCCTGGCGCGCCATGCGAATGCCGCCAAACGGGTTCACTCCGCGCTTCAAAGGGGCATCCGTCTGCATACCCACGATCAATTCATTATCCTTATCAATATAGCCGGGAGCATAGTTGACCAGCGAGGACACCGTGTTCACGTCCACGTCCAACACGCCGCCTTTGGCGCGTTCCTCGGCAAACAGTTCTTGCACTTTGCCCATCAAGGCGGCGGTGCGCGCCGTTGCCCCTTTAAGGAAATCGGCATCTCCCGTATAGGCGTGATAGTTCGTCTGAATAAAGTCACGCACGTTGATCTCGTCCTGCCACACACCGGCGGCAAATCCATTCCAAAATTCGCAAGTCATCTTGCCACATCCTTTCCGCGGTTTCGCAACAAAAAAGGGCGAAACCAGCTCTAAAAAAACTGATTTCGCCCAGACGGTCGGCACACTGTGTTTTACACTTCCCCGCAGTGCTCTGCGAAATCCGTCAGTCATGTAAAACTTTAAGGTGATGCGAACAATTCGAAACTGTTTTAAGAAGGCGGATTTTCGCTCACCCTGCGTTAAAATACTCGCCAATACAGAAGTATTGGCTCCGTTTTCGCCAAGGTTTACCGAGAAATCCGTGCTTCTTAAAATCTTCGACCCCAAAGCGAGCAGATTTCGTGGGGTTTCCGTTTCTTCTTTTCTGCCGACAGGCTCGCGCCTGTCAAAGAAAAAAGGGCGGAAAACACCGAAATATGCCGCTTAGAGGCAGATTCGGATTACTCGTGTCACCTTATGGTTACAGTATACCGAAGTTATTCCGTTTTGTCAACCCCAAAAATCACCGCACACGTCCAAACATACCGCGGCACACCCCTCCGTGCGGTTTGGCATCCCCACACGAGGGACGATTGACCAAAATGGTTTCTTCCCCGATCACTTCAATGTCTTTCCACGGAATGACCGTATCCTCCTCGCATCCCATGATCCCCAGCATTTTGGGGCGCCCGTGCAACACGATGGCGGTGAGTTGCGCGGTGTGCGTATCCACTTCCACGTCGTCCACACATCCCAAACGGGTGCCGTCCGACACGTTGATGACTTCCTTGTTGTGCAGTTCCGTAATGCGGCAAAACACGCCCGTCCACCTCCCGATCTGTATTCGATGGTTTAACCTATGCAGACCGCGCGCCGAATATTACAACTGCTCTTTGATGCGTTGCAACGCACCCTTTTCCAAACGGCTCACCTGTGCTTGGCTGATCCCGATCTCCGCCGAAACCTCCACCTGTGTCATGCCTTTGAAAAAACGCAACCCGAGTATTTTCTTTTCGCGTTCCCCTAGCGAGCGGATCGCCTCTTTCAGCGCGAGTTCTTCCAGCCAATCGCTTTCGTCGCAGGTGTCCCCGATTTGATCCATCACGTAAATGGTGTCGCCGCCGTCGGCGTACACCGGCTCATACAAACTCACCGGCTCCACCACCGATTCCAGCGCCATCACCACGTCTTCGCGCGGCACGTCCAGCACCCGTGCGATCTCCTCCACCGTCGGCTCACGCTGAGTATCCACCGTCAACTGCTCTTTTGTCTGCATGGCGCGATATGCCAAATCGCGCACCGAGCGGCTGATGCGCAGGCTGTTGTTGTCGCGCAGATACCGCCGTATCTCGCCGATGATCATGGGAACGCCGTAGGTGGAAAACCGCACGTTTTGCGTGATGTCAAAATTGTCGATCGCCTTGATCAGCCCGATGCACCCCACCTGAAACAGATCGTCGGGGTTTTCGCCGCGCCCGGCAAACCGCTGAATCACGCTGAGCACCAACCGCAGGTTTCCCTCTACCATCTCGTCCCGTGCTTTGGGGTTTGTCCCTTCGCGCATTTCGCGCAAAAGCCGCATTTTTTCCGCTTCGGTCAACACCTTTAACGTGGCGGTGTTCACACCGCAAATCTCCACCTTGCCCAGCATCCGCATACCACCTTTTTGATGTGTTCTTTCACAGTATGGGCACGGGCGGCGGCGGTCATTCAATGCAAAAACGCAAGAAAATACGGAATCTTTTTCCTTTCGGTATGCCTCGCTAATCGCACAAAAAATTGCTGTCAAATTTGTGCAACATTCCCTTTTTCCGCGGAAACTATCGACAAGAAGGGGTGTTTTGTGGTATTATATTTTAATGTAACTATCAAACCGAACTGACAAACCACCATTTTTGGAGGATTTTTATGAACAAAACTATCGTGCGCCCGGCGGCCCTCTGGCTGTCGCTCTGTCTGCTGATATGCACTCTTACAGCGTGTGGCGGCAAACCCGAAACGCCGCCGGAGCCTACCGTCACCACCCTGCCGACCGAGGAGATCCCCCCGGCGGACGACCCGGTGCATCGCGACACCTTGGTGGTGGGATACGATGCCTTTTCGGGCAAATTCAGTCCCTTCTTTTCCAAAACCAAATACGACGGCGACGTGGTGCGTGTCACCTCGGTCACCTTACTCGGCACCGACCGTGACGGTAACGTGGTGCAAAAGGGTGTCACGGGGGAAACGGTGGCACACAACGGCATCGATTACACCTATCACGGCATTGCCGACTGCACCGTGACACAAAACGAGGACGGCACGATCGCCTACGATTTCGCCTTGCGCGAGGACGTCAAGTTCAGCGACGGACAACCCCTCACGGCAGACGACGTGATTTTTTCGATGTACGTGCTGTCTGACCCGACGTATGACGGCAGTTCCACCTTCCATGCCCTGCCGATTTTAGGCATGGAGGAATACCGTTCGGGTGTGACCGCCGCCGTGGCGGAGAAATACGGCGCCCTCGCCGATGCCATTTGGCAAGCAGGACCCGAAGCCACCGTGTTTAACAAGTTCACCGAAGAGCAATACAATGCCTACTGGGGCGACGTATTGGATGCGGCAGGCGAAGCCTTTGTGGGTGCTATTGTGGATTACTGCATGGACAACCATCGCGACTATCTCGCGCTGTGCGGCGGTAACGATGTGGCGCTCGCGATGTATTCCTGGAGTTACGGCGAGCCCACCATCGAAAAGGATGAAAACGGAAATGACGTGTTTGTCTCCTTTACCGACAATGCCGGGACCACCTATGACATGGTGAACACCGTCCCCACCAAAGCGGATTTCTGGCGGTTGTTGCGTGCTGCGTACGGCAACGATTTTTCCGAAACAACGGGGCTCGACCGTGAACGGGCAGGCACCGTTATCCACCCCATTCGCGACTATTTGAAAACCGCGTTCATCACTATGGAAGGGGTGAAGGACACCGCGTCCGGCGGTGCGGTCGACCACATTGTCGGCATTGAAAAAACGGGCGCATACGGCGTGCGGCTCACCATGAGTTCCCACGACCAGTCCTCGCTTCATCAGTTGAACATCACGGTGGCACCGCTTCACTATTACGGCGCGGACGATGCCTACGATTACGAACAGCACCACTTCGGCTTTACCAAAGGCAACCTGTCGGATGTGCGTGCCAAAACCAATGCGCCGCTGGGTGCCGGTCCGTATGTGTTTGAAAAATACGAAAACGGCGCGATCACCTTCCACGCCAACGAACAGTATTACAAAGGGTGTCCCAAAACGCCCCACCTGTTGTTCCGCGAAATTGCCGCAGCCGATCGCCTTTCGGGTGTGATCGACGGCACGTTGGACGTGACCGCCCCCACCTATAACAGCGGAGTGGTGGACACGCTGGCGGCGAACAGCGCTCTTGTGTCTGCCTTCACGACCGATAACCTCGGTTACGGTTACATCGGCATCAATGCCGACCGTGTCAAGGTGGGCGACGATAAGGGAAGCGACGCATCGAAAAACCTGCGCCGTGCGTTTGCCACCTTGTTTGCGGTGTACCGCGAAAGTTCCGTGCGCGCGTGTTACGGTGACAGCGCTTCTATCATTCAGTATCCCATTTCCAACACGTCGTGGGCAGCACCGCACGCGGATGAGGAAGGCTATTCCCTCGCCTATGCGACCGACGTGAACGGCAACGCGCTGTACACCGCCGAAATGGCCGAAGGTGTCAAATATGAAGCCGCTTTGAACGCTGCGGTGGATTTTTTGAAAGAAGCCGGTTACACGTGGGATGAAACTCTCGCGACCTTTACCGCCGCTCCCGTGGGTGCTAAACTTTCCTACACCTTCATTCTGCCCACCGACGGTGCAACCGTTCTTCCCCATCAGGCGATGGCGGAAAACGTGAAAACAGCGTTAGCGCGCGTGGGCATCACACTGGATATTGTGACTCCCACCGATGTCGACCAAATGTGGGATGCCCTGGAGGCCGGCACGGCGGAGATGTGGTCGGCGGCGTGGTCGGCCGATCCCAATCCGGATATGTACGGTCACTACCACAGCGCGAACGTAGTGGGAATGGGCGGCACCAACACCAACTATTACGGCATTGCCGACGACACGTTGGACGCAACCATCTTGCAGGCGCGGCAGGAGACGGATCAAACCGCTCGCAAAGCCTTGTATAAGACCTGTTTGGACACCGTATTGGATTGGGCGGTGGAGATCCCCTCCTATCAGCGACAAAACGCCGTGGTGTTCAGCAGTGAACGGGTCAACCTGTCCACCGTTACCGCCGCCATCACCCCCTATTGGGATTGGCTGAATGACATTGAGTTGTTGGAGATGAACCCCATCGCGTAACAAAACGACCCTTGGCCGAATGACCAAGGGTCGTTCTTTTGTTACCGTTCAGATTTCCGTCACCGCCCACGTTTCGTCCTTTCGCCCGGGTGTATCTCTTTACACATCCGCCGTCTCCATTTCTGTGCGCAGACGGCGGATGATCTTTTTTTCCAAGCGTGAAATATACGATTGCGAGATACCGAGCAGATCTGCCACCTCTTTTTGGGTGTGTTCCCGTGCGCCGCCGATGCCGAACCGCAGTTTCATAATGGTTTGTTCGCGTGCAGACAAGCGTGCGATACACGCATACAACAGATCCCGTTCTGCCTCCCATTCCACCCCACGGTGGATCTCGTCGGGATCACTGCCCAACACGTCGGAGAGCAACAATTCGTTGCCGTCCCAATCCACGTTCAGCGGCTCATCGATGGATACCTCCCCGCGCTGGGCGGCACATTTGCGCAGATGCATTAAAATCTCGTTTTCAATACAACGGGAGGAATAGGTGGCGAGTTTGATGCCGCGCGACGGGCAAAAGGTGTTCACCGCTTTGATCAATCCGATCGTGCCGATGGAGATCAAGTCCTCGATCCCCACTCCCGAGTTTTCAAATTTGCGTGCAATATACACCACCAACCGCAGATTATGCACGATCAACTCCTCACGGGCAGACTGCTCTCCTGCCGCAACGCGGTCACACACCGCACGTTCCTCCTCGGCCGAAAGCGGAGGCGGCAAGGTATCCGTTCCGTTTATGTAATACATCTCGTAACACGCGACACGGCACAGAAACCACCGCCACAGACGTTTCAACATACCGCTATTCTCTCCTTTTCTTCAGCCAAAAACGGCGCGCCGATCAAGGCATACCCCTTTACTTCGCCGCTCACTGCTACAAACATACCGCTCACCTCACGCACAGTACCCTCACATATCACCCACAACCCTTCGGGACAAAAGGCAGACAACACACCGCGACCGCCAACCGACGTGTAGGGAATCAACCGCGCACCGGGCGGCGGCACGGTGCAGGTCGGGTCCCACGTGGGGGGTAGTATTTCGCACAATGCACGGTAAGGCGCCACCGCCACCGCCGCACCCGAAAAGGGGTCGCGTAACGCATTGCCGCTGTCGTACACTGCCGGCAAGGTCACCACCTTGCCACCGTGGAGAATGCGTAATTGATAGGTATGCCCTGCGGCATTGCGCCGCGCTGTCACCCGACCGTACAAACACAGCAAGATATACGCGGCGGCGGTGCATCCGATCAGCAACAGCGGCGAGATGTTCATATACACCACCCCGTTGACCACCGCCAACCCTTGCGGTGCGAGCAGCCACCACACCGCTACTGCCACCCCTGCCGTGGCCGAGGAAAGCAAAAACATCACCCCACACCGTTTCCACAGTGATTGCCGTCCGAAGGCGACCCACACGGTGAGCAATGCTGCAGCGGCTTTATATATCACCGCTACCCACGGCGGCAAGGGCGGCAACAGCACGATACAGCAGGTGAGCGCTCCCACCGCCGCACCGCACACCGTGCGTCCGCGGCGATGCGGCAGGCGAAGCAGACGTGCCGTCGCGTGTAACAGCAAAAAATCCATCACCCAGTTGACGGTAAACAGAATATCCATATACAGCACCACGGCGCTCGCATCCTTTCGAGGATAGTGTAGCACAGGTGGGGCGGTGGATTTTGCCGAAAAGGTGTAGGACGTAAAAAAACGAAACGGAGAAGCCCGTGGGGTTTTCTCCGTTTCGTTTTTTATTTTATGTCTTTGTCTATGCGAAATCACACACCAGCCAGTTGCTTGCACACGGCAAACGCATTCTGCATATGTGTGCTGTGTTTTTCTAACAAATCGCCTAATTGTAAAGGCGAATAGCTTCCGTTCACAATATTATACGCAATACTGCTAGCCTCTTTAAGATCGTCCGACATCGCATACATATCCGTGTATTCCGTACTCATTTCATACGCACTTCTCGTGGCCTCTTCCATAATCTCTGCATACTGGTAAAAGTACGTAATATATTTCTGATCTGAAGTTCGTATGTATCCCGTGAGACATTGTATTGCATAACTGTTATTCTGTATGCCGGATTTCAAAAAATCCAAGAACAATCGAATCGCTTGTGAGTCCGCTTTGGGTGCACTGGTAGTCGTTGTAGTGGTGGGTTTCGTTGTAGTGGTGGGTTTCGTTGTAGTGGTGGGTTTCGTTGTAGTAGTGAGTTTTGTTGTAGTGGTGGGCTTCGTTGTAGTGGTGAGTTTTGTCGTAGTGGTGGGCTTCGTTGTAGTGGTGAGTTTTGTCGTAGTGATGGACTTCGTTGTGGTGGCGGATTCAGTCGTGGTAACCGGTTCCGTCACAGTGGTAGAAGTTGTCGTGGCACTTTCTTTGGTAGTAGTGCTGACATTTGTGGTCGTGTTTGTTGTATCCTTATTTGTTTCTTCATTACCTTCTGATTTGCAAGCGACCAATGAAGCGAACAATATCACAACAGTCAGTATTGAAATCCATTTTTTCATGTCAATTTTCTCCTCACAATCAATAATAGTCTTTTTATAGCCTATATAGTGTCATATATAGCCTACTTTGTCAAGTAAAAAAGGCTATACTAAAAGAAAAATTTGAGAGGTTGCTATGGATACGTATACTGCTGTGAAAAATCGCTTGCTGTGTTTGTGTGACGAAAAGCGCATCACCATTAACAAATTGGCCACCGAATCGGGCATATCCCCTTCCACTTTGAAAAATATCCTGTATGGAAAAAGTCAAAACCCCGGAATAGTCACCATTAAACAGCTGTGTGACGGATTGGGTATCACGTTGGTGGAGTTTTTTAATACCAAGGAATTTCAACAACTCGACCAAGAAATACGATAAACAGAAAAAATCCACACCCGATAGCATGGTAGTCAGGAACAACAAAAAAGGCTTCCCCTCGGGGGGAAGCTGTCACCGAAGGTGACTGATGAGGGGATATTTGTTGCTGTCGCAACGAATATCCGTGTAACATTTTTCTTGTCGCCTTAAACAGGCGACATTTTGCTTCGCAAAACCGAAAAAGTTACGGGTGAGTGCTGTCGCGGCGAAGTCCGTGTAACGTCGCAGTTGAAAGGAGATTCGCTGCTGTCGCAACAAACTCCGTTCACCTCATCCGCCCCTTACGGGGCACCTTCCCCTCAAGGGGAAGGCTTGTCATCCGTATTCATAAAATCACAAGGCACAATGTGTTTTAGTAACACATTGTGCCTTGTTCATTATCCCAGCCAGTTGCGGTCGGTTTCGTAGTTACGCGGACGTTGCATCAACGCTTCCAACGCATCCTTCGGCGGCATATTCTCATAGCAAATGCGATAGCACTGTTCCGAAATGGGGAGTTCCACGCCCCACTTTTGTGCCAGCGCGCGTGCCGCCGCCACCGCGAGATACCCTTCCACCGTGCCGACTTCCGCAATCGCTTCGGAGGGGGTGATGCCCTGCCCGATCAAAATGCCTGCACGGCGGTTACGGGAATGCATACTGCCGCAGGTAACGATCAAATCGCCCATGCCCGACAGACCGGCAAAGGTTTCGGGGCGTGCCCCCATCGCCACACCGAGCCGCGCGATTTCGGACAAGCCACGTGTC
Source organism: Acutalibacteraceae bacterium (assembly GCA_045654545.1). Taxonomy (GTDB): domain Bacteria; phylum Bacillota; class Clostridia; order Oscillospirales; family Acutalibacteraceae; genus SIG588. The sequence continues at coordinate 9,412 of JAZONO010000078.1, forward strand.
ATCAGCGCCGCTTTGGCGTTATCCCCCATGTTCAACCCGTCCGCAATGCCGGCGGACAAGGCGATCACGTTTTTCATCGCGCCGCCGAGTTCCACCCCCACCATATCGGTGTTGGCGTAAATACGAAAATGGCGGTTCATCAAGATCTTCTGTACCTGCTCCGCCGTGTCGGGATCGGCGGCGGCACTCACCACCGAGGTGGGGATGTCACGCGCCACTTCCTCCGCATGGGACGGACCGGAAAGCACCGCTATGCGCGCTTCGGGCAATGCCTCGCACAGCACGTCGCTGAACAGGCGGTTGGTTTTTGCATCAATGCCTTTGCCCACGTTCACAAGCAAGGCACCTTTCGGCAACACGGCTTTCAGTCTTTCTGCCATTTCCACAATGGCAAAAGACGGCACCGCCAACACCGTGAGATCGGCCGCCTGCACGCAGGTGAGATCGTCGGTGAGTTCAATATGCGGCGAAACGAGAACGCCCGGCAACAGTTTTTTGTGTTGCCCGTCGCGGCGAATAGATTGCAGTTCCCCGGGGAATGCCGACCACAAAGTCACGTCGTGTCCGCACCGCTCCGCCATCACGGCCAGCGCCGTGCCCCAACCGCCGGCCCCCAGCACCGTTACGTTAGCCATGCGCATCCCCCTCCTTCTTACCGAACGGGAGTTTGCGCTCGTTGCCTTGGATCAAACGTTTGATGTTGCCGTGGTGCATCGCCCACAAGATCACCACCACGATGCTCACCAGCACGGTGGCGAACACGATCACGTCGGTCGGATCGCCGTCCGCAAAACGGCGCAACAGGAAGGTGGCAGGGATGGCGGTCGCCGCCCCACACAATGAGCCGAGCGACACCATGCGCCAGATCGCCACCATCAAAGCAAACACCAGAATGACCGCCAGCGCCACGCGCCAATCGGTCACAAACAGCATGCCAAGCCCCACCAGCACCCCTTTGCCGCCGCGAAATCCGAAGAACACGGGGAAGGTGTGACCAAGGGTGCAAAACAGACCTGCCACGTATTTCCCTGCCATACGCACCTGATCGGCAGGCAACGTGGGAGCAACGTACGCACATCCCCACGAAAGGATCACACCGCCCAGCCAGCAGGCGAGCATACTTTTTCCCACATCGCCCAGCGTAGTCCACACGGCAGGGCGACTGCCGAAGGTGCGCAACACGTTGGTCATACCGGCGTTGCCGCTGCCCACTTCACGAATATCCTGCTTCCCCACCGCACGGGACACCAAAATGGCGGTGTTAATGCTGCCGAGCAGATATGCCACGACCGCACCGCACAGCAGATACGGCCAGTAAGGTAACAACTTCAAAAACATACAATCAATCCTCTCGCTCACGGATGATGAAGCGGATGGGTGTTCCTTCCAACCCGAAGGTCTCACGAATTTGGTTTTCGAGATACCGCTGATAGGAGAAATGGAACAATTCCGCGTTGTTGACAAAGAACACGAATGTGGGCGGTTTGGTGGCGGCCTGCGTCACGTAATAGATCTTGAGCCGCTTGCCCTTATCCGTGGGCGGTTGCACACGTGCCGTCGCCAGTGCCAACAGATCGTTGAGCATACCCGTGGCAATACGGGTGCAGTTTTGCTGATGCACGTAATTGATCAGTTCAAACAACCGCGGCAGACGTTGCCCCGTTTTCGCGGAGATGAAGATGAACGGTGCATAGGACATAAAGCTGAAATCGGTTTCCAGTTGCTTGCGCATCACCGTCATGGTCTTGTCGTCTTTTTCCACGGCATCCCATTTGTTCACCGCAATGATGCAGGCTTTTCCCTGCTCCTGCGCCAAACCGGCCACCTTGCTGTCCTGCTCGGTGAAACCGACGGTGCCGTCCAGCATGATCACGCACACGTCCGCACGTTCAATCGCCATTTGGGCACGCAGAACGCTGTAACGCTCCACGTCATCCTCCACGCGACTTTTACGGCGCAGACCTGCCGTGTCCACAAACACGTAGTGTCCGTATTCGTTTTTCACTTCGCTGTCGATCGCATCACGGGTAGTGCCGGCAATATCCGACACGATACTGCGTTCCTCCCCCGTGATGGCGTTGACCAGCGAGGATTTGCCTGCATTCGGGCGGCCGATGACCGCCACGCGGATGAGATCCTCCTCTTCCGTCTCTTCCTGGGCAGGGGGCAAATGCTCCATCACCGCATCCAGAAGGTCGCCCGTGCCGTGACCGTGCACCGAGGACACCGCGATCGGATCACCGAGACCCAAATTGTAAAACTCATAAAACTCCGCCGGCATATCCCCCACACGGTCGCATTTATTCACGCACAGCACCACGGGTTTGCCGCTGCGTTGCAACATCACCGCCACGTCCATATCGTTTGCCGTGACACCGGCCGTCACGTCGGTCACCAAAATGATGACTTCCGCCTGCTCGATCGCCAGTTGCGCCTGATGGCGCATATGCGACAGGATCACGTCGTCGGCACGCGGCTCAATGCCGCCCGTATCCGCGAGCATAAAGGTGCGCCCGTCCCATTCGCACGGGGCAAACAAACGGTCACGCGTGACACCGGGGGTGTCCTTCACGATGGCCAGCCGCTGCCCGATCAATTTATTAAACAAGGTGGACTTACCCACGTTGGGGCGCCCCACGACCGCTACCACCGGCCGTCCTCCCGTTATCGCCATTCGGATTCCTCCTTTTGCCGAAGCAACAATCGCACAAAGTCCTCACCGCTGCCGTCGGTGACGTGAAGCGGCACACCCAGCGCCGCTTCCACCTGGGCAGGGGTGGCATCGTCCAGAAATAAGTCGCCTTCGCGGCGCAACATACTGCTGCAGATCGCCACTTCGTCCTTTTTCACGTCTTTCAACTGCTCAACAAGGTCTCCCCCCGTGAGCAAACCTGCCACGGTGATACGCTCACCGAAAAAGTGATTGACCACCGCCACCACCTCCACCGAAAGGGAGGGGAATTTTTCGTTGGCACGCGCCACCAATTCACGCAAAAATGGGGCGGCCGAAACACCGGTTGCCACCACCAGACGACGCGAGGACACCTCGCCCTCTGCCGCCTCCAATGCGGTGTCAAACTCCTCTTTCATCAGCGCCATCATACCTACGCCGTTTTCCAACTGGGCAAAATCGCCGTAACTCGCCGCCGCGGGAATGGGCACCCCTGCCGTGAGATAAAACTCATCCGAAGGGAAGAACAGACGATGTCCGTTCGCCGCTTCCAGGCGATCCGCCATTCCTTCCATCCGCGTAATCACGTCTGCCGCCTCTTCACGGGTGAAGGGGCGAAGCGGTGTCAGCCCCTCGCGGAATTTGGTGAGTCCCACCGGTACCGCCGCCACCGACTGCACCGCAGGAAACAGCGCCGCCAGATCCTCCATCGTTTTGGAAAGCGCATCCCCGTCGTTGTACCCCGGGCAGAGCACCAACTGGCAGTTTAGGGCAATGCCTGCTTCGGCCAAACGGTACAAGTGACGAAGCGCATCCCCTGCAAAGCGGTTGTTCATCATGCGGCAACGCAAGTCCGGATCGGTGGTGTGTACCGAGATGTTCACGGGACTGATGTGCATTTCAATGATGCGCTCCACGTCCCGTTCGCTCAAATTGGTGAGGGTGATGTAATTGCCGAACAGGAAGGACAAACGGCTGTCGTCGTCTTTGAAATACAAACTGTCACGCAACCCGTGGGGCAGTTGATCGATGAAACAGAAAATGCAGTTGTTTTTGCAGGCACGTTGCTTGTCCATCAAATAGGTGTCAAACTGCAAGCCGATGTCCCCCGTTTTGTCTGCGCGCAAGGTCACGGTGCGTGTGCCGCGCGGTGTATCCAAACACAAGGTCAAACGCCCGTCGGTCAAATAAAACCGATAGTCTAACACGTCCTCGATCGCGTGTCCGTTGATGCTTTTAAGCACGTCGCCTGCCGCGATGCGTTTTTTCGCCGCAGGAGAACGCGGTGTCACACCGCTGATCGTTACTGCCACGGTTGTCCCTCCTTTCGCTTTGGTATAGGTTGATTATTTGATGTCGTCAAATGCGACCTTGCCATCGCCGAAATCGGCGTAGATACGCATAAAGTTAATCGCCTTCGGATTCCACGGTTCAGGCGATCTGTCTGCCCGGTGCATCGGGATATACACCTCATTCCAACCGTTGTGGAACAAGCTGTTGAGGTAACCGAAGGCGTGTTCTTCCACGTCCTGACGGCCGCTGCTGCTAAGTTCGATCTGACCGTCACCGAGTTTTTCGATGTCGTCACAGTAAAACCGCAAGTGAAGGTAACCGTCCTCTACAGACGAGAGCAACATGGTGGTGGTTTGGGCGCACTTGCTCATCGATTCATTTTTTATACTTCCGAACATTCAAAATCGTAGGGGGGTGCCAAAAAATGAAAATAGGGGAAGGATCGCTCCTTCCCCACTTTCATCAGCCCTCAGTTTTCACTACCTGCCGGCCATTGTAGTAGCCGCAGTTGGCACACAGACGATGTGCACGCTTGTACTCACCGCACTGCGGGCACTTCACCAGCGCCGGAGCTTCGATCTTCCATACGTTGTTGCGACGCTTGTCACGACGTGCTTTGGAATGTTTTCTCTTGGGTACCGCCATCTTCAGCACCTCCTTAGTTTGATGGAAATTACGTTCAGGTGTCTAATAAATCCTTCAACACCGCGAGACGAGGATCGACCGTTTCTGCCCGACAGCCGCACAGCCCTTCGTTCAAGTTTTTGCCGCAGGTCAAGCAAAGACCGCGACAGTCCTCTTTGCACAAGGTCTTCATCGGCAAACTCAGGATCAGATCTGCTTCCACCAGGTCGTCAAGCGGAAGTTGGTGGTTGTCCACCAAAATCAGATCGTCCGCGTCCTCTCGGTTCAGGGATGCCACCAGAATATGCTCTATCCGCAACACAGACTCACGATGCAGTGGGGTCATGCAACGGTCACAGGTCGTATCGAGCACATAGGCTACATCGGCTGTCAACTGCACGATGCCCGTGCGGTTTTCCACCTTTCCTGTCACACGTACCGGTTCCTGCAAAGGGCAAGAACCGAACAGCTCCAAGTCCGAAAAGTCCAATTCACAGTCGATCGGAATCGACTGTGTGTCGCCCATAAAGAGCGATTTTAGTTGCAAAAGCATAGTCCACCTCATAGTGTCACAAATGATATTATATCCGCGAAGATGGCGTTTGTCAACTGTTTTTTTCGCAATTTTGCAAGATTTTAGTCCTTCGGTTTTTCAATCGCCACCAGCGGCTCATATTCTTCCGCCGGCGCATCGCCGATGTCCCGAATCAGCACGAAGGGGGTCAACTCGTCGTCCTGCCCTGCCGGGTTATCGCGGATCAGTTCCGCCAAGAAGGTGTGCGAACGTCCCTCCAAGTCGGGCGAGGTGCCCAGCACTTCCACCGCAATGTCGTTTGCATCCACCAGCATGCACGAAATGCCGAGCGCTTCATAGATGTCGCGGCACACCTTTTCGGGTTCACGCGGATTGAGCACCGCCAGGGTGTGATAGGTTTCAAATGCCGAATGGCTGTAAAACCCATCGATACCGGCGACGTCTTGTCCCACAATTTTGTAAAACACACCGCGTTTGCCGAACACACGCGCCACCGCGCCGCAAAAACTCGCCCACAAAATCAGCGGTAAGCCTTTCAGGTTGATGGCAAGCTGCAGTTTGTAAGGCTCGTCCATCGCGATGCCGTTGTTGTTGTGGGTGGCAAACTTCGACAAAAAGCGCGCCCAGAATCCCGGCTTCACATCCTTCATTTCCACCGTGTTGTTTTGGCACATGGAAATGACCTTTTCACTCATCGTGACGATGTCGCCTTCCCTGTATAGCGGCGACACGTAACGGCGCATGACCTCCACGTAGTCCTCGCCGCGCTCCACAAAGTGGGTTTTCACGGCATACCGCTCGAAGCGGCCGCCGTCCACTTCACACAGACCGCGCACATAATAGGTCACGCCGTCCTTTTCACGCTCATTCTTTTTGAGGTTGCGATTCCCCTCATACCAGAACGCCATTGTGTTATCCTCCTTCAAAAAACAGGGGCAGGCACAGCCCGCCCCTGTTCACCACTGCCGTCAGATCTCAGTCGCGTACTCCGCAATGCGGGCAGGAATCTCCTCTTTGTCCGCCGAGATGGACAGCACCATCTTGACGTTCAAACGGGAGAGGGACTCCACAAACGCTTCCAGACCGTCCAAGTCGCCGCCCGTCACCTTCAACGTGGAATCCACGAAGATATCGGTAATGTCGTAGTTGCCTGCGCACATACCGGCGATGAAGCCGTACAGCGAGGCATAGCTGTTGATGCCGTATTCATCCAACGCCACCAGACGGGTCTTATGTTCCAAATTGTAGGTCAAAGTATTGTCCTTTTCCAAAAACACCACGTTGCCGTCGGAACTCTTGGTAGCCACCGCGCACATATCCAACAACCGTTTGGTCTTACCGGAGCCCTTCTTGCCGATGATGAGAGTAATCATAGTATTCGTCCTCCTTTTTTATTTCAAAACGCCAAAACGGAATTACCGTCCCAGCCGTTTTTCCAATGCTTCGCGTTCGCTTTCGTAGCCGGGTTTGCCCAGCAGCGCGAACATATTGCGTTTATACGCTTCCACGCCCGGTTGATCGAAGGGGTTGACACCCAACATATACCCGGACACGGCACACGCCTTTTCAAAGAAATAGATGAGATAGCCGAGCGTTTTCTCTTGCATATCGGGCATCTGCAACACCAAACTCGGGGTATCGCCGTCCGCGTGCGCCAGCACCGTGCCTTCAAATGCCTTGCGGTTGATGTCCGCCATCGTTTTGCCGGCAAGGAAGTTCAGCCCGTCGCCGTTTTCCTCTTCCTCACGGATGGTGAGGGTAGAAGGTGCTTTGTCGAACTGCACCACCGTTTCGAACAGGATGTTCGCGCCGTCTTGCACAAACTGACCGAGCGAGTGAAGATCGGTGGAGAAGATGACAGATGCCGGGAACAACCCCTTGCCGTCCTTGCCTTCGCTTTCACCGTACAGTTGCTTCCACCATTCGGACATCAGCGCATAGCGCGGTTCGTAACTGACCATCAGTTCCACTGCACGGCCGCGGCGCAACATCACGTGGCGTGCCGCCGCATAGCGGTAACATTCGTTGGTGTCCAGATTCGGGTCGGCAAACGCTGCACGCGCTTCGGCGGCACCGGCCATCAGGGCATCGATGTCGCACCCTGCCACCGCCACGGGGAGCAAGCCCACCGCCGTCAGCACCGAGAAACGACCGCCCACGTCATCCGGCACAACAAAGGTTTCGTACCCTTCGCGATCGGACAACTCTTTGAGCGTACCGCGCGCACGGTCGGTCGTCACGTAAATGCGGCGACGCGCCTCCTCTTTGCCCACGGTCTTTTCCAAATAGTCGCGGAACACACGGAACGCAATGGCCGGTTCGGTGGTGGTGCCGGATTTGGAGATCACGTTGACCGACACACGGCGGCCTTCACACATCGCCAGCACGTCGTTCATCGCATCCGCGCTGATGCTGTTGCCTGCGAAAAACACCTGCGGTGTCTTTTTGGTCAGCAAATTGTAGTTGGGGGATTTCAAAAACTCGATCACCGCACGGGCCCCAAGATAGGAACCGCCGATGCCGATGACCACGAACACGTCGGTATCCGCCTGAATGCGGGCGGCCGCCGCTTTGATGCGTGCAAATTCGTCTTTATCGTAATTGACGGGCAGATCCATCCAGCCGAGAAAATCGTTGCCGAGACCCTTGCCGCTGTGCAACAGTTCGTGCGCCGCGGTGACCTGCGGTTGCAACGCCGCGATCTCGTGGGAACGGATAAATCCGTCGGCGTATTTAGTGTGTAACGTAACACTCATTGCCTTTCCCTCATTTCTTTCGCATTACACAAGTGGGTTTTTTATTATAATACTATATTCTGCCGAGTTTTGCAACTGTAAACATGAAATTTTTGCATATTTTTTACGATAGGGTGAGCAATTAAACCCGAACCCGCCGTAAAGTGGGATATT
>JAZONO010000079.1:0-24344 GCA_045654545.1 Acutalibacteraceae bacterium
AATTTGTCGGCAATCATCTCATCCAACTGGCGTTTTTCCAACACCACTTGGAACCAATCGTGGCTGTATTTCTTCAAAATACCCGTGCCGCCTGCCACCCAGTCTTCCAACAGGGTGCCGATGTTGCCGATCAACTGTGAACGTTCACTGTCACGCAAATTTTGTGCCATTTCTTCTACATTGTCTATGTAGACCAGCATAACTGCCGGACGGCTGAGTTCGTATTCGGTCTCAACCTCTTTCAAATGGGTGATATCAATGTAGTAGAGGATGCGCAGGCCCTTTTCGCGTGCACCGATATTACGCATCATCACGCGGTATTGATGGGAATCCAACGTGATTTCCATACCGTTTTTCAGTTCACCGACCGCCATACCGCCGGTAACGCTGCTCACCGATTCGCCATACACCTCGTTGTTATCAAGCACAGAGTTGCGAAACAGCGAGTTGTACCAAAGAATCTCTCCTTCTGCCGAGCACACAAGTGCCGGAAGCGGAAAATTCTCCACCGCCCCGCGTTCGGTATGGTTCAGGGATGCAACGACACGGTTCATATACCGCGCCACGTCGCGGCGCAGACGGAGCAGGCGCCCTGCCACGTATCCGAGAACAAGCAGCAGCGCCACAATCTCCGCAATGAACAGATATTTATTGATGAAAAAATACGACACAGCAGTGAAGGTCACGAGGGTGAACAACATAACCCAAATAACGGGAGAAAAACGAAAAATGGGACGTTTTTTCATGCGGTGTCACTTCCTTTCTTGTGAATTAAAGGATGGTTACACATCCATAATAATCGGCAGGATCATGGGACTGCGTTTGGTGCGTTGGAACACCATACGCGACAATTCATCACGGACACGCGTTTTCATGGTTGCCCAGTCGGCGTGTTCCAAACAGCAATCGTCCAATACACGATAGGTCAAATCTTTTGCTTCTTCGATCAGTTCCTCCGATTCGCGCACATACACAAATCCGCGCGAAACGATATCGGGACCGGAGAGAATCAAACCGCTCATACGGTCGATGGAGGCGACCACTACAATCAGACCGTCCTCTGCCAAGTGACGGCGATCGCGCAACACAATGCTGCCGACGTCGCCTACACCAAGACCGTCCACCAGCACGCGACCGGCAGGCACGGTGTCGACCACCACCATTTTATCGGGGGTCAATTCCACCACCATACCTAAATCGGCAATCAGAACGTCTTGCCGTTGCATCCCCATGGCATACGCCAATTCGGCATGCTTTTGCAAGTGCTTTTGCTCGCCGTGCACCGGGATAAAATAGCGTGGTTTGGTCAACCCCTGAATGATCTTCAACTCTTCACGGCAGGCGTGACCGGATACGTGTACGTCATACATACGATCATACACCACTTCACATCCGCGTTTGAGCAACTCATCCACCACGCGACCCACCATCTTTTCGTTTCCCGGAATGGGGTTTGCGGAAATAATGATGTAATCATCGGGGCCGACTTCCACCTTGCGGTGATCCGAAAATGCCATACGGGACAAAGCGGACATTGGTTCGCCCTGACTGCCGGTGGTGATGAGGGTCACCTTATCTTTGGGATAGCGGTTAATGATGTCGATGTCAATCATAATCTCCTGCGGACAACGCAGGTAGCCGAGTTCGATCGCAATAGAAACGTAGTTCAGCATGCTGCGCCCCGAAATTGCCACTTTGCGCCCGTCGCGTTCGGCGGCATCGATGATCTGCTGAATGCGATGAAGATTTGAGGAGAAGGTAGCAATGATGAGGCGTTTGCCCTCCGCTTTTGGGAACAGGTTGGCAAAACTTTCGCCAACGGTGCGCTCACTGGGGGTATAGCCGGGACGTTCCGCGTTGGTGGAATCCGCCATCAACGCCAACACACCGCTCTTCCCCAGTTCGCCCAAACGGGTGAGATCGATCATTTCGCCTGAAATCGGGGTACAGTCAATTTTAAAGTCGCCCGTGTGAACGATGTATCCGCCGGACGTTTTGATCGCCAACGCCATGGCATCGGGGATGGAGTGATTGACACGGATAAATTCGGCAGACATCGAACCCAACGGCACCACGGTTCCTGCCTTCACTTCGTGCAGGATGGCGGTGTTGGCAAGTCCGTGTTCACTAAGTTTGGAACGAATCAGTGCCAAGGTCAATTTCGCGGCATAGATCGGCAGGTTGACCAGTTTCAACAGATACGGCAAACCGCCGATGTGGTCTTCGTGACCGTGGGTCACCAAAATGCCGCGAATGCGGTCTTTGTTGCGTTCAACCCACGTGTAGTCGGCCAACACGATGTCCACGCCGGGCATATCTTCATCCGGGAAGGACATACCGCAATCGATCAACACGGCATCGTTGCCGTGTTCGATCATGGTGATGTTTTTGCCGATTTCATTCAAACCGCCTAAAAACGTAATTTTCACGGGAAGAACCGTTTTTTCCATTTTGGAGGGAGCGGATTTCGTCTGCGTATTGCGTTTTGTCGTTTTGGCATTTCGTGCAGTTTCGTTTGTCAAAATATAGCCTCCTTAGAGAATCAAGATGTATGTAAAATACAGTGGTTATTTCTTGTGTTGATTCTATGCGAACGCATAAATACCCAATATATAATCATTATATACTATAAAACAATTTCGCACAAATGTCAAGTGTTCCCCGCTCTCTGTCACACAGATTATTGGCAAATTTTCCTGTATTATTACTTGCGGTAGCGAAAAAAATATGCTATGATGATTTTCGTATTGCGGAAAGGGTGAAATCTATGAAAACAGTTGAGTTATTTACAGACGGTGCTTGTTCCGGAAATCCGGGTCCCGGCGGTTGGGGCGTGGTGTTACGATACAACGGTCATGAGAAGGAATTGAGCGGCGGTGCGGCACAGACGACCAACAACCGCATGGAACTTACCGCGGTGATCGAGGGCTTAAAAGCACTCAAAGAGCCTTGTTGTGTACGGTTGTGCAGCGATTCCAAATATGTCATTGACGGATTGCAAAAAGGATGGGCAGAATCCTGGAAAAAGAACGGGTGGCGCAAAGCGGACAAGTCCCCTGCTTTGAACCCCGATTTGTGGGAAGAATTGCTTGCCTTGACCGCCATCCACACACTTACCTATCAATGGGTACACGGGCATCAAGGACATCCTGAAAACGAGCATTGTGATGCTTTGGCGGTGGCGCAATCGCAAAAATTTACAGGTTGACCAAAGTGTGCGCATAATTCACCCCAAAGTTCTACATTTTACGTATTGCAATCTCTACCAAAATGGTATATATTATGTTTGAACCCTTTGAGTGAAAGGTGGTTACAAAAAAACATGACTCAACGAATGGTTTATGCAGACAACGCCGCCACAACCAAATTGTCCTCGCAGGCCCTGGATGCGATGATGCCGTATCTCACGGAAGAATACGGTAACCCCTCTTCCCTGTACGCATTCGGACAAATGTCACGTGAAGCGATCGATACCGCACGTCAAACGGTGGCGACGTGTCTCGGTTGTCTGCCCACAGAGGTGTATTTCACGTCGGGCGGCAGCGAGGCGGATAACTGGGCGATCAAAATGGCGGCCAACGCTATGAAAGCCAAAGGAAAAACCCACATCATTTCCACCATGTTCGAACATCATGCGGTGCTTCACACGTTGGATGCCCTTGAAAAGCAAGGGTTTACCGTAACGCTTTTGCCGGTATACGATAATGGTATCGTGAAGGTTGAAGATGTGAAAGCGGCGATTCGTCCCGAAACGGGTCTTTGTACGGTGATGTTTGCGAACAATGAAATCGGGACGATTCAACCGATTGCAGAGATCGGTAAGATTTGCCGCGATGCCGGCGTGCTGTTCCACACCGATGCGGTGCAAGCGGTGGGACACATTCCCGTGAACTTTGCGGAGATGCATATCGATATGTTGTCGCTTTCTGCTCATAAATTCCACGGACCGAAAGGTGTCGGTGCGCTTTTGTGTCGCCGCGGTGTGCGGTTTGGCAACTTGATCGATGGCGGTGCGCAGGAAAATCGCCGTCGTGCCGGAACGGAAAATACCGCCGGCATTGTGGGCATGGCCACGGCATTGAAACATTGCTGTGATCGCTTGGATGAAACAATAACAAACGTCAGCCGCAAACGTGACCGTTTGATCGATGGGCTGCTCTCTTCGTGTGTACGCAGTCGTTTAAACGGTGATCGTACGACACGTCTGCCCGGTAATGTCAACGTCAGTTTTGAAGGTATTGAAGGCGAAAGCTTGCTCTTGATGTTGGATATGTTCGGGATCTGTGCTTCGTCGGGTTCGGCCTGCACGTCGGGTTCGTTGGATCCGAGCCACGTGTTGCTCTCCATTGGGTTGAAGCACGAGATCGCCCACGGTTCGTTGCGCTTGTCCATTTCGGAAGACACAACCGATGAAGACGTGGCATATATTTTGGAAAAAGTACCTCCGGTGGTTTCGCGCTTACGTGAGATGTCGCCGCTGTGGGAAACGATTATGAAATCGGAGAATACGTAAAGAGAGGATACGCTATGGCAGCATTTTACAGCGAAAAAGTTATGGATCACTTCACCAATCCTCGCAACGTTGGTGAGATCGCCGATGCCAACGGTATTGGCGAGATCGGCAACGCAAAGTGCGGCGATATTATGAAGATGTACATCCGTGTGGAAAACGGGATCATTGCCGACGTGAAATTTAAAACGTTCGGTTGCGGTTCCGCCATTGCCACCAGTTCGATTGCCACCGAGATGATCATGGGAAAAACCATTGAGGAAGCGTTGCAACTTTCCAACAAAGCGGTGGTGGAAGCGCTGGACGGTCTTCCCTCCCACAAGATCCACTGCTCGGTGCTGGCAGAACAAGCAATCAAAGCGGCCATCGCCGATTACTATCAGCGTCAGGGCATTGATCCCGAACCGATTGTCGGCAAACTGCAAACGGCAGAAGAAATCGAAGCTTGTCACATCTAACCAAAAAGCGCAGTTCACACAACGTGTGTGAACTGCGCTTTTTTTGTACATACTCAAGGTAAAAGGAGTGATTGTTTTGCGCTTTTGCCGTTATGTATGTTTACTCGGTGTTTTGGGAGGCTTGTTGCTCGCCGCGGTATGCGGTGCGGCGCTGTATTACTCGGAATCCTCGCTTTTGATCTTGTGCATTTGCATCTGTGCCATAACCAGACCGTAATACACGCCTTTTTGACGAATCAGCTCGTTGTGTGTGCCCATCTCGGCAATGCCGTGTTTATCCAGCACAAAAATGCGATCGGCGTTGCGTAAGGTGGACAAGCGGTGAGCAATGGCAAAGGTGGTGCGCCCTTCGGTGAGGCGGTCAAGTGCCTCTTGAATTTGGAATTCCGTTTCGGTGTCCAAACTGCTGGTGGCTTCATCCAACACCAGTAACTGCGGACGGTGCAGAATTGCACGGGCAATGGCGATGCGTTGCCGTTCACCGCCCGATAACGTGTATCCGTGTTCCCCGACGTACGTGTCGTATCCATCGGGAAATTTAACAATAAATTCGTGTGCATTCGCCATTTTGGCTGCTTGGATGACCTCTTCTTTGGTCGCATCGGGTTTGGCGTAGCGAATATTGTCAAAAATCGATCCCGTGAAAAGGAACGTCTCCTGTAACACCACACCGATTTGATTGTGTAACCCTGCTTTGGAAAACTCGCGCAGGTCAACACCGTCCACCCAAATGCGTCCGTCATCGGCATCGTACAATCGCATGATCAGGTTGATCAGCGTGGATTTGCCCGAGCCGGAAGCCCCCACAAGACCGATCATCTCGCCCGGTTGCACGTCAAAATTGATTTTTTCCAACACGGGTTCATACGAACGGTAACCAAACGTTACGTTTTCGAACCGAATATGTCCGTGAATGTCAATATCTTTCGGATGCTCGTGTTCCGCTACGTCGGATTCTTCGTCCAAAATGTCATAAATCCGTTCGAGCGAATTGGTCAGACGCATCAACATACGCGGTAAACGGGTCAGCCAACCGAGCGGACCGAACAGCATTGACGCATACGCCGACAACTGGGTCAGTTCACCGATGGTCATGTTCCCACGCAACACGTCCGAACCGCCGAAATAAAACACGAAGAAAGTGCCCGTTGTCAAAATCAAGGTAACAAACGGATACAGTGTGGCAAAGAAGCGCTCGTTGCGTTGTTGCAATTTGCAGTACCGTTCGGTATAGCGCTTGAAACGCGCACTTTCGCGTTCTTCCTGACCAAACGATTTCACCACGCGAATGCCGGAAATAATGTCTTGCAAACGGTTGTTTACTTGGTCATTATATCGCCATTGTTGCCGCCACAAGCGCATTTCCCGTTTGTGGAAGGTACGCACCAGCACGGCAGCCAACGGTAAAAATGCCACGGTAATGAGCGCCAACGTCGGGTTCATAATGAACATGATGACGATGGCACCGCCCATGGTGAACAGTTGGTTAAACATGCCGGCAAAGACTTCTTCCATGAATTGCCGTACCTGCCCCGTGTCGTCCACCACGCGATTCATCAATTCGCCCGCTTGCCGTTTATCCACAAACGACAGGGATAACAGATTGATCTTCTCGAACACGCGTTGGCGTAAATCGCGGCTGATGCGCGTGCCCAAACGGTTGCTTAACACGGTGCGCAAAATGCGGCAAGTGAGTGCAATCGCCAACATACCGAACATCAACGCAAAGAAGGTGACAATATCCTGCCAGCGCCCTTTGGCAGGTACCAACACGTTGTCGATAAAATTGCGTTGAACAAACTGCTGACCCAGCGCAATCGCCGAAGTGGCTGCAATAAACAATGTGAGCAATAAAAGCGGCAATACGTAACGGTGACACAGATCCCACAAGCGGCGGAAGGTGCGCCCACCGCCGTTACAGCGCGGACAGTCGATTGTGCCGGGCAATACCGCACCGCATTTTTGGCAATAGCGTTCCTTTTCGGGGCTTTCCAGAATACGGTGCTCGTTACGGCAAAACAGCGTGGCCCCGCGTGCTACGTAGGAAATGCGCACCATATGGCGCATGCTGAAACGACAAAGCAGGGTGTCCACCCCATCGCTTCGTGCCGCCAAATTGCCGCTGTCCACGTTGGAAATGCAAAGGATTTCATCCTGTGCGGTCAAATCAACGTTTGCGACAAGTTCCCCATTTTGCAAACACAAAAGATGCGTGTGTGTCACAACAATCCACCCGTCGCTGCAAAAGTGACCTTCCGCCGTCAGGTCATACGGAACACAGTATTCGATTTTCTCTGTGTGCAAATGCGCCGCAACCAGCGACGCTTCGCGCTCGGGTAGCGTGTAAAGTAAATTCATAACGTCCCTCGTGTCAGATAAACAAATCGATTTTTTTGGCTTCTTTAGCGGTCAATACGTTCAAATCGGGAATTTCAAAACGGTTACCGTCCAAATCGTTCACCAAATAGCGATCTTTGCCGATGGAATACACACTGCCGCCGCCCATACGTGCGGTGAAACGGCAACGACCGCGATCGGTCGTAACGTCCCAATACGAGTACCCGTATTCTGCCTTGATATCGTGGAGCTTCAAGATTTTCGGTGAAAAATAGCGCAATTCCATCTGTTCACACAACATCTCTTGCACGTCTTTGGGCAGTGCGGTCAAATCTTCGATCAAACCGATCTCTTTGCCGTCATTTTCCACCTCGCGCACCGAAATGTAATGGGTGGGATCGGAGTGCGGAAAACAACGGTGAATCGCCACACGCGGATAGGTCTTATCGTTGTATTGTAACGAAACAAAGCCACCTTTTGTGCGCGAAAACAAAGCATTTTCCGCCGTAATGGCACGCATGGCGATCAAATCTTCCACTGCTTGTTTTTCCTTGGCGATCACATCGTTTTCTGTGTTTGTCGCCTGCAACATGTTCTCGCTCATTCTCCTATCCCCCTCATCGCCAGTGCTTTGGATTGCAACTGCAACAGTTTATAGTACGTACCTTTCATTTCCACCAGTTCACGGTGAGTGCCCTGTTCGGTCACTTTCCCGTTTTCTAACACGATCAGACGATCGGCATTGCGCAAGGTAGAGAGACGGTGCGCAATGGAAATGGTGGTGCGCCCTTTCACCAAGCGGTCGAGCGAATCTTGAATCGCCCGTTCGGTTTCGGTATCCACCGAAGCGGTCGCCTCGTCCAACACCAAGATTTTCGGATCGCACAAAATGGCGCGTGCAATGGAAATACGT
The DNA here is from genome assembly GCA_045654545.1 of Acutalibacteraceae bacterium. Lineage (GTDB taxonomy): Bacteria > Bacillota > Clostridia > Oscillospirales > Acutalibacteraceae > SIG588. Next base: position 8,219 of record JAZONO010000079.1, read on the forward strand.
TGGCGTTCACCGCCCGATAAGCTGCGTCCGCCTGTGCCGATCACGGTGTCGTATCCATCGGGCAAACGGCAGATAAAGCCGTGTGCGCTGGCCGCCATCGCCGCTTCAACAATCTCTTCGCGTGTGGCATCAGGTTTGGCATAGGCAATGTTTTCCGCCACCGTCCCCATAAATATGTAAGTTTCTTGGCTCACCATGGCGATCGCACCGCGTAAAGATGAAAAGGTTAAATCCTTTACATCCACACCGTCGAGCATAACTTCGCCTTCATCGGTATCGTACAGACGGGAAATCAGATTTACCAAGGTGGATTTTCCTGCCCCTGAATGTCCCACAATTCCCAGCATTTCACCGGCTTTTATATCCAGATTGATGTGTTCCAGCACGGGTTTGTTCGGTTCATAACCAAAGGAGACGTCACGCAACGTAACGCGCCCTTCAACGTTGATGTGTAAAGCGTTTTCGCTTTCCACAATTTCCGGCTCAGCATCAACAATTTCAAAGACACGTTGCGCGGCATTCATACTGTTTGTCCACCATTGAAACACCGAAGAGAAGAATTCAAGCGGTCCTTGCAACATGCCCATATAGTTAATGAAGGTGAATAATTCGCCATATGTGAATTGTCCGCTGCTTTGTAAGATAAACCACGCGCCGCATGTCCACACCAATGTGACGGGCAGTTCCATGCCGATGCTGTATGCCGCACCATATACGTTGCGATAACGGACAATGTTGATTTCCGCATCGCGCAGACGGTTGTTTACCTTATCAAACCGTGTATTCTCGTTCTGCTCACGACCGAAAGCCTTCACCACGCGTGCGCCCGTGAAGTTATCGTTCAAAACCGAATACAAAGAACGGGAGGCGTGAGCGCGCCGTCCGTGTGCTTGCCACAGTTTGGGCAACAAAAAGTAACTGACGAAAAACAAGGGCGGTAAGGTGGCAACGGCAATGATCGCCAATTTCCAGTTGACTGCAATCAAAATGATAATTGAAGCGGTCATGGTGATGACGTTGAACAGTAAATACGGCAAACCGTCAATAAAAAAGCCGGTTACTTGGTTGGCATCGCCGTTGACACGTTGCATCAAACCGCCCGTTTGCCGACGGTTGAAAAAGCTGATAGACAAGCGTTGCAAGGCATCAAACACGGTGACTTTGATGCGGCTCACCACGCCGGGCACGATTTTGGCGGTCATACACCCGTGCACAACACCGGTGATCTGTTGCAACACCTTGATGGCCACCATGCAGAGAACCAAAAAGCCCAACGCCGCGAAGAACTGACCGCCGATTCCCCATTGTTCGGTAAACGCGACGTTTTTTCCAAGCACCTTATCGTACAGCAAGGTCCCCGTGATGTAGGGCCAAAATGCATTGAACAGTCCCGAAAGGAAAATGCTGGCGAGCAAAACGACCACGTGAACTTTGTAGGCGGCAAAATATTTCAGCACGCGCACAAACACTGTGCGTTTTTCCATGCATTTCGGGCACACTTGCCGTCCTGCTTCGGGATACGGCATGCCGCATTTCGGACAGCAAGCAGGTTCGTCATCCCGTCCCCTGCCGCCTTTGCGACGACCTCCACCGGGTCCTTCGGTGCGCGGCGGTTTTTCCTCTTCGCCGATTTGCTCGTTGAGAGCGCGTACAAAGCGAGACATTTCCCGTGTTTTGGCACTTGAAAAACGGCAGATCCATTGTTCCTCACCGTCCACAGTGATCACAAACAAACCGCCCACCACTTGGTTTTGCAGGCAGGGGTTTTTGATGGAGGACACCGCAAACGGATACACCTCGGCAATATCTTCCGCGTGCAGAGGTCGTCGGGGCGTTCCTGCACCCGAAAACAACATTTCATCGCTGTATGCTGACACCAACAGATACATGGTGTCTTTTGTCAACGCCAGATACAAATGCCGCAATTCGCCGTCGTTTGTGATGTCGGCCGTGGCAAACGAGAGGATCTCCCCTGTTTCACCACGCTTTTTAAGCGCCGCCTGCAAGGTGGTTTTTACCTGCTCTTGCCGTTTTGCGGACGGTGTTTCATTTTTTGCGGTTTTCTTTTTCATACACACGTCCTGCCTTTCTTTCAATAATGAAAAGGGCAGCTCAAAAGAGCCGCCCTGTGAGAGGACCTGTAAGCCGAGTTCTGTCGTGAACAGTCATCTATCTCGATCGTGTGTTGCCACACGACTCCAGCCGCCCGTCGAAGCACATCGGGCCAATGTATTGCTTCTGTCGGCGTTGCATCGGATAGGGTTTACATGGCCACACGGTCTCCCGTGTGCCGGTGAGCTCTTACCTCGCCTTTCCACCCTTACCGCAAAATGCGGCGGTATCTCTCTGTTGCACTTTCCCTGGGGTCACCCCCGGCGGCCGTTAGCCGTTACCCTGCCCTGCGATGCTCGGACTTTCCTCATGCGAAAAAACGCACGCGACTGTTCAGTCCACTCACGGTATAATTTTACCACCGTGGAACAGCAAAGTCAATGTTTACAGTAAAAAAGTGTTACACAGATCCCCGATTACAAAAATAAAAGCAGATACACACCTGCGGTGCATATCTGCTTTCATGGTGACCCATCGGGGATTCTCTTCTCCGGCTATCGAAAGCGCCACCGGCGCTTTCTCCCAAACTCTTTGCTCGCTTCGCTCGCAGAGTTTGGAGGTCGTTTCGAATCCCCGATTACAAAAATGAAAGCAGATACACACCTGCGGTGCATATCTGCTTTCGTGGTGACCCATCGGGGATTCGAACCCCGGACACCTTGATTAAAAGTCAAGTGCTCTGCCAACTGAGCTAATGAGTCGTTTGTGACCTTGAATATTATATCCAAAACAAATGGAAATGTCAACCCTTTTCTTGAAAATATCTATTGTTTCGCGTTTTTGTCAACGAAAGCAAACGCAGGGGCAAATGAATTATGCAACCTGTAGAAAGGATGAGCGATTACTTGACAAATTCGGCGTTGTGAATTATACTTAATTTTGATTTTATATGCGTTTTTCCTTTGAAGGAGGCTTATGATATGAACTTTCCCGAACAGTTTGGCTGCATGGTTTTTGATGACCGTGTGATGCAAGAACGCCTGCCTGCCGAAGTGTATGCCGCGTTGCGCAAAACCATGGCAAACGGGCGCTCACTGGACATCAGCGTGGCAAGCGTGGTTGCTAACGAAATGAAGGATTGGGCCATTGAAAAAGGGGCTACCCACTTCACCCATTGGTTCCAACCGATGACGGGTATCACCGCCGAAAAGCACGACAGTTTTCTCTCGCCGGGAAAAGACGGTCGTGCCATTATGGAGTTTTCGGGAAAAGAGCTGATCAAAGGTGAACCCGATGCCTCTTCCTTCCCTTCGGGTGGTCTGCGTGCCACCTTTGAAGCGCGTGGGTACACCGCGTGGGATGCCACGTCGTATGCCTTCATCAAAAACCATACGTTGTGCATACCCACCGCGTTTTGTTCCTATGGCGGCGAAGCGTTGGATAAGAAAACCCCGTTGCTCCGTTCGATGGAAGCCATCAGCCGTGAAGCGTTGCGTGTGTTGCGCCTGTTCGGTCATGAGGACGTGGGCATGGTGCGTACCACCGTTGGCCCCGAACAAGAATATTTCTTGATTGATAAAGAAATGTATGACCGTCGCCGCGATTTGCGGTACACGGGACGCACCTTGTTCGGTGCGAAACCGCCGAAGGGTCAGGAGATGGATGACCACTATTTCGGCACCATTAAACCGCGTGTGGCGGCGTTTATGCGCGATCTGGACGAAGAGCTTTGGAAACTCGGCATTTACGCCAAGACCGAACACAACGAAGCGGCTCCTGCGCAACATGAATTGGCGCCGATTTATACCACCACCAACATTGCCATTGACCACAACCAATTGACAATGGAACTGATGAAGCAGGTGGCGGCACAGCACAACATGGTCTGCATCCTGCACGAAAAGCCCTTTGACGGGGTAAACGGCAGCGGTAAGCACAACAACTGGTCTCTTTCCACCGATACGGGTATGAACCTGTTTGAGCCGGGTGAAACCCCTTATGAAAATGCACAGTTTTTGTTGTTCCTGTGTGCGGTCGTGAAAGCGGTGGACGATTATCAAGATCTCTTGCGTGTGTCGGTTGCCGGCGCGGGTAACGATCACCGTTTGGGTGCACACGAAGCGCCGCCTGCCATTGTTTCCATCTTCTTGGGTGAAGAGCTGACCGATATTCTCGAATCCATTGAAAACGATCAGCCATATGATCCGAAAGAAACGGTGACCATGAAGGTCGGCGTGCACACACTCCCCCGTTTTCCCAAGGATTCGACCGACCGCAATCGCACCTCCCCCTTTGCGTTCACGGGCAACAAGTTTGAATTCCGTATGCCGGGCTCTTCTATGTCGGTGTCCAGCCCCAACATTGTGTTAAACACCGCTGTGGCAGAGGTGCTGTCGCAGTTTGCAGATACGCTGGAAGGCGCGACCAATTTCAACGAAGCGTTGCACACGTTGATTCAAAAGACGATCCGCAATCACAAGCGCATCATCTTTAACGGCAACGGATATGACGGTGCGTGGGTGAAAGAAGCGAAGAAACGCGGATTGCTCAATCTTCCTACCACACCGGATGCCCTGCCGTATATGCTTCTGGATAAAAATGTGAAGTTGTTTGAAAAGCACCGTGTGTTCACCGAAAAAGAGTTGTGTGCACGTTTTGAGATCTATAATGAAATCTATTGCAAAACGCTGAATATCGAAGTGCAGACCATGATTAAGATGGCACAGCGCGATATTCTTCCTGCCATCCTTTCCTACACGCGCACGATTAGCGAAACGCTTTGCGCCAAACAAGCGGCTCTGCCCACCCTTTCCTGCCACGCAGAAGAGGAATTGCTCGTAAAACTTTCGGACGGCTCTTCCAAACTGTACGATGCGATTGTGCGGTTGGATGAAGACGTTGTCCGTATGGCGCAGTTTAACGACAAGTCGATGTTGGCGTTCTATTTCAAAGAAACTGTCATTCCCGATATGAATGCGGTGCGCGCTATCGCGGACGAAATGGAACGGATCACGGCAAAAGACTACTGGCCGTACCCCTCCAGCGGCGATTTGCTGTTCAGTATTGTGTAACATAAAAAAACAAGAGGTTCGTTTTCAAACGAACCTCTTGTTTTTTTGTTTTGGTTAGGGGCGCAGACCCAAGCCGCCTTCCAATGTTAAAGTTTCGCCCGTCATATACTTGAAATCGGGGTGTGCCAGTTGCACGCACACGCGCCCGATATCCTCTTCGGGATCGCCAAAATGGCCCATCGGCGGCGTGTGCACGTTTTTCTCAAACGCATCGGGATACGCCTTTTGGAATTGCTCCAACTGCGCCGTCCACGCCAAGGGACAAATCACGTTGACGTTGATGCCGTCGCGGCTCCATTCGTTGGCCGCTACACGGCTGAGACCGCGGATGCCCTCTTTGGCGGCGGCATATGCACACTGACCGTAGTTTCCGAACAAGCCGGCACCGGAAGCGAAGTTGATGACCGTGCCGCGCGTTTCTTTGAGGTAGGGGTAGCATGCCTGCATATAGTGGAATGCGGCGTACAGACCCGAATAGACCGCCAGATCAAACTGTTCGGTGGTGTGCTGTTCCAACGTCACACCCGAGGCGGACGCCTGCGCATTGTTGATGAGCACGTCAATGCGACCAAACGCTTCATATGCCTGCTTGGCGGTTTCGGCGGCGATGGCCGCGTTGTCCGAACCGTTGGCAATGTCCGCTTTCACAGGCAACACTTGGATGCCATACAGACGTTCCAACTCTTCTTTGGCATCCTCTAATTTTTGCACATTACGTCCCGTGATGACAATGTTCGCACCTTCTTTGGCGTACGCGGTGGCAATACCATAGCCGATTGAACCGGCCTTACCGCTTTCCAGTACCGCACGACCGCCACCTGTGATGAGAACCGTTTTGCCTTTCAAAAAGCCCATATACGTGCCTCCTTATGCAAATGCCGCCATGCTCTGTTCAAGCAAGGCCAATTTTTCCTGCAAACGTGCCGCATTTTCACGCGCACCGTTCACCACCGCTTCGGGCGCCTTGTCGGTGAACGCCTTGTTGTTCAAGCGTGCCAACACGCCGTCCAACTGCTTTTGCACGTTATCCTTCTCTTTTTGCAAGCGCTGAAGTTCCGCATCCTTATCCACTAATTCCGCCAACGGAATTTTAATGGTGGCATCGGTGGTGACAATGCTCACCGCACCGTCAATATTGAATGCTTCTCCCACCTGTACGTTCTGTGCAGATGCCAGTTTCTGCAAGAACATTGTGCCGTCGGCAAAGGTGGATGCAAACGCCGTTTCAATGAACAGATCCGCCTTTTTGGAGGGCGGCACGTTCATTTCGGCGCGACGGTTACGAATGGCACGAATCGCCTCCATCAAGCGTTCCATTTCACGCTCTTGGGCAGTGAATTCCAGCGTCGTATCGTACTGCGGCCAGCTTGTGCGCATCAGCGTTTCGCCTTTGTGCGGCAAGGTCTGCCAGATCTCTTCGGTGATGAACGGCATGAAGGGATGCAACAACTGCAACATACCCGTCATGACATACACCAGCACACGCAACGCATCGTCGGCATTGTCACCCTGCAAACGCGGTTTGCACAGTTCGATATACCAGTCGCAATAGCTGTCCCAAATGAAGTCATACAGCTTCTGCACCGCAATACCCAGCTCGAATTTTTCCAGGTTCTCGGTTACTGCCTTCACGAGGGTATTATACTTCGAAAGAATCCATTTATCCTCGGTTGTGAGCGTTTCGGGTAAGGTGAGTGCAATGTCCTTGTCCCCCACGTTCATCATCACAAAGCGAGCCGCGTTCCAGATCTTATTTGCAAAGTTACGCGATGCTTCCACCTTGTCGGGCATGAAACGCATATCGTTTCCGGGGCTGTTACCCGTTGCCAGCATAAAGCGCAGCGCATCCGCACCGTACTGGTCGATGATCTCCAACGGATCCACGCCATTGCCGAGCGATTTGGACATTTTACGACCCAAATGGTCACGCACCAAGCCGTGGATCAACACCGTGTTGAACGGTGCTTTGTCGGTGTATGCCAAGCCGGAGAAGATCATGCGGCTGACCCAGAAACCAATGATGTCATAACCGGTAACCAACGTGTTTGTGGGATAGAAGCGTTCCAAATCCTTTGCATTTTCGGGCCAACCAAGGGTCGAGAACGGCCACAAAGCGGAGGAGAACCAGGTATCCAACGTGTCGGGATCCTGTGCAAGATGCACGCTGCCGCATTTCGGACACACGGTGGGATCTTCTTTTGCCACAACCGTTTCGCCGCAATCTGCGCAATACCATGCAGGGATCTGGTGACCCCACCACAACTGACGGGAAATGCACCAGTCGCGCGTGCCGCGCATCCAGTTGATGTAGTTTTTGGTGAAGCGTTCGGGAACAAAGGTGATATCCCCTTTTTCCACCGCTTCGATCGCAGGGATCGCCAACGGTTCCATACGCACAAACCACTGTTTGGACACCATAGGTTCAATGGTGCAGTGGCAACGGTAGCACGTGCCGACGTCGTGCTTCAGATCTTCCACTTCTTTAAGATAACCGCCGGCTTTAAGGTCTTTCAGGATCTCCTCGCGTGCTTCCATGGTGGTCATGCCGGCATACTTGCCGCAATCCAACACCTCGGGTTCGTCTTTGGTGGCGCGACCGGACGCAAAGAGTTCGTCGGCGGCCGCTTTGTCGGCGGCACCCGTCATCAATCCGTTATATGTAAATACACGTACTACCGGCAGGTCGTGACGACGACCCACTTCAAAGTCGTTCGGGTCATGTGCCGGGGTGATCTTCACAACACCCGTTCCCTTGGTCATATCCGCATGCTCATCGCACACAATCGGGATCTCTTTGTCCAAGAGCGGCAGAATCACGTGACAGCCGTGCAAATGGGTGTAACGTTCATCCTCGCTGTTGATTGCCACCGCCGTGTCACCGAGCATCGTTTCGGGACGAGTGGTAGCGAGTTCCAGTTTTTCGCCCGTTTCCTTGACGGTGTACAGAAGATGCCAAAAATGTCCGTCTTTCTCCTCGTATTCCACTTCGGCATCCGAAATGGAGGTGTTGCAAGTCGGGCACCAGTTGACCATGCGGTTACCGCGATAGATGAGATCCTTCTCATACAAACGCACAAACACTTCGCGCACGGCTTTGGAACATCCTTCATCCATCGTGAAACGTTCGCGTTTCCAATCGCAGGAAGAGCCGATCTTTTTGAGCTGGGAAACAATGCGACCGCCATAGGTCTCTTTCCATTTCCACGCACGTTCCAAAAAGGCTTCACGACCGAGGTCGTCCTTGGTGATGCCTTCGGCACGCATGGCTTCCACGATCTTCGCTTCGGTGGCAATGGATGCATGATCCGTGCCAGGCAGCCACAGCGCTTCATAGCCCTGCATACGGCGCCAACGAATCAGAATATCCTGCAACGTGTTATCCAATGCGTGACCCATATGCAACTGACCTGTAATGTTCGGGGGCGGCATCACAATGGTATACGGCGTCTTTTGGGAATCCACGTCTGCCGCAAAATAGTTGCCGTCCTGCCAGAAGGCATAAATACGGTCTTCTACTTCGCGTGGTTCATAGATCTTTGCTAATTCCTTACGGTTTTCCATAGTATTTTGCACCTCAATTCATTTCCCGTTTAAAGTCGGCCAATTCCAACCCTTTGTTGTGTTCCAACGCCCAGTCGATGTTCCAACTGCTGGTGAACAGCAGAAGGTAATGACCGCGCATATCTTGTACACGTTTGGTATCCGAACTCAAATTCAGCGTTTTGGGATCGATGTCTTCGTTGACGATCCAGCGAATTTGGCTGTATGGTAGGCTTTCCATGCGAATGTCCACCGCATACTCGTTTTTCAAGCGGTATTCCAACACTTCAAACTGCAACGTACCAACCACACCGACGATCACTTCTTCCATGCCGCCGTCCACTTCTTTGAAGATCTGAATGGCACCTTCCTGCGCAATTTGATCCGTGCCTTTGACGAACTGTTTGCGTTTCATCGTATCGGTTGCACGAATACGCGCAAAGTGTTCGGGCGCAAAAGTCGGAATTCCTTCAAATGCAAACTTCTTGTTCGGCGCACATACCGTGTCACCGATAGAGAAAATGCCGGGATCAAAAATGCCGATAATATCACCGGCATATGCTTCTTCAATACCTTCACGATCCTGTGCCATCAACTGTTGCGGCTGGGAAAGACGCAACTTTTTGTTGCCTTGCACGTGCATGACTTCCATGTTCTTTTCATACCGTCCCGAACAGACACGGAAGAAAGCGATGCGGTCGCGGTGTGCCTTGTTCATATTGGCTTGAATCTTAAACACAAATGCCGAAAAAAAGTCGTCCGTCGGATCAATCTCGCCTGCGCTGGATTGGCGCGCCAGCGGCGAGGTGGTCATTTTCAAGAAATCTTCCAAAAACGGTTGTACACCGAAGTTGGTGAGTGCCGATCCGAAGAACACCGGGGTCAACTGACCTGCACGCACACGGTCCAGATCAAATTCACTTCCTGCACCGTCCATCAATTCGATGTCATCGTTCAGTTCGTTGTAATGCGTTTCACCGATGATCGATTTGAGCGACTCGTCTTTAAGGTTGACCGTTGTGGCGGTGGCTTCGTATTGTCCCGTGCCACCTTCCGCCGCCGAAAAAGCCAAGATCTGCCCTGCCTCACGGTTATAGACGCCTTTGAATTCCTTGCCGCAACCGATCGGCCAGTTGACAGCATAGGTTTCGATGCCGAGCACTTGCTCAATTTCTTCCAACAGTTCAAAGGGATTGCGCGCTTCGCGACCCATCTTGTTGATGAAGGTGAAAATCGGAATGTGGCGCAGCATACACACTTTAAACAGTTTCACCGTTTGTCGCTCAACACCCTTGGATGCATCGATCACCATCACGGCGGAATCCGCCGCCATCAACGTGCGGTAGGTATCCTCCGAAAAATCTTGGTGACCGGGTGTGTCCAAAATATTGATGCAGTATCCGTCGTATTCAAACTGCAACGCCGAAGACGTAACCGAAATACCACGTTGTTTTTCAATTTCCATCCAGTCGGAAACCGCGTGTTTCATCGAACGTTTGCCTTTGACCATACCGGCACTGGCAATTGCCCCACCGTACAAAAGCAACTTTTCGGTTAACGTGGTTTTACCGGCGTCAGGGTGCGAAATAATCGCAAAGGTACGCCGCCGACGGATTTCTTTTTGCAAATCGGACAAAAGGAAACCCCTCCATATAAACAGATAAATCTATTTTATACCATATTTGAGAAATAATCAAGTATATATTCCGTAAAAAGCAAAAAGACACGAAAAAAATCCGACATTTTTGAGCGCAAAAATGTCGGATAATATGTAAAGTAATCACGCTTTACGACGAAGTTCTTCTAAAAATGCGGTAAAATACGGTGGAAGCTCCGATGTAAAGTAAAGTTCCTTGTCAAGAACAGGGTGCACAAAGCCGATTTCTTTGGCGTGCAGGCACTGCCCGTCCAGACCGTTCGGCGGTTTTTTGGATCCATACACGGTATCCCCCGCCACGGGATGCCCAAGAGAAGCCATGTGCACACGGATTTGGTGCGTACGCCCGGTTTCCAACTTCAACTGCACGTGGGAATACCCTGGATATTCCGCCAACACGCGGTAATGGGTCACGGCCGATTTGCTGTTTTTAGGTGTAATCGCCATCTTTTTGCGGTCCACAGGGTGGCGACCGATGGGGGCATCCACCGTGCCTTCCGATTCTTTCAGATGCCCAACCACGACGGCTTCATACATGCGCGTGAAACTGTGCACTTTAATCTGTTCTGCCAAGCCCTGATGAGCGGCATCGTTTTTGGCAACAATCAGCAAACCGCTGGTGTCTTTATCAATGCGATGGACAATGCCGGGGCGCATTATGCCATTGATGCCCGACAAGCTGTTGCCGCAATGGGCGAGCAGAGCATTAACCAGTGTACCGTCCGCATGACCTGCCGCCGGGTGAACAACCATCCCTTTCGGTTTGTTTACCACCAACAGGTAATCGTCTTCATACACAATATCCAGCGGAATATCCTGCGCGACGGCTTCACACGGTGCAGCATCGGGAATACGCACTTCCACCACTTCCCCACCGCGAATTCGATAATTCTTGGCAACTGTTGTTTGATTCACCAAAACGGCACCGTTTTCCATCAACGATTGTGCGGCGGAACGGGTCAATGGCAACGTATCCGCCAGCAAAACGTCAAGGCGTGTCCCCTGATTTTCCGTCGGGATCGTGAAGCGGTACGGTTCCATCCAACGGTTCCTCCTTTTGCGTATCTTTGGTTTCGCTGAAGAAAAAGGCGTAAATTAAGATCAGCACCGCACCGATCGATACGCAACAATCGGCAAAGTTAAACACGGGAAAATCAAACCATTTGAAATAATGGATAAAATCCACCACAAAGCCGCGGAAAATACGGTCGATCAAATTGCCGATACCGCCGGCAAAAATCAACACTCCGCCAATTGTGGCGGTGCGCGATTTTTCCAGACGGCGGCTGGCAAGAACGCCGGCCACAAACAACAGCATAACGGATGTAACAACGATCACGATCCACTGCTTGTTTTGCATCATCCCCCATGCAACACCGCGGTTTTCCACATAGGTCAATTCCACCACGCCGTTGATTACAGGGATGGATTGTCTGCCTGCCAACTGTTGAATGGCAACCAGTTTGGTGATTTGATCAATCGCAACGAGTGCCGCCGATACAACGGCCAGTACTATCCAATACATAGCGTACCCCTCTAAAAAAACACCGCCTTGTTTGGCGAAGGCGGTGTTTTTTTGTTACTTTTTGCGACGGAACATACCGCGCGGTTTTTCTTCCTTTTCGTCCGAAATGTCATAATCGTCTCCGAACTTCAGGTTAGCAAAACGCGATTTCGTCGCTTCTTCCTGAACGGGTTCGGTGGTCTCTTCCGCAATGTCAACCAACGAGGTGAAGGAAACCGCATCTGCTTCTTCGGTTTCTTCCTTAATCGGTTCTTCCGTTTCTTCTGCCGCAGGAGCAGCTTCCTCTTCTTCAACCGCCATCGGCACTTCCTCGGCAACATCCTCAACAATGGAGATCGGTGCTTCGGGCTCTTCTTCTGCAATCGGTTCTTCCACCGCAACATCCTCCGTTTCTTCCGGCGCTTCCTCTTCGGGAAGGACTTGAATCAACGAGAGATGCTCGCGATAGATGGACAGCATACGTTCTTTGAACAGCGCCACTTCGCGCTTCAAACGTGCCAATTCCTCTTCTTGCGCTTTGGCCTCGTTTGCAATGTTGGCTACTACGGCATCGGCCTTTTCCTGTGCATCCGCAAGAATTTTTTCCGCTTTGATATTGGCATCTTCCAACGTCAAAGCCGCTTTTTGGTTGGATTCACGCACAATGGTGTCGCCCAAACGCTGGGCACTCACCAAGGCAGAGCGAATGCTGTCCTCTTCGTTGCGATATTCCACCAGCTTGTCCGCCAACACTTCCATTTTTTTGTTCGCCGTGTTGCGTTCGTCCAAAACGGTAGCCAGTGTATCCACGCACTGATCAATAAAATCATCCACTTCCGTGGTGGAATAACCGCCACGGTTTTTGGAAAAGGTCACGTTCTTAATTTGATCCAGTGTTAACACCGAAAACTCACTCCTCTTGAAATTTGTAATTCGATTGTTCACCTTATGTATATTGCTCAACCGTAACAAACAAGCGCCCTTTTTTTGTCGGCGGACCAATCTGCGCCACACGAAAACGTCCGGCACCGCGCACGGATATTACGTCGTGCTCATGCACTTCGGACGAAACCGATTCGCACGGTGTGTGATTGACCGAAACCAAACCGCTTTCGATGCGTTTGGCTGCCTCTTCCCGTGAAATGGCAAGACAAACACGCAGCACCGCATCCAAGCGCGGTGACGCTACGGTGTCGCGACGAGGGATGAACGTGTGCGCTTGCGGCAACACACCGGTATACGGCGCATCACACCGCACACCTTCACCGCCTATTTTAACAATTTCGGATTGCAAATAGGAGATGATCTCATCTTTTGCAAACACCACAGCCAAACCGTCGGCACATAATATGTCACCGATCATGTCACGTTTCACGCCCGATGCCAACAGCGACCCTAACACGTCACGATGGGTGATGGATTGCCCTGCCCGAAAACGAAACGCCATAGCCGTCAACGGAAACCACTCGCGTTCAAGCGTCAGGTATGACGGCGCAACACCGAGCAATACACGCTCCCCCTCATCGTGACCGCCCCAAAAGGCGACGTTTACATCGTCCGAAGGAGAAAGCATGCCCTTTACAATTACCCGTTGCCGTTCGTCCAAGAAGCCGACAAACAACGGTCCAGAACGCCGTTTGCACAAACGCACGGCATCCTCTACACGCGCTTTCAAAAGGGCATCGTCCGCAAAGGTGTTGTTAGAAATAGAGGCCATTATTCTCCAGTTCGTCCAGGAGATCGCCCATGATACCCACGTTGTAGGGGGTAATGATAAAGGTGCAGTTCGCTACCTTTTTGATCTGACCGTCGTTAGCATACGCCACACCGCTCAAGAAGTCCAAAATGCGGCGCGCAACGTCCTTGTTGGCGGATTCCAGATTCAACACGACCGTGCGCTTGGCGTTCAGATGATCCGCCACCGTGCTGGCATCGTCAACACGCTCCGGCTTCACCAACACGACCTGCAACTGTGCCGTCGCGTGGATATTCACCACTTTGTTGCCGCGCTTGGCCGGCTCTTCGGTTTCTTCTTCCGACTTGGTAACAAAATCCATACCGTCGGTGTCAACCTCTTCGATATCTTCGTCCTCGTCGCCCATCCACTGTTTCAATTTGTCAAAAACGCCCATTGTAATTGCCTCCTATATAAATTTTTAATAATTTCTTTTTCCAAAGATAGCCGAGCCGACACGCACCATTGTGGAACCTTCCAAAATAGCTTCCTCGTAGTCGTCTGACATACCCATAGAAAGAATATTCATACTACTATTATCTACATTTTTAGTGCGTATGTCAATAAACAATTGCGACATTCTGAAAAAATATTCTCTTTTTTCGCGTTCTGTCTGCGAAATGGGAGGAATTGTCATCATTCCACGCAAATTCAAAGAGGAAAACTCTCTCAATTGCGCGCAAAACTCCTCCGCTTCCTGCGGTGAAACACCCGATTTGGAATCTTCGCCGCCGATATTGACCTGCGCCAAAATGTCCAGTTTCACACCGATTTTGGCGGCGGCCTTATCCAATGCCTCTGCCACACGCACGCTGTCCACCGACTGCACCATCGAAACCTTATCGGCGATCTGTGCGGCCTTGTTGGTTTGCAGATGCCCGATCAAATGTGAAGTTACGGGCAACAGCGCATCCTTTTTGCTCAAATACTCTTGCACACGATTTTCCCCGATTTGGGTGATACCGTCGGCAATCGCCAAATTGATACGTTCCACCGCCACGGTTTTCGTGACCGCCAGCAAGGTGACTTCCTCGGGAGAACGTCCTGCCCGTGCACACGCCGATGCCATCCGTTCGCGAATACGCGCAATGTTGTCGTGTATTGCTATCGCATCAGGATTGCACAACTTTTCCGTCATATAGATCTTTCCCTTCCACGATCACGTCATCATACAACTGTACGTAGGTTTTATCTGCCACGTTCGGGATGGCACAAATGGAGTACTTGTCCTTTTCGTTGTGATACAAAATATCCACGTAACGGAAGGTCACGGTTGTTCCCATACGCACGTATGCACCGGCGCGGTTGTTGGCATCGAAATGCAACGCTTTGTCCGGCAAACGCAGACCGCTGTGCTCTTCCATCAACAACTGTACCGATTCAATGCGAATATCCGACAGTTCCTCCGACATAAGACTACACTTTAAAATCAAGGCACTTTGGTTGTTTGCCCCTTGATTCACCGCCAGCACTTTGGTAGGAATAATGTCGGCCGTTACAAACGGCAACTTAATTTTCAGCTCATCCCCTACCTCCAACGTTGCCGCTTTTTCACCGCTGATTGAGCACGCCAAATACCAGTCGTATTCCGCCACCACTTTGCCGATGCAGGTGTCGGAAACCGACGGGGTGAACGCCAACGCTTCTTGCACTTCTTCGGCGGTCAGCGCCGCAATATCGTCGTCATTGGCAGAAAAATACGTTTCGAATCCATCGGCGTAATCCACAAAGTATCCCGAACGCGGTGCTTTCACAATTCCAACAGGTGGCGCTACACGCCCGGCAAGCGTGGAACGTTCTTGGCGCAACTGCTCCAATTTATTGGTGAAATCGCTGATGGTGCCGACAATCACCTGTCGCTTATTCATAAGTGACAGCAATTGTGTATGCATATTACGAAGTTCCTCGGTGTTTTGACCGTTTGCGTATACCGCCAGATCGCGTATCTTTTTGGTAAGTTGTTGTTCGATCGCTTCCAAACCGGCATATTCGCTGTCGGCCAGTGCTTGTGCGCTTTCAAGCAAGGCGATTTCTTCGTCTAACAAAGCCAACTGCTCTTGCAATCCGGCGGTTTCTTCTTCTGCATACAGTTGAGCAACCATCCCGTTTTTAGACACGCGGTTGCCATTTTTCAGCGTGTAGAACAAATGGTTATTTCCTACGTCCGCTTCCACCTGCGTTTCGTTGCGAATGGCAATGGCTTGGGTTTCCACCGTGTCGTACACACTATATGCCATAACGGTTTCCACCGTCACGTTGGAATACAGCACCAAGAAAATTTGGTAGCCGACGTAGACCAGCAGAAACACAGCCAATAAAATGATGCCTAACCGTTTGATCCAATCTTTCATGGTGCTCACTCCTTTCTTAAGGTGACGCGAGTAATCCGAACCTGCCTCTAAGCGGCATATTTCGGTGTTTTCCGCTCTTTTTCTTTGACAGGCGCGAGCCTGTCAAAGAAAAAGAAGAAACGGAAACCCCACGAAATCTACTCGCTTTGAGGTCGAAGATTTTAAGAAGCACGGATTTCTCGGTCAACCAAGGCGAAAACGGAGCCAATACTTCCG
>JAZONO010000080.1:0-5180 GCA_045654545.1 Acutalibacteraceae bacterium
CCCCATCTGCCGCAGATGCAACGCCCAGTTGACTGCAATGTTGGTTTTACCGCTGCCGTAATGACCGGCAAACAGGGTGACGCGCTTGATCTCCATTCGCCTCACCTCACAGCATACGGCGAATGATCTTGCCGCTGGTGGTCTTGGGCAGTTCCGTCTTGAATTCCACAATACGCGGATATTTGTACGGTGCGGTGCGCTCCTTCACGTATTTCTGGATCTCTTTCTTGAGTTCCTCGGTCGCCACCGTGCCTTTCGTCAACACGATGCTGGCTTTCACCACCTGACCGCGCACCTCATCGGGTGCGGCGGAAACACCGCATTCCAGCACGTACGGCAGTTCCATAATAACACTTTCGATCTCGAACGGCCCGATGCGGTAACCCGACGATTTGATCACGTCGTCCGCACGGCCGACGTACCAGTAGAAGCCGTCCTCATCGCGCCACGCCACGTCGCCCGTGTGATACAGTCCGTCGTGCCACGCTTCGCTCGTCTTTTCGGTGTCGAGATAATATTCACGGAACAAGCCGCACGGCACACGCTTATCGGTGCGGATAACAATCTCGCCCGTTTCACCCACGCCGACCGACTCGCCGTCGGGGGTGACCAGATCCACGTCATACAGCGGCACGGGTTTACCCATCGAACCGAGTTTATGCGGCATACCGATCAGGTTGCCGATCACAAGGGTGGTTTCGGTCTGACCGAAGCCTTCCATCACCTTGAGACCCGTGGTCTTTTCCAACTGACGGAACACCTCGGGGTTGAGCGCTTCGCCTGCGATGGTGGCATGTTCGACCGAACTCATATCGTATCTCGACAGATCTTCTTTGATCATCATGCGATACATCGTCGGCGGTGCGCAGAAGGTGGTGATGTGATATTTTTGGAACATCGGCAGAATATCCGCCGCGTCAAAACGCTCAAAGTCATAAATGAACAGCGGTGCTTCACACAGCCATTGACCGTACAACTTACCCCACATCGCCTTTGCCCAGCCGGTATCCGAAATGGTGAGGTGCAAGCCGTCGGGGTTCACGCAATGCCAATAGTTGGCGGTGATGAAGTGACCGAGCGGATATTTGCAGTTGTGAAGTGTCATCTTCGGGTTGCCCGACGTGCCCGAGGTGAAGAACATCAACATCGGGTCATCGCCCTGAATGCTGTCCTCGGTGCGCTCAAAACGACCGCTGAACAGCGGATATTCCGCATCGAAATCGTGCCAGCCTTCACGCTGGGCACCCACCAACACGCGAACCGCCACGTCGGGGCAGTTGGCGGCGGCCGCCTCCACCTGCTCGACCGTGTGACCGTGCGCGGTGCAAAGGATCGCCGACACGCCTGCCGCCTTGAAGCGGTATTCAAAGTCGTGCTCTTGCAACATATCGGTCGCCGGAATGCCGATGGCACCGAGTTTGTGCAGACCGAGCAGGGCAAACCAGAACTGATATTGACGGCGCAACACCAGCATCACGCGGTCGCCCTTTTTGATGCCGAGCGATTTGAAGTAGTTGGCACATTGCGCCGATGCACGCTTCACATCCGCAAAGGTGAAACGACGTTCCACCTTATCGTTGTCGATGTGCAACATGGCGAGCTTATCAGGCTTCTTTGCCGCGATGCCGTCCACAATGTCGAACGCGAAGTTGAATTTATCTTCGTTTTCAAAATCGATCGCGAGCAGGGCACCGTTCTCATCCTCCGTGGGATGGATGAAGTTGTGATAAATACGGCGCTCTTTATATGCCTTCTTGGGTTTCGCCGCAAAGGTTTCGGACGGGGTGAGTTCGGGAATCGGCTCGCCCGTCGGGTTCAACACCATCGCGTAGAAATCGCAATCTTCGCCATTCACCGCGATCATGCCGTGCGGTGCGGAACTGTCGTAATAGATCGCATCCCCTTCGCCGAGCACTTCGGTGTGATCGCCGATCTGCACTTTCAGGTGACCTTTCACCACGATGTCGCATTCCTGACCTGCGTGGGTGGTAAGCTCGATGGGGCTGTGCTGTGCTTCCTCGCTGTACGCGGCGCGCACAAACAGCGGCTCGGAAATACGGTTCTTGAACGAGGGGGCGAGGTTATAATACACCATGCCGTGCGCCTGCTCAATGCGCTGACCGTCGCCGCGACGGGTGACGGTGTAGGCGTGCAGGTTGGGGCTTTCACCTTCGATCAAGTCGGTCACGTCCACGCGAAACGCCGTGGCGCAACGGTAGATGAAGGCAAAGGTAAGGTCGGCACGACCTTCCTCACACGCGATGTATTCGTTGGCGGTGACACCTGTCTTTTCCGCCATTTCCTGCGCGGTAAGACCCGCTTCTTCGCGCAGAGCGCGAATACGGGCGGATACCTCGCGGATCTTGTGATCCAGTCCTTTCATTTGCTGCATGTTGCAGTCTCCTTTCGGCGGGCGGTATAAAAAAAGCCGCCCCAAAGATGTTGTCTTTGAGACGAGCCTATCCTACGATATACCCGCGGTACCACTCAAATTGCACCGTGACGGTGCCACTCACAGGCTCAAACAAGCCCTTGGCACTAACGCAGCCTGCGCGGGAAAGGTCTACGGACCGCCCGCGCGGGACGGCTCTCTTCTCTCCGACTCGGAAGCGACCGATACAAGAACTGCGACCTGCCGGACTCGCACCGCCCGCCGGCTCTCTGTTCTGTCCGTCACCTTGCATCGCTCTTCGTCAACGTCTTTTGAAATATAACAAAGAATACCACACTTGCTTGCCGTTGTCAACCGCATTTTCCTAAATTTCTTGATTTTTTTCTATTTTAAATTACATTATGTGTCCTTTGTCGAAAACGCTCGGCAGAAAGCACAAAACCACTCCCCCACGCCCTCACATTTCGGAACAGTTGCCAATCTTTTTTTAACATTTGCAAAAGTTGGCATTTTGTGATATGATGGGTGCGTAAGGTGGCACGAGCGATCCGAACCTGTTTTAAGAAGGCGGATTTTCGTTCACCCTACGTTAAAATACTCGCCAATACGGAAAATTTGTTGCGATGGAGGAATCGGTTATGCGCGCAGTTATTTCGGTTATCGGTAAGGATACGGTGGGCATTCTCGCCAAGGTTTCCGCGGTGTGCACCACCTACAATTTGAACATTGTGGAAGTCACCCAATCGGTGTTGCAAGAGTTTTTTGCCATGATTATGGTGGCGGATATCGGCGCCTCCAACGCTCCCTTTGACGTGGTGGCGGATGCTTTCTCGGCGCTGGGTGAAGAAACGGGTCTCTCCATCCGCATTATGCACGAGGACATCTTCAACTCCATGCACACCATCTGAGAGGAGCGCCCATATGCTGAACGCACATGATATACTGGAAACCATCACCATGATCCAGGACGAACACCTGGATGTCCGCACCATTACGATGGGGATTTCGCTGCTCGATTGCTGTCACAGCAACATCGATACCCTGTGCGACCGCGTGTACGATAAGATCACGCGTTGCGCGAAGGATCTGGTGGCAACGGGCGAAACGATTGAAAAAACCTACGGTATTCCGATCATCAACAAGCGCATTTCCATCACCCCTGCCGCCATGCTGCTGGCGGCGTGTGACGACAAAGATGCGGTGAAACTCGCCCACACGTTGGAACGTGCCGCCGTGACCTGCGGTGTGAACTTTTTGGGCGGTTTTTCGGCATTGGTGCAAAAGGGGTTTGCCCCCGGCGACCGTGAACTGATCGCCGCCATTCCCGAAGCACTTGCCACCACCGAACACATCTGTTCTTCGGTCAACATCGGGTCCACCAAAGCCGGCATCAACATGGATGCCGTGGCGCTGATGGGACGTGTGGTGAAGGAGGCCGCCGAGCGCACCGCCGACAAAGGGTGCATCGGCCCTGCCAAACTGGTGGTGTTCTGCAACGCGCCGGAAGACAACCCGTTTATGGCCGGTGCTTTCCACGGTGTGAGCGAACCCGATTGCGTGATCAACGTGGGTGTTTCCGGCCCGGGTGTGGTGCGCGCCGCGCTGGCAAAGGCAGGCGATTGCGATCTCACCGCGGTGGCGGATCTCATCAAACGCACCGCCTTCAAAATCACCCGTATGGGTCAGTTGGTGGCGCGTGAGGCCTCCCGTATGCTGAACGTGCCGTTCGGCATTGTGGATTTGTCGCTCGCCCCCACCCCGGCGGTGGGCGATTCGGTGGCGCACATTTTGGAAGAGATGGGGCTGGAAAGCTGCGGCTGTGCCGGCACCACGGCGGCGCTGGCATTGTTGAACGATGCGGTGAAAAAAGGCGGTGTCATGGCCTCGTCCCACGTGGGCGGTCTGTCGGGTGCGTTTATCCCCGTGACCGAAGATGCCGGCATGATCGATGCGGCGCGTTGCGGTGCGTTGCGCATTGAAAAGTTGGAAGCGATGACCGCCGTGTGTTCGGTGGGACTGGATATGATCAACATTCCCGGCGACACCGCACCCGAAGTGATCTCCGCCATCATTGCGGATGAAGCCGCCATCGGTATGATCAACTCCAAGACCACCGCCGTGCGTGTGATTCCCTGCATCGGAATGCAGGTGGGCGACGAGTTGTCCTTCGGCGGTCTGTTGGGCGGCGGTCCGGTGATGCCGGTTTCCACCTACTCCCCTGCCCGTTTCATCGGGCGCGGCGGACGCATCCCTGCCCCCATTCAGAGTTTGAAAAACTGACAAAAATCCTCCGATCCGAATGGGTCGGAGGATTTTTCTTGCATTTTTTGCATAAATGTGGTAGCATAAGGTGACATGAGCGATTCGAACTTGTTCGGATTACTCGTCTCACCTTAGCGGTATGTTACGTGAAAGCAGGGTAAAGTATGATCTACGACAACGTATTGGATGCCATCGGTTGCACCCCCATCATTCGGTTGAATCGTATGACGGAACCGGACAGCGCCGAGGTGCTTGTGAAATTTGAAGGATTGAACGTGGGCGGCTCGATCAAAACGCGCACCGCCTACAATATGATCACCCAGGCGGAAAAGCGCGGTCTGCTCTCCCCCGATTCCATCATTGTGGAGCCGACCAGCGGCAACCAAGGGATCGGTCTGGCGCTGGTGGGCGCGGTGCGCGGCTACCGCACCGTCATCATTATGCCCGACTCGGTGAGTGAAGAACGTCGCAAACTGGTGCGCCACTACGGTGCCGAAGTGATCTTGATCCACGATGCAGGCAACAT
>JAZONO010000081.1:0-2679 GCA_045654545.1 Acutalibacteraceae bacterium
TGTTCTTGGTGCTATCTTGCGCCAACGCGTTGCCCGCCACCTTGAAGCAGGTATAACTCGTCCCCTCGGCGAAAGCCAACATGTTCTTCAAACCGGGTGCCGCCACATCGGGATAGTACTCCGTCAGCACACGGCCTTCAAAATCGATGTACGCCTCGCCGCGGTCCACATACTTGGTGTCGACAATTTTAAGCGATTTGACGTACACGCCGTTCGGGCAGGTACCGTTACATTGCATTTGGATCTGCATACCGGTTGTGCGCATCACTTCCGTCTGCGCTGCAGAATAGGTGTAGGTGAGCAACGCAGTCTGATCCTTCACCAAGGCGTAGCGGCTATCGATACGGGAGCTGTTCGTGGTAGCGGTTCTTATTGTATGATAATAATAAGCGGGCGTTTTCTCTTCTGGCAACCACCACTGGTTGTCGGTCTGCTCCACACCGTTTTGATCGTATTTTCCCGAAGGAAGCATACGGAGTATGTTGTTCGTTGCGGTGCACACCGCAGAATCGATGTAATACTCGATCAAGAGGGTAACACTTTTGGTATCCGCATCGCCCAGTACATTACTGGTGAGGGAGAAACCCGAAAACGCGCCAAGTTCGAGGGCGTACCCTCCTTCCTCGGAAATTTGGGCGATTTTGTCTTCGTAGTAGGCAAGATCGGACGCGTTTGTCGTCACTTCGCCCGTCTTCGGATCCACCTCAAACCAAGTGTATGGGGTGGGCAAGGTGGTCTCTTCCGTTGCGGCGCTGATCAGCGTGATGCCGGACAAACAAGACGCGATCAATGCCAACGCAAGGACCAAAGATAGGATCTTTTTGCTCATTGTTTATGCTTCCTTTCCAAAAAATCCCAAACCAAAGCGATCAAACCCACCTGTAGTCTGGAGTTATTTTTATTATATTGCATTTCAGCCCCCACTGCAAGAACTTTATGAAACAGCGATGGATTTTCGTCAATTGCACCATCTTACAGCGCTGTTTTTTGTGCATGTTGTTCAGCCACAGCCCCATATTCCGCAACGCGGCACCGTGCAAGAAATAAGGATTTACAAAATAGAAAAAGAATGGTATAATTGTCGTGATATTTAAAAAGCCAAGGAGAACGTTATGAAAAAGATTGTTTCTGCGTATGCAAAAATCCCGTTGATCGCGAAAATTGCCGTGGGTATCGTGATCGGTGTCTGTCTCGGACTGTGGGTGCCCGATGCCGCGTTTGTCACCGTGTTGGGCGACTTGTTCGTGGGTGCACTCAAAGCCATCGCACCCGTGCTCGTGTTCGTGCTGGTCATCGCTTCACTGGCAAGTGCCGGTGAAGGCATCGGCAAGCGTTTTCGCACGGTCATTTTGTTTTACATTGTGAGCACTTTCTTGGCGGCGGTGGTCGCCGTGGTGGGCAGTTATCTGTTCCCCGTGACCATTCCGTTGGGTGAAGCGGCAAACAACTCGGCACCTGCCGGATTGGCAGACGTGTTCAAGACCTTGCTCGGCAACATGGTGACCAACCCCATCACCGCCATTGCAAACGGCAACTATCTGGGCATTCTCACCTGGGCGGTCGTGTTGGGACTGGCTCTGCGTGCCGCCAACGATAAGACCAAAGCGGTGCTGAACGATCTGTCGGCCGCCGTGTCCAAAACGGTGGCGTGGGTCATCCAGCTCGCTCCCTTCGGCATTTTGGGGCTCGTGTATTCCTCTGTCGGGGAATACGGTGTGGCCATCTTTGCGGATTACGGCAAGGTGCTGTTGTTGCTCGTCGGATGTATGTTGTTAGTGGCGTTTGTTGTGGATCCGCTGATCGTGGCCATCGCGCTCAAACGCAACCCCTATCCGCTGGTGCTGAAATGCTTCAAAGAATCGGGCATCACCGCGTTCTTCACCCGCAGTTCCGCCGCCAACATTCCCGTGAACATGAAACTGTGCGAAAAACTGGGGTTGGATAAAGAGTATTATTCCGTCGCCATTCCGCTCGGTGCCACCATCAATATGGACGGTGCCGCCATCACCATCACGGTGATGTCGCTGGCCGCCGCCTTCTCGCAGGGCATTCAGGTGAACATCCTTCTGGCCATTCTGCTCAGCTTTGTGGCGACCCTCGGCGCGTGCGGCGCTTCGGGCGTGGCAGGCGGCTCGCTTCTGCTCATTCCCATGGCTTGCTCGCTCTTGGGTGTAGGTCAGGACATCGCCATGCAGGTGGTGGCGGTCGGTTTCATCATCGGCGTGGTGCAAGACTCGCTGGAAACCGCCATCAACTCGTCGGGTGACGTGATCTTCTGCGCCACCGCCGAATACCGCGAACGTATCAAGCGCGGCGAGAAAGTGGAATTTTAATTCTCCATACAACACAAAAACACCCACCCTACGGTGGGTGGTCATAGGGATAAAATTGGAGAGGATGTATCGTCAAAGATACATCCTCTCTGTTTGTTTTGTGAATATTGATGCCACTTGGAAAGCGGCTGTGACCCCTTGCCTAAAGGGATGCTGTCCGGACATTGCCCGAAGCGAGTGCTGTAACAAGCGACTCCGGCAATGTCCCCGAGAATGCGCCTTGCGCATTCTCCCAACTTACATCGGCGAGGAGAAAATGACTGGGGTCGCGTTGTCGACCGCCGCCGGTGGCGGATGCAGGGAGACATAAGCGAGTGCCGCGGTCGAAATTCGCCGAGCGAAAGCG
>JAZONO010000082.1:0-5964 GCA_045654545.1 Acutalibacteraceae bacterium
TGTAAACGGTGACGAAAAAGTGGATTCCACCGATGCACGTCTGGCTCTTCAAGCGGCGGTGGGAAAGGTGACCCTCACCGAAAAGCAAACGGCCGCCGCCGATGTAAACGGCGACGGCGCGGTGGATTCCACCGATGCGCGAATGATCTTGCAACAAAGCATCGCTTGACAAAACGCGAGGTACATGGTATACTTTCTTTAAGATGGTGGACGAAAGGTTGGAACAAAATGTGTATGGATACAGTGAAGGTAAGCATCGTTTGTGCGGTGTATAATCACGAGAAATACGTTCAAAAGGCGTTGGAAAGTTTTGTTTCGCAGAAAACCGACTTTCGCTATGAAATTATCGTACACGACGATGCATCGACCGATGACAGCGCTCGTATCATAAAGGAATATGCCGAGCGGTATCCGGATCGGATCCGTGCCATTTGTCAAACAGAAAACCAAGTGTCTCAAAAGATTTCGCCGGTTCGCGACATTATGATTCCGCAAGCACGTGGGACATACATCGCTTTGTGCGAAGGTGACGATTATTGGGTGGATGAGAAGAAACTGCAAAAGCAGTTCGACTATATGCAAGCGCATCCGGACTGCACCTTCTGCTTCACAAACGGCAAATGTGAGCAAAACGGTGTGATAAGCCGCAACGTGATCCCGTGGGAAAAACACAACCGGGTATTGCGCCACGAACGCTACGACATGGTGCACTTGGATCGTTTGGGATACATTCCGACGGCTTCGTTTTTCTTCCCCCGTGAGACGTTTCTTGCTCTGCCCGTCCCTGCACAGGGCGTATTTAAGGGAGATGCCTATTTAAAGTTCGGTCTGACGTTGCAGGGGTATGCGGCGTATATTCCCGATTGCTGTGTGGTATATCGCTATGGTGTTTCCAACTCGGTCACGACACGTTGGCACAAAAGCGAGGAAGAGTATCATCGGTGGACGGATCTGTTTGTCAAGATGTACCGTTGGTTTGACGGGATCACCGAAGGACAGTACCACGATATGTTTGAGTATAACGCACTTTGGTGGGAATGTTCGGACTTGCAACGGCAAAAAAACTGGAAAGCGTTGAAGGAAAAACGGTTTCGCCGTTTGTATAAGCGCGGAGCGCTCAAACAACGGATACGCTTTTTCTTAATGTGCCATGCACAAAGGTTGTTCCGCCGCCTGACACATCAATAAACGCACAATGTGAAAGCCCTTTGTTGTTTCATGCAACAAAGGGCTTTTTGCTATGCGGTGAGTTCCGCTATGTCTCCGAACCGATACCCCATTTCCTCATAACGGGTGAGCAGTTCATCCAATATGGCGGCGTTGGTGGCGGAGGTGCTGTGTAATAAAAGGATTGCTCCATTGTGCACACGGGGAACGAGTTTTTTAAATGCCTCCTCCTTGGTGGGTTGATCGTCTTGATACCAATCCACGTAGGCAAGACTCCAAAACACGGTAGTGTAGCCGAGTTCGTTCGCAACCTGCAAGTTTTGCTCGCTGTATTTCCCCTGCGGCGGACGGTAGAGTTTCGGCATCTCTTGCCCCGTAATCTCTGAAAACGCCTCTTCGGTGGCAGAAAGTTCCGCCAAAAACGCCTCTTTGGTGGCGATAGCCGACATATCAGGGTGGTGATAGGTATGGTTTGCCACCGTGTGCCCTTCCGCCACCATGCGGCGCACCAGATCGGGTGCGGTTTCCAGATAATTCCCCACCAAAAAGAAGGTGGCAGGAGCGTTATGTTTTTGAAGTGCATCCAAAATGGCAGGCGTGTGCCCGTTTTCAAATCCGGCATCAAAGGTGTGGTAGATCACCTTTTCGTCCGCACCCAAATAATACGCGTTGTATTCCTTCAACTGCTCAGCGGTGGCATTGCCCACGGGACGTTGTCCGTCCACCCTAAAAGACAACCCCCAGTTGGTAACGGTGCTGTCCGTTTCCCGTGTGGCAGACATCGCCGCCACGGGGGCGACGATCAGCAGCACGGCACACAACAAAGCGACAATCAGATGCCGTCGCCGCAACACAAGTATCATACAAAATCCCTCCCATTCATGTGTATGAACGGGAGGGATCGGATTATTCGCCGTAACCCATCGGGTTTTCGGATTGCCATTTCCACGAATCGCGGCACATATCGTCGATGTCACGCTTGGCTTCCCAGTGGAGCAGATCGCGTGCTTTTTGGGTGGCGGCATAGCACTCCGCCAAGTCGCCTGCGCGGCGCGGTGCAATGATATACGGCAGATCTTTGCCGTATACCTTTTCAAACGCATGCACCAGTTCCAGCACGCTGGTGCCGTGCCCGGTGCCGAGATTGATTGCTTCGGCACCCGTGTGAGTGCGTGCATATTCCACCGCCTTCACGTGACCGAGGGCGAGATCCACCACGTGGATATAGTCGCGGATTCCCGTGCCGTCGGGGGTGGGGTAATCGTCACCGTACACCGAAAGTTTCTCACGGCGTCCCACCGCCACTTGCAACACGTACGGCATCAAGTTGTTTGGAATACCGTTCGGATCTTCCCCGATACGTCCGCTTTCGTGTGCACCGATGGGGTTGAAGTAGCGAAGCACCACCGCACTCCATTCGGGATCGGAGGTGCACAGATCCTTCAAGATCTCTTCCACCATGTACTTGGTGCGACCGTAGGGGTTGGTGACGTCCCCCGTGGGCAGATCCTCCGTGTAGGGCACGGGATTGTTGCCGTACACCGTGGCGGAAGAACTGAACACGATGCGCTTCACGCCGTATTTGTTCATCACGCGGCACAGGGTCAGGGTGCCGCCCACGTTGTTGTCAAAATACAACAGCGGCTTTTCCACCGATTCACCCACCGCCTTCAAACCGGCAAAGTGGATGACCACGTCGATAATGTTTTCCTCAAAAACACGGCAGAGCGCCGCTTCATCACGGATGTCCGCCTCATAGAATTTGATTTTCGTATTGCAAAGTTCCTCCACGCGGTGAAGCGGTTCGGGCTTCGAGTTGTAGAAGTTATCCAGCACCACAATGTCTTGCCCTGCGTTGATGAGTTCCAAGCAGGTGTGACTGCCGATGTATCCGCAGCCGCCGGTGATCAGAATTGCCATGAAAGACCCTCCCCAAAATTGCTGGTTTCAGTATACCGCACTTTTTCGGGCGTGTCAATCGCTTTTCACTTGCCAACGGCGCGGAAAGGGGATATAATATGAGTGTAGACTGTGCAGAAGGGGGAGGGTACCATGGCCGATCGCACGATATTGCACGCCGATTGCAATGGTTTTTTTGCATCGGTGGAATGTGTGCGCAACCCCAATTTGCGGCGCGTGCCCATGGCGGTGTGCGGCGATCCCGAACAGCGCCACGGCATCATTTTAGCAAAAAATGAGTTGGCAAAGGCGTATGGCATTGCCACGGCGGAAACGGTGTGGCAAGCGCAAAAGAAATGTCCCGAACTGGTGCTTGTGCCCCCTCACCACGATGAATACGAGGAATATTCCCACCGCGTCAACGCCATTTATGCACGCTTCACCGATATGGTCGAACCGTTCGGTATTGACGAATCGTGGCTGGACGTGACCGGCAGTCGGTTGTTGTTCGGTGACGGCGTGACCATTGCCGATCGCCTGCGCCAAACGGTGCGCGAGGAAACGGGGCTCACCATCTCGGTGGGAGTGTCTTTCAACAAGGTGTTCGCCAAACTGGGCAGTGACTACAAAAAGCCGGATGCCACCACCCTGTTTGACCGTGCGAGCGTGGAGGAAAAAATCTATCCCTTGCCTGTGACTTCGCTGTTGTACGTGGGGCGCGCGGCGGCGAAAGCGCTTGAAGGGATGTATATCCGCACCATCGGAGAACTCGCCCGTGCCGACCGTGCGTTTGTGGCGGCACGGCTCGGCAAAATGGGGGAGATGATCCACGATTACGCCTGCGGATTGGACGACAGTCCCGTGGCACGTTACGGCGAGCGGCGGGAAGTGAAATCGGTGGGCAACGGCATCACCTTTCCGCACGATTTGGTGGGGTATGACGAGATTCACACGGGAGTGGTGTTGCTGGCGGACACGGTGGCATCGCGGCTTCGGCGAAGCGGACGGTATGCCACCGTGGTGCAGGTGACCATGAAATCCCCGTCACTCCACAGCGTGCAACGGCAGATGGGGGTGCGCGCTACCGACTTGGCGCGCGATCTTGCGGCGGCATCCATGCAGTTGATCCGTCAGCATTGGGGCGAGAACGCCCCGTTGCGTATGCTCACCATAACGGCATCATCGCTCACCGACGAGCGGCAAAGTGAGCAGTTATCGTTGTTTGAGGATACACCCGACGATTACGAAAGACAAAGCCGCATTGCCGGGGCGATGGACAGCATCCGCGGTCGTTTCGGCAGTGATGCCATCGGTCCGGCCGCCACCATGCACAACGAATGGGAAAAACATTGACAGGGCGCATTTTTTGCTATTGACTTTACGCGGCAATCGTGGTATATTGCAGGTAAGTTAACGAATACGAGGTGTTTTTTATGCGTTTTGGTGTGTGTGCAGGAGATATCAACCAATTTCCGCTGATCAAAGCGGCGGGATACGATTATGTTGAGTTCCCCATGATGACGCTCGCGACTATGAGCGACGAGGACTTTGCCGCGTTCAAGGCGAAGGTGGAGGAGATCGGTCTGCCGGTTGAATGCTACAACATCTTCTCTGTGCCCGGCGTGAAGATCGTGGGTGATGGGGCCGATTACGATGCCCTCGCCGCCTATGCCGAAAAGGGGTTTGCCCGTGCGGCACAGATCGGTGGTAAGGTCGCGGTCATCGGGTGCGGCGGTGCGCGCCGCGTCCCCGAGGGCGAGGATTACGACGTGAACTATGCACGCTTTGCCAAACTGCTGGCGATGTGCGGCGAGGTGGCGTCGCGTCACGGTATGTACGTGGTGGTGGAGCCGCTCAACGATAAGGAGACCAACCTCATCAACTCGGTGGAGGAAGGCCTGGAAGTATGCCGCGTGGCAAACCACCCGCATGTGAAATGCCTTGTGGACTTCTATCACGCGTTTATGAGCGGTGAAACGCTGGATGCGGTGCGCGGTGCAGGGGATATGCTCGGTCACGCGCATCTGGCGCGTGCCAACGAGGATCGCGCCATGCCGTATGCCGAGGACGTGCCGCAGTGTGAAGAATGGGCGGCGGCGCTGAAAGCGTGCGGTTACGATGCGCGCCTCAGTCTGGAGGGCAATTTCCTTCCCTCGTTTGAGGAAGCCATCGCGCGTTGCCGCGAGATCGTCAAGGCGTTTGCATAATAACGAAGAAGACCCCCCACGGCAGATTCCTGCCGTGGGGGGTTTGTTATGTATGGGTGTAGGGACGGGCATCCTTGCCCGTCCGCAAGGCGCTTTTGGGATTTTATAGGAAAGAATGCGTTGGTATGACAATGTGTTTTTATCTTTCGACAAATTTCTCCTTGATTTGTTGCGCAATATATGGTAAACTAATCTCGCAACACAATCAGAATATGTTACAAAAGACCCAGCGAACCACATTTTTACCTCTTGGTAAAAATGTGGGCTCTTTCGTGTGGTCCGCTGGACGGTAACGAGATTGTGTTGCAGCAATTGGAGCTCGCGTTTTTCGTGCGCGGCTTCGGCTGCGCACTTTTTTATTGTCGGAGGGGCTTCACATGAAAAAGAAAGAATATGGGTTTCTGCGTCCAGTGGATACACTCGGACGTCTCGTCATTCCCTGTGACCTGCGAGAACAGTATGGCTTTTTCCCGAATGAGAAGGTGCTGTTGATTCCGCAAGAGGACGGTGTTATGATAAAACCGTATAAAGAAGACAAACAAGAACTATAAGAAAAACCACCCGTCTTATGGGAGTTGCGAATGGGGATCGGAGATGGAATTCTTCCCCTGCCTCCCCTTGTCAGGGGAGGTGGATTCGCCAAAGGCGAATCCGGAGGGGTAGTCTATCGAGAGTTCGTGTTATTTCACTA
>JAZONO010000083.1:0-11372 GCA_045654545.1 Acutalibacteraceae bacterium
TTCGGCGACCCCAACATGCGCGGCTGTGCCGCGCGGTCGGGATGACAGGACTTTCTTCTCGCTTGTCGAAAGCCCCACCGGGGCTTTCTCCCGAATCTTCGCACCCGTTGGGTGCTCACATTCGGAGCTCGTTTCAAGTCCTGTCATAGACCAAAAACAAAACAGAGGCAGTCCAACGGACTGCCTCTGTTTTGTTTGGTCGGGATGACAGGACTTGAACCTGCGGCCTCTTCGTCCCGAACGAAGCGCGCTACCAAACTGCGCTACATCCCGAAATGCCGGTATTTATCACAGCCATAGTATAATACCTCATTTTTGGGGCTTTGTCAATCTTTTTTTGAAAAAAACTTTATTTGTTGCAACACATATTTTTTTGCACTCTGTCATACGCTGTAACAGAATAAAAGACAGGGGAGATTCGCGTGTTTGTGATGTCGGTGAAAATGTCGCGTCGCCGTTTGGTGTCGCTGTTTCTTTGTATTGGTGTGTTGGTGCTGATCTTGGTGGCCGCCCTTTTGTGGCCCGCTTCGCGGCAGACGGTATCCACCGTGGTGGCGACGGACGGGGCGGCGCGTGTCGACTTTTTGAAACGGCTCGGCTACGAGGTGGATCCTGTGTATTCCGAGGTGCACGAGGTGTTGATCCCCGAAGAGTTTGACGAGGTGTTTGCGGCGTATAACACGATGCAAGCGGATGCCGATATGGATCTGACACCCTATGCAGGCAAACGCCTGAAATGCTGGAGTTACCGCATTTTGAACAGCGGCAACGCCGAAGAGACCATCGCCCATCTGTATGTGTGGCAGGACAAGATCGTGGGCGGCGACATTACCGAATCGGTAATGAACGGGCACAGCACGGCGCTTGTTCCGCGCGGGTAGGGTGAGCATTTTAACAATAAATGAGCAAAAATCCGCCTTCCCAAAACGGAGTCCGGGTTTGAATGCTCGCCCTAGTTGCAAATTTTGGGGAAGTATGGTATAGTGTGTAGGATACATAATAAGGAGGTGACGCTGTGGAACGGCTGGACAAAACCGTGGCGCAGTACGCCGATATGCCGCGCAAACAAGCGGTGCATCTGATTCGCGCCGGGCGCGTGACGGTGGACGGCGAGGTGTGGCGTGCACCCGAAGCCAAACTCGACCCTGCCGCACACACCCTGACGGTGGCAGGGCACACGGTGGACACACAGCTTCACCGTTGTTTTATGCTGAATAAACCGCAGGGAATTCTGTGTGTGTCCCGTGACCCGAAAGCCCCCACGGTGGTGGACCTGTTGCCGCCTGCGTTTCGTCGGCGCGGTCTGTTTCCTGCCGGACGGTTGGATAAAGACACGGTGGGGTTGGTGATCCTCACCGACGACGGCGACTATGCACACCGCTTGCTCTCCCCGAAAAAAGCGGTGTTTAAGCGTTACCTCGCCGTGGTGGAGGGGGAGATGCCCTCCGATGCGGTGCAAACCTTTGCCGCCGGTGCCGTGTTGGAGGACGGAATCGCCTGTTTACCTGCCGAATTGCACATATTGACCCCCGAAACCTTCCTTCGCAAAAATGGTGGAAAACACACGGATTTTGGCGCCTTTTTGGATGAATACACAATACCCGCCCTCCCCTCGTACGGCTGTGTGGAGATTGCCATTCAAGAAGGGCGATACCACCAGATAAAGCGTATGTGTGAGGTGGTTGGGCACAAGGTGTTGTGGTTGAAGCGTATTTCGGTGGGTGGGTTGGAACTGGACCATACCTTGGCGGAAGGGGAGTACCGCGAGTTGACAGGGGAAGAAACTGCCTCCGCCCTGCATAGTGTGGAAGAAATTTGTGCAACTTGACATTGTCAAAAATCCATAAAGGAAACGCCTGAAGTTTGTTCAATACATGTATGGCTATTTTGAAATTTTATGCTATAATATACTCATGGCATTATGTAGACTGCATGCAGTCTGTGTTTTGTGTTAAGGAAAAATGGGAGGTTATCTTAAAATGGCAGGTTTGTCTCTGAAGGGTATTTACAAAAAGTATGCCGCCGGCGTTGTGGCCGTCTCGGACTTTAATCTTGAGATTAAGGACAAGGAATTCATCATTCTGGTTGGTCCTTCCGGTTGCGGTAAGTCCACCACGCTGCGTATGATCGCCGGTTTGGAAGAAATCACCGAAGGTGAACTGTACATCGGCGACCGTCTGGTCAACGATATTGCACCGAAGGATCGCGACATCGCGATGGTGTTCCAGAACTACGCTCTGTATCCGCACATGACCGTGTTTGACAACATGGCGTTCGGCTTGAAGCTGCGCAAGACTCCGAAGGATGAGATCAAGCGCCGTGTGGAAGAAGCCGCTCGCGTGCTGGATATCGCTCACCTGCTCGACCGTAAGCCGAAGGCTTTGTCCGGTGGTCAGCGTCAGCGTGTGGCGCTCGGTCGTGCTATCGTCCGTGAGCCGCAAGTCTTCTTGCTTGACGAGCCGCTGTCCAACTTGGATGCGAAGCTCCGTGCGCAGATGCGTACCGAGTTGTCCAAGCTGCACGCGAAACTGGGTACCACCTTCATCTACGTTACCCACGACCAGACCGAAGCTATGACCATGGGTGACCGCATCGTGGTTATGAAGGACGGTTTCATTCAGCAGGTGGATGCACCGCAGGTGCTGTACACCAAGCCCTGCAACATGTTCGTGGCAGGCTTCTTGGGCTCGCCTCAGATGAACTTCATCGATTCCAAACTCGTGAAGCAGGATGGCAAATACATGGTTGAGTTCGGTACCGAAGATACCAAGACCACCCGCGGCGTGAAGTACTACATCCCGTTGCCGGAATCCAAGAACGAGGGCGGCAAGCTGGAAGAGTACGTGGGCAAGGAAGTCGTGATGGGTATCCGTCCCGAAGACGTCCACAACGAGCCTCGTCTGCTTGAAGAGTATGCCCAGTGCAAGGTGTACGCCAACGTGGAAGTCACCGAGTTGATGGGTGCGGAAACCTTCCTGTATCTGGATGTGGAAGGCTTCAAGTTCACTGCGCGTGTGGAGCCCACCTCCACTGCTCGCCCGGGCGACACCATCGAAATCGCGCTCGAAAACAACAAGATCCATCTCTTCGACAAAGAGACCGAGCGTACCATCTGCAACTAATACAAACAAAAAATCCGCTGTGCATGACACAGCGGATTTTTTTGTTTTGCTTGCTACTCTTCAACAGCACCACGCAATCTTCGGGCAGGTTCAAACGGAATTACGGCATGAGTTTTTTGAACTACTTGTGTCTTTATCGCTTGACCTTGGCAACCGAGCAGTACACCGAGGCGCGCATGTTAAAAGCGTTGGCGGCTTCGGTGGGGTTTGCGGATTACCGCTACTTTTCGGGGTCGTTCCGCCGTTATATGGGGCAGTCACCTGCCGCCTATTTCGGACGGCGAACCTCTGTGTGAGAAAACGCGTGTTTCTTGCACAATGCGGTTGCATTTTGAAGAAAAATGCGATACAATATATTTGATGAATTTTACGGGAAAGGGGGCGTTTACATGGGTGGACGACACGTGCGCGAACCGCAGAAAACCGCATGGCGATTTTGGTGGATCTGGCTTGTGGCCGGTGCGTGTGTTGCGGCCGCAGTGGCAGGCATCGTGTGGTGGCTTTGCCGCCCGACGGCAACCCCCGTCGGCACGGTGCCGATGCCGACCGTGACATCGACGACTGTGCCCGTCACCACCACGACGCCCACCTCTTCTCCCGATATGAACACGACCACTGCACCGCCGCCACTCGTGACACCACCGCCCACTGCGGTGGAACGGGAGTTTGCCCGTCCCGAGCAGATGCGCGGCGTATGGCTGACCGAAGGGGTGGATTACAACAAGAGCGGCAAGGCGGATGCCGCCACCGTACGTGCTGAGATCGATGCCGCGTTGGAATCGCTTTCTGCGTGGTCGTGGAACACCCTGCTTGTCACGTTGCCGTCACAGATTCCCTTGCCGAGCGCGTTCGATGCCCCGGCATACATACTGGAAAAAGCGCGCGAACGGGAACTGTTCGTGTATATGATCGTGGATTGCGGTGTGCGAAGCGGTGTGCATCAGCCCACCCGTCTGGGTGACCGCGAAGATTTGCAAGCGCAGGTGACCACCTTGGCGCTTCACTACACCGCCGACGGATTCTTGCTCACGGATTACGCCTATGCCTACACCCGTTTGCCGCACAACGCAGGGGATGGCATTGATGCCATGTTGCGTGGGGCGGTGGATGCGATCCACGCGGTGAACAAGGATGCCTACGTCGGGTTGCTGACCGAATCGGTGTGGGCGCATTCCTCGGTAACGGAAGAAGGCTCGGCCACCGCGAACGTATATGAAGAATTGACCGACGGCGGTGCGGATACCCGTCGGCTGATCCTGGACGGTGCGGTGGATTTTGTGATGGTGAAGAACTTCCGCGCCACGGGTGATTATTCCGCCGCGTTCGGTACGGTGCTCGCATGGTGGGATGATCTGTGTGCAGAGGCGGATATGCCGCTGTATATGGCGCATGCCGCCACCAATGCGGCGGCCGGTGAACGCCGCTGGAGCGTGCGCGACCAGTTGGCACGGCAGGTGTTGGCGTGCCAAAGTGCCGATGCGTGGCAGGGCAGTACCTTCGACTCGCTGGCGGCGTTGCAAAAGGCGAACGATGCCGCTATCGCCGCACAGCAGGCGTTTGACGGCACGCTGATGGAAGAGTATATCAGCCGCACCTTGACGGTGGCGGAACCTGCCGAAGAGTATGTGGTGACTCACGAATCCTCCATCAGTTTGCGCGGCAGCGCCGATCCGAACTTCCCCGTGCTGTTGAATGGGGATGCGTTGACACTGACCGATCACGGCTATTTTGCACTGGACTGCGCGCTGACCCCCGGTAATAACACCTTTGTGTTCGAGAACAAAGGCATCACCACCACCTATACGGTGTATTATGAAGTGGTGATCTTCCAAAGCGTGTCGCCGTCGGAGGATATGACGTTGGATGGTGGTGCGAGCATTACCGTGTCGGCGGTGGCGCTGGACGGGGCAACGATGTACGCCACGATCAACGGTGTGCGTGTGCCGATGCAGGTGGTCGCGGTGCAGGACGATGAAAATGCCGCTTCGGACGATTCGGATTACGTGACCTATGCCGGTACCTACACCCTGCCCGAGGGCAAGGTGGGGGAGATACAATCGCTCGGCACGGTGACGCTGTTTGGCAGTTACAGCGGACAAAGCGCCACTGAAACGGGCGGTCGCATCACGGTGAAAGCGTTGCCTGTCACAGAGAATCCGACTGTTGAAGACGTGACGTTACCCGATCTTGATCCCATCGATCCTTCCACGGGTGGCGATACGCTGGCGCATGGTACGGTGTTGATCATCACAGAGGATTATGCCGAAACCTTCAGTGGCGACACCACCGATGACTATTCGCGCCCGACCAATGCCTACCTGCCCAAGGGCACGACCGACGTACTGGTGGGCACGGCGTATGACGCATCCTCGGGTAATCATTACTACTTGCTCGGTTGCGGACGACGGGTGTATCAAGAGACCGCGAAAGTGTACATCAACGGCGGCACACTTGCGGCGAACACCATGACGGTGGGCGGCGTGTCGGTGACGGAAAGCCAAACGGTGCTGACCTTTGCGGCAAACTGGCGCGTTCCGTTTGGGGTACAGTTGTTGCCGCAAGCCTACGGCAACCCCTCGCGCCAGGATTACAACAGTACGGCGCAAACCACTGAATACGTGGACATCACCTTCTCCTACACTACTGAAACGGTGGGGGAGGTGGACGTGTCAAGTAGTCCGCTGTTCTCCTCGGCCGAATGGATCGAAGGGGAGGACAACACGGCGATATTGCGGTTGCATCTGACCGCCAAGGCACAGTTCTACGGTTACCGTGTGATGTGGGATAACGAGGGGCAGTTGACCTTCTCCTTCAAACATCCGACCTACGTGGGCGGCAACGATGCCGAACAGGTGCTTCGCGGTTTCACGGTGGTGATCGATCCCGGCCACGGCGGTCATTCCTACGGCACGTCGGGCGGCGGTGTGCCCGAAAAGCGGTTGGCATTGACCTATGGCATGCTGTTGCGCGACCAGTTGGAAGCGCTTGGCGCCACCGTGATTATGACCCGTGACGATGACAGCACTCTTTCCTTGTTGGAACGCACGCAGATCACCCGTGCGAGCGGTGCGGACTTGTTCATCAGTTTGCACATGGACGGTTCATCCAGCGCTTCGGTGGGCGGATGCTCGGTGCACTATTTCACCGACTATTCGCGCGGTGTGGCCCAACTGGTGTACGACGAAATGCAAGCAGTGCACGAACAGTACGGAAACGAGCGTAAACGCCGTTTCCGCTGGGATCCGTTTTACGTGACACGCATCAGCGAAATGCCGTCGCTGTTGCTGGAATGCGGGTACATGACCAATGCGGACGATCTGGAATTGTTGGTTACCCCCGATTTCCAAGATGCGTTGATGACGGCAGTGGTCAAAGGCGTGGTCGCCTATGCCCAAAGTTTACCGAACATATAACCTATCCGCAATGACGGTTTCCGTCATTCCGGATTCAGACTGTCAAAAAAGTCCGGCTACTGCCGGACTTTTTCTCTGTCTGCCGCCTGCGGGCGGGTTTATCCGTGGGCTTTCGCCCACTCGACGCGAGAGGGAACCCTGACGGTTCCCTCTCACACACACCCTCCCTCCGTTTTTTTAGTTCACGAGAAGGCTTTTTGACACGCGCCATCCTCGATGACGGTTTCCGCCATTGCGGATTTTTTAAAAAATTTACATTTTATTATAATTAAAGACAAGAATAAATAGTAAAGTACGTCGCATAGAAAAAGCAAGGAGACGTGTGTATGAAACGGTGGATAGCCCTTGTGTTGGTGGGGCGTTGCTTTGCGGCGGATGTAAAAAACAAACGGCGGCGCGGTCACGGTGGATTCGTCCGATGATGCCGTGCACAGCAACGGAAATGTGAATATTCAAGACGGCACGATGACCTTGACGTCGGGCGACGACGGCATTCATGCCAACAACATTTTACGGATCCGCGGCGGACCGGGTGGAGGAATGGCGCCCGGCGGTGCCCCCCCGTGCGCCCCTGCTGATAGGATGTGAATACGGTGAATTTCAGAAAGCCTGTCGTTTTTACGGCAGGTTTTCCTTGACAAACCAAGTTGTCTGTGATATAGTGTATAAAGCATAGTAGGTTATTGTGCCTTATTGCGTTTTATTTTGTAGGAGCGGAGGTGGCATACCCATGAATAAGACGGAAAAACCACAAAAAGAGGGCGTGCAGATCGACGTGCGACGTCTATGGAATGCGGTGGTCGGCCGTTGGTGGCTGGTGGTTGTGTCGGCGATCGTGTGTGCGGTGCTGTTCTTTGTCGGTACGTTTTATCTTGTGACGCCGCAATACACCTCCTCTGCGTTGTTTTACGTAAATAACAACCTGTCCATCGGGGATACGGCGCTCAGCATCACCTCCAGCGATATTACCGCCTCCAAAAGTCTGGTGGATTCGTATATTGTTATTTTGAGGACACGCACGTCGCTGAATGAAGTAATTGATTATTCGGGTGTGGATCGTACCTACGCCGAATTGCGGAATATGATTTCGGCCGCTTCGGTCAACTCTACCGAAGTGTTCGAGGTGAGGGTGGAAAGCTCGGATCCCGAAGAAGCGGAAAAGATTGCCAATGCGATCGCTTACATTTTGCCGAAACGTATTTCCAGCATTGTGGAAGGCACGTCGGCCAAAGTAGTGGATTACGCCGTCGTACCGTCCTCGCCCAGTTCGCCCAGCTATCCGAAGAACACGTCGTTCGGATTTGCACTCGGCTTACTGTTGTCGGTTGCCTATTTGGTGGTTCGCGAGTTGTTCGATGTGACCATCCGTTCGGAAGCGGATGTCAACCAGTGTTGCGACGTGCCGGTTTTGGCGGCGGTGCCGGATATGACGGCACCGGTCAAAGGCGGAAAATATTACTATTACGGTTCGTCGAACAAGAAGAAATCGGCTTCGAGCAACCAAGAACCGATCTTGCTCGGTCGCAACATCAGTTTTTCCGCTTCGGAAGCGTATAAGTTGTTGCGTACCAAGTTGCAATTCTCTTTTGCAGGCGACACGGCATGTCCTGTTATCGGTGTGTCCAGTGCCTTGGTGGGCGAGGGCAAGAGTTTGTCCGCCGTTAACTTGGCATTTGCCATGGCGCAGTTGGATAAGCGTGTGCTGTTGATCGACTGCGATATGCGCCGTCCGTCGTTGGCGACAAAAATGCAAATTTCCAAAGTGCCTGGTTTGTCGAATTACTTGACCGGTCAGGCAACGATCACCGACGTGGTGCAGCCCTGTGGCGGCGACGTGAAGGAAGGCTTTGATGTGATTGCCTCCGGTCGCAATCCGCCCAACCCGATCGAACTGATCAGTTCGGATACGATGGCGCAGTTGCTGACCACGTTGCGTGAGGAGTATGACTACATTTTGTTGGATCTTCCGCCTGTCGGCGAAGTCAGTGATGCGTTGGTGGCGGCCAAGATGACGGATGGCATACTGTTGGTTGCTCGCCAGAATTACGGCACCACCGTGGCGCTGACTAATGCGGTGCAACAGTTTGAATTTGTGGAATCCCGTATTTTGGGTATCGTTTTGAACGCCATGACTGAACATGGTGGGCGTTACGGATACGGTTACCGTTACGGCAAAAAATATTATCGCTACGGTGGCCGCTACGGTTACGGTGCGAAGAGCCAACATTCCCCCGAAACCAAAGAGAAGGGGTAAGGAACAATGATTCCATTGTTCGATTTCCACACCCACGTTCTTCCCGGTATGGATGACGGCAGTCGTACGGCGACTCAATCGCTTGCCATGTTGCGCGCGGCCGCACGGGACGGGGTGCAGTACGTGGCGGCAACGCCGCACTTCTATCCGCACCGCGAAACACCCGGGGCGTTTCTTGCACGGCGGGATGCCGCGTGGGATACCCTGGGCCGCGCCATGGTGGCAGAAGAGAGCGAACTTCCCACCGTTTTGCCGGGCGCCGAGGTGTATGCTTTTGAAGGAATGAGCGATTGTGCGGAGTTGCGACAGCTAACGTTGGCAGGTGGCGA
Organism: Acutalibacteraceae bacterium; assembly: GCA_045654545.1. Lineage (GTDB taxonomy): Bacteria > Bacillota > Clostridia > Oscillospirales > Acutalibacteraceae > SIG588. Next base: position 9,119 of record JAZONO010000083.1, read on the forward strand.
CACCCTGCTTGTGGAAATGCCGATGGCGGCCTGGTCGGATCGCTTGCTGGCGGAACTCACAGGTATTCAGCAAAAGTTGGGGTTGGTTCCCGTCGTGGCGCACATCGATCGCTATCTCACGCGGTTCAATGCCAAACGGATTATGGCGTGCATGGCGGACTTGCCGGTGTTCTTGCAAGCAAACAGTAGTTTCTTTTTGAAACGAAACTTGTGTGGTATGGCATTGCGCTTTTTGTATGACCAGCGCATTCACGTGCTTGGTTCGGATTGCCACGATGAAACACGGCGTCCACCCAATCTCGGCATGGCGACCGATATCATTGCCAAACATCTTGGTCCCTCAACATTGTCAAGGGTGTATCAAAACAGTATAGAGTTGATTCCAAGTAAATAGCGTAAAGCAAGTTTTACGATTAGGAGTAGTTGAAATGAGAAAAGTAATATCCTGTCTGCTGGTGACGGTGCTGTGTTTGGCAATGGCGCTGACCGCTTTTGCCAACGCAGTGGAGTTTGTTCCCAGCATCACCTATAAGCCGGCTCCCGAGGTGACGGCGACGTCTCCCGAAGGGCATGAGGATTGCATTATTGTGACGCCGGTTTCAAAAGCAGATGAATCCGAGGATATTTCCGCGGAAGATGCCGCCGAATTGAAACAACTCTATGCCGATCTCACCAAAGAAGGCACGAAGCTTTCGGCACAGTGCCCCGATCTGAACGATATGGTGGCGGATGCCTTGGGTGAAAACAAGACGGCGGACGATCTGGTGGTGCGTGATCTGTTCCACATCGGCACAGATTGCGACGATCTGAAAACCTATATGGGTGCCGACGGTACGGTGAAAGTGACCTTTGCTTCCACGGTAGACCGGGGCGAATCGGTGTTTGCCATGATGTATGTGGACGGCGCGTGGGAAGTGATCGAGGCGGTGAACAACCAAGACGGCACTATCACGGTTTCGCTGACCGAGTGGGGCACGTTGGCGCTGATGGTGCCTGCGGCTGTGGGTTCGGACGATACCCAGACGGGTGAATCCACCAACACGGTGCTGTGGGTCGTGGTGATGGGTGCGGCTATGGTGGCCATGGTACTGTCGATCGCGGTGTATCGCCGTCGTGCGAGTGCGAAATAAGAATAGAAAGCAGGAGTGATCCATGAGATCCGGAGCAAAAGCGAAAGTTTGGCTGATCGTTCTCATCGTGTTCCTGGTGCTTGTTATCTTATACAGTGGGTTCCGTATTTTGGAACCCATTGTTTTTACCAACAAAAGCGGTGAGGAAGATCTTCAGTCGCGTGTGATCGAGCGCGACGGTGTGAAATACTATCCGCGGCAGGATATTATCGTCTTGCTGTTGATGGGTATTGACCAAAAAGGACCTGCAGTGAGCAGTGGGTCGTATAACAACCCCGGCGCGGCCGATATGATCGCGGTGGCGGTGTTTGACGAGACGGCCAAGACGATACAGGTGTTGGCGTTGAATCGTGACACAATAACACAGGTTCCTGTGCTCGGCGTAAACGGGCGCGAAGCGGCGGCTGTGTCACAGCAGTTGGCGTTGGCGCATACCTATGGCAGCGGTCTTGCCGACAGCGCAGAAAACACGCGTAAAGCGGTGTCCAACCTCTTGTACGGTGTGACGGTAGATTATTATCTGTCGATGCGCGTTGATGCCATCGCCACGTTTAACGATGCGGTCGGCGGTGTGACGGTGAACGTCACGGATGATTTTTCGGCCGTGGATGCGACGATCCCGAAAGGGACGGTGACCTTGCGCGGCGAACAGGCGATTCGCTTTGTGCAAAGCCGCAGCGGAGTGGGAGACCGTTTGAATGTTTCGCGTATGGAACGGCAAAAAGAGTATATGCATGGGTTTGTTGAAGCGGTTAACAAAGCGGCCGGCGGTTGGGAATTAAATGCGTATGAAAACGCGAAAGACTATTTGGTAACCGACTGTTCAGAGACCACCATGAGTAACCTGTTGTCTCGCTATAAGGGGTATACCTTCAAGGGTGTGGTTACACCGGAAGGCGAGAATATCAAGGGTGAAAACTACATGGAATTCCATTTGAATGAAGAGGCGTTGGATCGGTTGATTCTGGATATGTTTTATGCGCCGATGAAATAAGAATGTAAAAAAGCAGAGGGTTCGTACGTACGAACCCTCTGCTTTTGTATTTTCGTTTAGTCGGTCAAACCCAGTTGCTCACGAATGTAAGAAAGTTTCAACAGCTTTTCTTTCACTTCCTCCACCGACA
>JAZONO010000084.1:0-9766 GCA_045654545.1 Acutalibacteraceae bacterium
CGTAGTGATCTTGATCCACGATGCAGGCAACATCGGCGATTGTATTGATGAGTGTTTGCGCACCGCGCTTTCGATGGCCGAAGCGGACCCGAAGGTGTTTGTGCCGCAACAGTTTGAAAACGAGGATAACCCGAACGTGCACCGTCACCACACCGCATTTGAGATTTTGGAACAAGTGGCAGGCCCAATCCACGGGTTCTGCTCGGGCATCGGCACAGGCGGCACCATCACCGGCATCGGCGAGGTGTTGCGCGCCAACAATCCCGACATCACCATTTGGGCGGTGGAGCCCGAAAATGCCGCCATTCTGGCAGGCGGCACCATCGGCACACATTTGCAGATGGGCATCGGTGACGGGTTGATCCCTGAGGTGCTGAACCAGAATATCTATGAAGATATTTGCATCATCACCGATGAAGAAGCCATCCGTACCGCGCAAGATTTGGCACGTAAAGAAGGGCTGATGTGTGGCATTTCCAGCGGCACAAACGTTGCCGCCGCCATCCGTTTGGCAAAGAAACTCGGTCCCGGCAAAACGGTGGTCACCGTGTTGCCCGACACCGCCGAACGCTACTTCTCCACCCCGTTGTTCCAAGAAGATTAAACAATAAAAACGTCAGGGACTGTGCGATCACACAGTCCCTGACGTTTTGTTATTTGCTCATCTTTTCCATGTCGTTTTTGCGAATCTCCACACGTCGCACCTTGCCGCTGATGGTTTTCGGCAGTTCGTCCACAAATTCCACGATACGCGGATATTTGTACGGCGCGGTGTGCGTCTTGACGTATTCCTGGATCTCCTTTTTAAGCGCGTCGCTGCCCTCGGTTCCTTTCACAAGAACGATGGTCGCCTTCACGATCTGACCGCGTACTTCATCCGGCACGGGGGTGACGGCACATTCCAGCACATAGGGCAGTTCCATGATGACACTTTCGATCTCGAAGGGCCCGATGCGGTAACCCGACGATTTGATCACATCATCGATACGACCGACATACCAAAGATACCCGTCCTCGTCCATGGTGGCTTGGTCGCCGGTGTGATAAAACCCGTCGTACCACACGTCCTTGGTCTTTTCTTCATCCAGATAATAGCCGATAAACAGGCCGCACGGTGCACCGTCTTTGGTGCGGATGCAGATCTCGCCGACATCACCCGTTTTGCACTCGTTGCCGTCGGAATCCAACACGACCACGTCATACAGCGGACTCGCCTTACCCATCGAACCGATCTTCGGGGTCGTGCCCACGAAGTTCGCTATGGACAGGGTGGTTTCGGTCTGACCGAAGCCTTCCATGATGGTGAGCCCCGTCGCCTTCTTGAACTGGTTGAACACTTCGGGGTTCAACGCTTCACCGGCAGTCGTGGCGTATTCGATGGAGGACAGATCATATTTCGACAAATCTTCTTTGATAAAGAAACGGTACATCGTGGGAGGTGCACAGAAGGTGGTGATGTGATACTTTTGGAACATCGGCAGGATGTCTTCCGAATGGAAACGGTCAAAGTCATAGGTGAACACACCGGCTTCGCACAACCACTGACCATACAATTTGCCCCACAATGCCTTGCCCCATCCCGTGTCGGAGATGGTGAAGTGCAACCCGTTGGGGTTGACGTTGTGCCAATGTCTGGCGGTGGGATAATGGCCCAACGCATATTTGTAGGAATGGGTTGCGATACGGGGATAACCGGTCGTGCCCGACGTGAAGAGCATCAGCATCGGATCGTTGCCGCAGGGGGTGTTTTCGGTGCGGAAATAATGGGTACTGAAGCGCTCCATTTCCACATTAAAGTCGTTCCAACCGTCCTTTTTGCCGCCCACCAGAACTTTCAGCATATCGGGGAACCCCGCCGCCGCTTTTTCCGCCTCGGCAGACACGTCACCGTCCGCCGTGCAGACGATCGCCTTCACCTTGGCCGCTTTGTAGCGATAGGTGAAATCGTGTTCCACCAACTGGTTGGTCGCCGGGATGGCGATGGCGCCGATCTTATGAAGCGCCAACATACAGAACCAGAACTGGTAATGGCGTTTGAGCACCAACATGACCGTGTCACCCTTTTTGATGCCCAGCGATTCAAAATAGTTGGCGGTTTTTGCCGAGTATTTCTTCATGTCGCTGAAGGTGAAGCGGCGATCGGTCTTATCGTTCGCCACCCACAGCATCGCGAGCTTGTCGGGATCTTTTTCGGCAATGGCGTCCACACAGTCAAACGCAAAGTTGAACTTGTCGTCGTTCTTGAAACGAATGCCGTTGAACACGCCGTTTTCATCATAGAAGGACTCGATGAAATTATCCGCCACGCCGGATGCTTTTTCTTCCTTTTCCACCGCTTTGGTAACCGTATACGGCGCCTCCGGATATTCCTCGCTCACCAAGCCGTTTTGCGGATTCAACACCACCGCGTGGAATTCACAGCCGCCTTCGCTGACCGCGATCATGCCGTGCGGAATCAAACTGTTATAGAAGATCGAATCACCCTCGTGAAGGACATCCACGTGACCGCCGACCTGCACTTTCAGCGAGCCCTTCACCACCACGTCGAATTCCTGACCGTTGTGGGAATTGAGTTTCATCGGCGCGTTTTGTTCTTCGGGAAGATACGGGAATTTCACCAAGAACGGCTCAGCGAGTTTATCCTTGAATTTCGGCGCTAAGTTGTTGTATTCCACACCGTGTTGCTTCAAGATTTTAAGACCGTCACCCTTGCGGGTAATGGCGAAGGAGGTCAGAGTCGTGCTGGTGCCTTCCAACAGGTCGACCACTTCAACATCGCACGCTTTGGCACACTTGTAAATGAAGGTGAAACTGAAATCGCTTTCGCCGCTTTCCAAAATCTTGTAGTCTTCAATCGAGACACCCGTGAGCCTTGCCAGCTCCTCTTGCGTGTAGCCTTTGGCTTCACGCAGGTCTTTGATTCTTCCTGCTACGTCCTTCAAACTGTAATCCATGTTTGCCGTCTCCTTCCACTGTTGTAGAATAAAAAAACTCGTCTCAAAGTTTCCTTTGAGACGAGCAAATTTCTTCACCCGCGGTACCACTCAAATTGCGTCTTTCGACACCGCTTTCGAGGCTCTAACAAGCCCTCTGCACTAACGTAACAGCTCACGGAGCACCCTACTCGCAAACGGTTTCGGATCACTCAGCTCGGAAGGGATGGGCTTTGAAACACACTGTTGTCGGCTCGCACCACCCACCGACTCTCTGAAAACCGCCTGTTTCTGCCGTCTTCGTCATCGCTTTTCCAATATGTGTGGGATTATAACACGCTTTTTCGGCGTTGTCAACCCTTTTTCAAAATTTTCCCACCACCGTCAAAGCAGAGGTATCGTACAACACCCGTGCATGGTTGGTTTGTATCGTTTCGCTGCACACCACACGTCCGCTGCGGCAATCCACCGTGTCGCGCACCACAGTGCCCACACGATACACGCCTTCTTCCTCTTGCACAAACGCTTCGCCCTCGGTACGAATGTGATAGGTGCAAGGCGGGTGTTTATCCGCACGCAGCTCTCCGCAAAGGTATTTTTCATCGGTGTATACCAGCACCTGAAAAGTGATGTCCGTTTCGTTCTTCACACGGTAGTCAATATAGTTATACGCCACCGCCGTGCCTGTGCCAAACGGCACTTGCCGCCCATAATCGGGAAACATATCCAACCCGTTGTGATGATGGCGTTCCACCACTGTCAGCGGCGTGTGCAACATCATCCAATGCAGCAGATTGGTGAATTGGCACATACCGCCGCCAATCCCGCTGGAGGTACACCCCGATAGGATCGTCAGCCCCTCTTTGTATCCGCGGCGAGCGGTGGTGTTCCCCACCAAATGCCAAAACGAAAAGGTTTCGCCGGGGCGGATCAGCACGCCATTCACGTGCGGTGCTGCCAGCGACAAATTCACTGCCTTGTTCTCTTGCAAACGCATATCCACCTGCCCCAAGCGGCGGCGAATGAGGGATTTATGGTTACACAAAGAAACGGGAAGTGCCTCTTCTTGCCGTGTGCGGGCAAATCGCACACCGCGCACACAATCGCGCAAATGGCACAGACACACCCCTTTGAAGACCGATAGACGATATGTCAGCGGCGACCATTCGCAAAACAGTTTTCTCGCCATACAGTCCCCTCCCTCATTTTAATTGTAGCATCGGTTTTTGGGGATGTAAAGTTACAATGTTGTAATCTTTGTAATTATGAAAAAATTTGAAATTTCACCATAAAACTATTGAAAAACGTGTTGATCTTGTGTATAATATATCTCAATGTTACAAAAAAAGGAGTGACTGTATGAAGCCTGTGGACAAAGCCGTTCGACAAATGACGTTATACGTCGCCGGATGGACACTTGTGTTCAGTCTGCTGATGCAAGCGGTCTTTTTGGTGGGCGGCTGGTGGCATTACACCGTACTGTTCGGCAACCTGTTGGGCGGCACGGCGGCAGTCGGCAACTTCTTTTTGATGGGACTGACGGTGCAAAACGCCGTGCAAAAAGACGAAAAGGACGCCAAGCAGTTGATGAAGGCCTCCCAAAGCGGTCGCCTGTTTTTACTGCTGGGTGTGGCGGTCATCGGGGCGGCAATTCCGGCCGCGTTTAACCTGTGGGCCACCCTCCTCTCGCTGTTCTTCCCTCGTCTTGCGGTGATGTTGCGCCCACTGTTTAAAAGCGGAGGTGACACAACGAATGAATAAAGCAAACCGCCGTTTTGCGGCGGTGGACATCCTCTTGCTCGTGCTGATGGTGCTGCCGATCTTGGCAGGTTTGGCGTTGAAGATTCTGTTCACGCCCCCCACCCAAGGGATCGAAGTAACGGGAGCGCTCGTGTATTTCACCGTTCCCTTCCCCTTGCAGGAAATCATCATCAGCGAAGCGCAGGTCAACTCGTGGCTGGTCATTATATCGGTGTTGTTCTTGTGTTTGTATCTCACCCACGGCATTCGTGCCAAGGTGAAAACCAAGCGGCAAGTGATTCTGGAATGGCTGGTGGAAAAGAGTGAAGCCATGGTGCTGGAAAACATGGGCGAATACTTTGCGGGATTCGTCCCCTTCGTGGCGGCGATCCTCGGACTTTCGGCATTTTCCAGCCTGCTTTCCCTTTTGGGATTGTACCCCCCCACATCGGACATCAACGTGGTGGGTGGCTGGGCGATCCTCGTATTTGTACTGATTACCTATTACAAGTGCAAATGCGGTCCCGTGATGTATCTCAAAAGTTTCGGTGATCCCGTTCCGTTCTTGGCACCGCTGAACATCATCAGCGAAGTGGCCACCCCGATCTCCATGGCATTCCGTCATTACGGAAACATTTTGTCGGGTACGGTTATTTCGGTGTTGGTGGCAACCGGCTTGCAGGGCCTAACCTCCCTTTTGTTGGGATGGTTGCCCGGCTGGCTTGGCGAATTCCCCTTCTTGCGCATCGGTCTGCCCGCTGTGCTGTCGATTTATTTTGACGTGTTCAGCGGCCTGTTGCAGGCATACATTTTTGCCATGCTGACAATGTTGTATATTTCGGGCGGATTCCCTATAGACGAGTTTTTTAAACGGCAAGAGAAGAAAAAAGCCAAAAAGGCAAATTCATAAAAAATTTTGGAGGTAATTATTATGTTAGAACTGGCTATTGGTATCATTTTGGGTTGTTGTGCGTTGGGTGCAGGTACGGCGATGATCGCAGGTATCGGCCCCGGTATCGGTGAAGGTAACGCGGTGGCGAAAGCGTGCGAAGCGATCGGTCGTCAGCCCGAATGCAAGGGTAGTGTCACCACCACCATGTTGATGGGTTGTGCGATTGCGGAAACCACCGGTCTGTATGCATTGGTTATCGCGATTCTGCTCATCTTCGTTGCGCCCAACATGCTTGTGAACGTGTTGATGAACGCGATCCACTAATCAGAGGAGTCTTGTAATTATGCAGACATTGGATATCATATCGGTCAATCTCTGGTCGATCCTTGTCTCTTTGTGCAACCTTCTGCTCTTGTTTTTGATCCTTAAAAAATTCCTTTACAAACCGGTCAAGAAATTGATCGCCGACCGTGAGGAACAACTGGATGCGCAGTTCAAAGCCGCCGCCGAAGCCGAAGCATCTGCCAAAGCAGACAAAGCGGCGTGGGAAGAAAAGCGCGAAGCCGCCGCTGCCGAAGCAGATACCATCATCAAGACCGCCACGGTGAACGCCGAACGTCGTTCGGATGCCATCGTTTCGGAAGCGCGCGAAAAAGCGGATGGCATCGTGCGGCAGGCACAAACGCAAGCGGAATTGGAACACAAAAAGGCCGAAGCGATCATTCGTCAAGAGATCGTGGACGTTTCTGCCGTGTTGGCAACCAAGATGTTGGAGCGTGAAGTGCGCACCGAGGATCACCGCCAAATGATCGATTCCTTTATAAAGGATATGGGTGACGGCGAATGACGAACGTGAGCAAGGAATACGCCGAAGCACTGTTTTTGTTGAGTGAAGAAAACGGCGAGTGTGATGCGATTGCCGCCGCACTGGAAACGGTTTCTGCCGTGCTGCAAGAAAACCCCACCTACGTGGAGTTTCTTTCCTCGCCCACCATTCCGAAGAATGAACGGGTGCAAGCACTCGGCACGGCGTTTGCCTCGTTGCCCGAAACGGCAGTTTCCTTTTTGCAGTTGTTGTGCGAGCGGGGTCACATCCGCGAATACGATGTGGCGGCGGAACATTTTGCCGCTCTTCGCCGTGAGGCACAAAACCGCACAACCGCAACCGTCATTTCGGCGGTGGAACTGACCGACGAGGAAAAAGCACGGTTGAACGAAAAATTGAACGCCGCAGAGAACAAAGCCGTCACGATTCAATGGACGGTGGACGAATCTCTGCTTGGCGGTGTGATTGTGGAGATGGACGGCAAAGTGCTGGACGGCAGTTTGCGGCATCGTTTGCAGGAAGTGAAGGAAGTGATTAGCAGTGAACGTGAGACCTGAAGAGATCAGTAACATTATTAAAGAACAGATCAAGCAGTACCGCGCACGTATGGAAATGCGTGAAACCGGCACGGTGATTTTGGTGGGCGACGGTATCGCCCGTGTGTACGGCTTGCAGGAATGTATGGCAGGCGAACTGCTGGAATTTGAAGATGGCAGTTTTGGTATGGCGCAAAACTTGGAAGAGGAAACCGTTTCGGTTGCCGTGCTTTCCAACAACAACGCCATTCGTGAAGGCAGCACTGTGCGCCGCACCGGTCGCGTGTTGTCGGTGCCGGTGGGCGATGCGATGCTCGGACGCGTGGTGAATGCACTGGGCGAACCGATCGACGGCAAAGGTCCGATCTCCACCACCCTCACCCGTCCCGTGGAATCCGAAGCACCGGGTATTATTGAACGCCAGAGTGTGTCTGTGCCGCTGCAGACGGGTATCAAAGCCATCGACAGTATGATCCCGATCGGTCGCGGTCAGCGCGAGCTTATCATCGGTGACCGTCAAACGGGCAAGACCGAAATCGCGATCGATACCATTCTGAACCAAAAGAACAGCGGTGTGTTGTGCATCTACGTGGCAATCGGACAAAAGAGCACCTCGGTGGTGCAGATTGCGGAACGTCTGGCGCTGGCAGGCGCGATGGAATACACCATCATCGTTTCCGCCTCGGCTTCCGAAAGCGCACCGCTTCAATACATCGCCCCCTATGCGGGTTGTGCGATGGCGGAATATTTCCGCGAGCAGGGGCGTGACGTGCTCATCGTGTACGACGATCTGTCGAAGCACGCAGTGGCATACCGTGCACTGTCCTTGTTGATTCGCCGTCCGCCCGGCCGTGAAGCATATCCCGGCGACGTGTTCTATCTGCACTCCCGTTTGTTGGAACGTGCGGCGTGTGTTGCCCCCGAATTCGGCGGCGGCTCTATCACCGCACTGCCCATCATCGAAACGCAGGCAGGTGACGTGTCGGCGTATATCCCGACCAACGTGATCTCCATCACCGACGGTCAGATCTTCTTGGAAACCGAGTTATTCCATGCCGGCATCATGCCTGCAATCAACCCCGGTATCTCGGTCAGCCGCGTGGGCGGTGCCGCCCAGTTGAAGGCGATGAAGAAAGTGTCGGGCGAATTGAAACTGCTCTATTCGCAATATCGTGAGTTGCAGTCCTTTGCGCAGTTCGGCAGCGATCTGGATGCCGATACCAAAGCACGTTTGGCACTGGGCGAACGCATTGTGGAGGTGCTCAAACAAAACCGCAACAGTCCCGTGGAAGTGGGTTGTCAGGTGGCGATCGTATACGCCGTCGTCAACGGCTATCTCGATGCGGTGGCGGTGAGCGATGTGCCGGCTTACGAAGCACGTTTGTATGACAAACTGCACGCCGAGCAACCCACGTTGCTTACTCGCTTTGCGGAAGGTTACTTTGACGAAAGCGATGTGGAAACTCTCAAACAGACCTTGCAGGAAATGGCGAGGTGATATAGGTGGGAGCAGATATTAAATCGCTGCGCATCCGCATTAAAAGTGTGGATTCCACCCTGCATTTGACCAAAGCAATGGGGTTGGTGGCATCCTCCAAAATGCGCCGTGCGAACGAAGGGATGAATCGCGGACGGCAATACGCCGAAGCGGTGACCCGTGCGGTATCCTTGCTCACCGCCTGCGACGAATGTCGGCGCAGTCCGTATATGCAGGTGCGTGACGAAGGGCGCACCCGCCTGATCGTGATCGCGGGCGACCGCGGATTGGCGGGTGGGTATAACGCCAACGTGTTCCGCACAGTGCGTGATCTGCCGCACGAATCCGTGTTGCCCATCGGCAAACGGGCGTGTGACCGTTACGGCGGCATGGTGAACTCTTCGGAAGATTTCACCTATGCCGAAGCGCACGGCATGGCCGAAGCGTTGTGTGATGCATTTGCCGCCGGAGAATACGATCGTTTGGGCATCGTGTCCACGCGTTACGTATCTATTATGGTGCAAGAGCCGATCGTACAATGGGTTCTCCCCTTGTCCCCCACCGAACAGACGGATGGGGTTGGCGTGGTGTTTGAGCCGAACGAAACGCAACTGCTTAACGCCGCCGTTCCCACCTATGTGGCAGGTATTTTGATGGCGGCCGTGCGTGAAAGCTTTGCTTGCGAAGTAGCGGCACGCCGCACGGCGATGGATTCAGCAGGTAAAAACGCGCAGGAAATGATCGACGATTTGCAGTTGCAATACAACCGCGCACGCCAAGGCGCGATCACGCAAGAGATCACCGAAATCGTTGCCGGCAGCGGCAGTTAGGAGTGAATACAGTGGCTAATACAGAATACGGACGCGTATCGCAGGTCATGGGACCTGTTGTGGACGTCCGTTTTGAAGAAGGGCATCTGCCCGCCATTTATAATGCATTGACCGTTCCCAACGGAGATAAGACTCTGACGGTGGAAGTGGCACAACACATCGGCGACAACGTCGCACGATGCATTGCCATGGCATCCACCGACGGTTTGCGCCGCGGCGCACCCGTGACCGATACGGGCAAAGCCATCAGCGTACCTGTGGGACGTGAAACGCTCGGCCGTATCTTCAACGTGCTCGGCGATGCAGTGGATAACGGCGAAGAGGTAAAATCTGAGGAACGTTGGAACATTCATCGTCCCGCCCCCTCGTATGACGAACTCGCCACCTCGACCGAGATTTTGGAAACCGGTATCAAAGTCATCGACTTGATCTGTCCCTATTCCAAGGGCGGTAAGATCGGTCTGTTCGGCGGTGCGGGTGTCGGCAAAACCGTGTTGATCATGGAGTTGATCAACAACATCGCCAAACAACA
>JAZONO010000085.1:0-3440 GCA_045654545.1 Acutalibacteraceae bacterium
CGTACACGCGTTTTATGTGTGGATATTTTTTTGTTTCATCGCGGTAACCAGTTCATGGCAGAGGTCGTTGAATCGGCTTTTACTGCCAAACAAGAACGTGTCTACCCCACGTTTCAGAATCAAATCTTCGATTACGGCACACAAGCGCACCCTCAACTCTTCGGTCTCGCGGATCTTTCTGTGTCCAAAGAAACAACACGTGTGTAACCCGTTTTCCGACAATGTAACCACCTCTTTGAAATTATTTTAGATATACAGTATATCTATATAAAACATTATAACACATAATCCATCTAAAATGAATACACAATATATTCGTTTTGAGGTGGTAATATGGCTGTTAAAAGTGTTTCGATTCGAATTGAAGAAGATATGTTGAACAAACTTTCCTACGTTGCCGACTATGAGGGGCGAAGCGTAAACAGTCAGGTGCTCGTTTTGATTCGGCAGAGCATTGAAGCGTTTGAGTCTGCCAACGGTCGAATCGACGGCACGATCACGCCTGCTTCTAATGTAAAGCCCACTCGTAAATAAGTCGAATCGTCTTTGCCAAGATCGGCAATGCACGCAAACCGAAACACAGAGGAGATATGCCGCGCATATCTCCTCTGTTCTTTTTATTAGACGCTGTGATTCTCAAAAACGGCTCGACCTTGTTCACTTCACGCTCACCGGACAACGCACAAAACTCCCTCCCGATGGTCATTAACTAAGGTCCCCCCGGCGCAATCCGCTCCCACTTTCCGCTTTTCACGCTTACCAAATGGAAACAACCGATCTTTACGTGTTTAGACAAAAATCGTCTAACATATTTTAGACAATTTTTGTCTAATTGTCAATAGAAAGTTTTTGTCTAAGGTACACTATACGCGAGGTGACCGATATGACATTGACTTTTGGCGAAAAGATACGCAATCTGCGCGAGGACAGTGACATGTCCCAAACGGAACTGGCGCTTTCCCTTGGTATGACACAACGCAAGGTGTCCTATATCGAGTGTGGTCGCTGTGAACCGAGTTTGCAGGATATTGTCGAATTCTGCAATTATTTCAAAGTATCCGCGGACTATTTGATCGGCATTCCGAAAAGTTACCGCCGCTAACCCCTCCCCCCTGACAATAAATTGAACAGGAAAAGCGGAAGGTCGTGTTTAGATGATTTTTGTCTAAACACGGTGCTTTCGTTTTTTGTGGGCGGTTTGACAACACTTCATCCGTGTGAGTATAATCGCGCACCCCCTTGCTTAATTTTATTTTATCTTCCCTTGCCCGCATGCTTGTAACCCCTTGCCCCTTTTTTTCTTGCTTTTCTTTAGATGTTTTTTGTCTAAGCAGTCGTATATACTGCACTCTTTTTGCGATCCCTCTTTTGCGATTCATCCCCTGTTCGTGTGGTGACAATTGTCTTTACAATCCACACTCTCCATACCGCCCCTCCTCACATTGCCAATATGAACACAAAAGTTATACGTGTTCTTTAGACGATTTTTGTCTAAACACGGCGCTTTCGTTTTTTGTGGGCGGTTTGACAACACTTCATCCGTGTGAGTATAATCGCGCACCCCTTTGCGGACGGTCGAGGACGCCCGTCCCTACGATGTGTAGTGTGATCCTATCAAAAAACAGAGGAGATATGCCACGCATATCTCCTCTGTTTTTATTCCTTTATAGATCACATCGCCGTCAGGGTGATGGCACCGTTGGCAACGTCCACCGCCACGGCAGTGGGCGGATTGTCGCACCGTTCCACCAGCAGGGTGGCGAGTTTATCCTCCACCTCGCGGCGGATCGCCACGCGCAGGTCGCGCGCACCGCGCTTGCCGCCTGCCGCCTGACTTGCCAACAAGGTGGGCACCTCGGCGCTGTAACGGAACGCGATGCCGCGCTCGGACAGCGGCCCTTGCAATTCGTCCAACAGCAACGCCGCAATACGGGTGTAATCTTCCTCTTCCAACGGGCGGAAATACACCACCTCGTCCACACGGCTCAAAAACTCGGGGCGCAGAAAATCGGACAGTGCTTTCATCGCCTTGTCGCGCCCGGCTTCGCCTGCGCTTTTGCCAAAGCCCATCAACGCACCCGTCACGTCGCTGCCGGCGTTGGAGGTCATCACCAACACGGTGTTTTCAAAGTTGACGGTACGCCCGTGCGCATCGGTCACGCGCCCTTCATCCAAAATCTGCAACAGCACGTTGAGCACGTCGGGATGCGCTTTTTCGATCTCATCGAACAGGAGCACCGAATACGGCTTGCGGCGTACCTTTTCGGTGAGTTGCCCCGCTTCGTCGTAACCGACGTACCCCGGAGGCGAGCCGATGAGCCGCGACACCGCGTGCTTTTCCATAAACTCCGACATATCCAAGCGGATGAGGGCATCGGGGGTGTCGAACAGATCCCGTGCGAGCACCTTCACCAGTTCGGTCTTGCCCACGCCCGTGGGACCAACAAACAAGAAGGATGCCGGACGGCGACGGGGACTGATCTGCACGCGACTGCGACGGATCGCCGCCGCAACCAGGCGCACCGCTTCTTCCTGCCCCACGATGTGGGCGGACAGCCGCTCTTCCATTCCGCCCAAACGCGACAGTTCGCTCTGTTGCACTTTGGCGGCAGGAATGCCTGTCCACAGCTCGATCACCTTCGCCAAATGGCGGTCACCGAGCGGCGCTTCGGTGGCGGCCACACGAATCTCCTCTGCCGCCTGCTCGGTCTTCATCAACTCGGCACGCACACGCGCCAAGGTTTCGTAATCCACCTCGTCCTCGACCATGTGGCGCTCTTCTTCTTTTTTCATCAGCGCGATCTCGCGCTGAAACGCGGCATAACGGTCGGCCTCTTTGTTTTCCAGCGCCGCCGCGGCACACGCTTCGTCCAATAAGTCGATGGCCTTATCCGGCAGAAAACGGTCGGTAATGTACCGCTCGGACAGCACCACCGCACGGGTGATCATCTCGTCGCTCACCTTCACGCCGTGGAACTCTTCATAATAACTTTGAATTCCACGCAAGATCGCGGTGGCATCCGCCACCGACGGCTCTTCCACCGTGACGGGTTGGAAACGGCGTTCCAACGCGGCATCCTTTTCGATGTGTTTGCGGTATTCGTTAAAGGTGGTGGCACCGATCACCTGGATCTCCCCACGGGAGAGCGCCGGTTTCAAGATGTTGGCGGCAGACATACTACCTTCCGCATCGCCCGTTCCCACCAGATTGTGGATCTCATCGATGAACAGAATGACATTGCCTTTGGCGCGCACTTCGTCCACCAACGCTTTGATACGGCTTTCAAATTGACCGCGGAACTGCGTGCCTGCCACCAGCGCGGTGAGATCCAATAGATGAATCTCCTTATCCTGCAAGCGCGGCGGTGCTTCGCCCGTGGCGATGCGCAAAGCCAGCCCTTCGGCGATCGCCGTTTTACCCACACCGGGTTCACCGATCA
>JAZONO010000086.1:0-2953 GCA_045654545.1 Acutalibacteraceae bacterium
TGCCGTGACCGCAGCGGTGGCAGGTTCTGTACTGCTGTGGATGCTGCGCCGGCCCCATGACCCGAATCAGATGTATGTCAATCGCCTCGCGGCACAGCAAGAGAAAGAGGAGGCATAACGATGTCTGCTGTTTTGATGGACGGCAAGTCCCTTGCCAAAGAAATTAAAGAGCGCGCCCGCCGCGAAGTGGAGGGCATGGAGAAAAAACCCGGTCTGGCCGTCATTCTGGTGGGCGAGAACCCCGCCACCCGGGTGTATGTGGACGGCAAGACCCGGGACTGCCGCCAGTGCGGCATCTACTCCGAGGAGTATGCCCTGCTGGACAGCGCCACGCAGGACGAGGTGCTGGCTGTCTGCGAAGATGTTATCTACGACACGTTCAAGACCTTCTCGGACAAAAAAGTCACCGAAAAGCCCTTCCGCCGCATCACCTACGCCGATGCGATGATGAAATACGGCTCGGATAAACCCGACCTGCGCAATCCGCTGATCATCTGCGACCTGACCGATTTCTTTGCCGCGGTGGATTTCCCTGCCTTCAAGGGGCGCCCCGTGCGCGGTATTGTGGCGGATTGCCGCGGCAAATCCAACAAATTCTTTGAAGATTCGCTCAAATTCGCCACCTCGGCGGAAGTGGGCTTGGGCGGTCTCGGCTACATCACGCTGAAAGACGGCGCATTTTTGGGCCCGATCGCGAAATTCCTTTCGGATGCGCAAAAGGACGAAGTGGTGGCGCTGACGGGCGTGAAAGAGGGCGAGACCCTGTTCTTTATCTGCGACGATAAGAAACACGACGTGGAAAAGAAAGCCGGTCACATCCGCACGTGGTTGGCACGTCCCGAACAGTTGGATCTCATCCGCGACGATGCGTTTGAGTTCTGCTTCATCGTGGATTTCCCGATGTACGAGATCGACGAAGAAACGGGCGACACCATCTTCACCCACAACCCCTTCTCCATGCCGCAGGGCGGTATGGATGCCCTGATGGGCGAAGATCCCACGCAGGTGCTTGCGTATCAGTATGACCTCGTGTGTAACGGCATTGAGCTCGCATCGGGTGCGGTGCGCAACCACGACATTGACATTATGAAAAAGGCGTTTGACATCGCGGGCTACACCGAAGCGGAACTGAAATCCCGTTTCAACGCGTTGTACACCGCCTTCCAGTACGGTGCACCGCCGCACGCAGGCATGGCACCCGGTATCGACCGCATGGTGATGTTGCTCACCGATGAAGAAAAGATTCTGGATGTCATCGCGTTTCCGCTCAACGGCAACGCACAGGATCTCCTGCTCGGTGCCCCGAGCGAAGTGACCAACCAACAGCTCGAGGATGTGCACCTGCTGGGCAACAACAGCGCCTTGGCGGCGCGTGCGGCCGCGGTGGGCGGCGCAAAGCGCATGGGCGAAAAGCGCTCCACCTTCTCGAACGCACAGCAATTAAACCAGATCGCCTTGACCGAACAGGAAGAGGAAACGATGCAGGGCATCTTCCAAGCGATGAGCGAAAGCGAAGCGCGCCTTGCCGCGGTGGACACCGAGGGCGTGGAAGAGATGGTGCACGTGATGCCGATGGTGAACGTGTTGCGTGAGGATGAACGCCGCCAACCGTTCAGCCGCGAAAGCTTGCTTGAGGGTGCGCCCGAACGCAGTGAGGACAGTTGGCAAGTGCCGCGACTTGTGAAGTGAGGTGCGAAATGATGAACTACTATGCAACAACATTGTGTGAAAACGGGACGTTGGCTGTGGAGGATACCCTGCTCGTGAAGGGTGCGCCGACCACGGCAGGTTCCCGTATTTTGGAAGGGTTCACACCCCTGTTCAGCGCCGAGGCGGTCACCCGTTTGGAACAGGCAGGATACACCGTTTCCGGCAAATGCCACGTGGGTGAATTCGGCTTGGATCTGGTGGGCGAGTTTTCCCACTGGGCACCGCAAGAGGGTGCGCTCTGCGGCGCGGCGGCCAAAGCGGTTGCCGACGGCGCGGTGAAAGCGGCGCTCGGTGTGGACGTGAACGGTGCGCCCCGTCGTGCGGCGGCGCTTTCGGGTGTGGATTTCCTGAAACCCACCTACGGCACGGTTTCGCGTTACGGCGTGGTGTCCACCGCCGCTTCGGGCGAGCAGGTGGGAGTGTATGCCGCCGATGCCGACGGCGTGGCCGCCGTGATGGCGGTTATCGCCGGTCACGACGAAAAGGACGGCACCTCCCTGCATGAAAGCAAGGCGCAGTACGTGGCCGACCAAGCGGTGAGCGGCCGCCGCGTGTGCGTGGTGAAAAATCTTGTGGACAAAGCGGACGAAACCACCCGTGCCCGTGTGGCGGCATTTGCCGAAGCATTGGCGCAAAACGGCGTGACGGTGGAAGAGATCACGCTGGATTTCGTGGATGTGGCGAACACCGCGTGGCAGATGCTGATGACGGCGGAAACCTGCAACAACGTGTCGCGTTACGACGGCGTGAAGTACGGTCACCGTGCGGCGGAATATCGCAACATCGACGAATTGTATGTGAATTCGCGCACCGAAGGGTTTAACTTCCTCACCAAAGCGGTGATTCTGTACGGCTCGGATATGCTGTCCAAAAACCGTTACGAAGTGTGCTACGGCAAGGCGCTGAAGGTGCGCCGTGTGGTTGCCGAAGCGATCACCAAGGTGTTTGAACAGTACGATGCCGTGCTCGCCCCCGTGTGCAGTGCCGCGGCGTATGAAGCGTATGACATTGCGGATGCGTTCGGTCGTGTGTTTGAAGAGAGTGTGTTCACCGCCATCGCCAACCTCACGGGTATTCCGTCACTCGTGAGCCGTGGCGTGCAACTGATGGGTGCACATTTCAGCGAAGGCGTGTTGCTCAGCTTGGCAGGCGCCGTGGAAAGGATGGGTGAGTGAGTATGAATTACGAATTGGTTATCGGTTTGGAAACCCACGTGGAACTCAGCACCGCATCCAAAATTTTC
>JAZONO010000087.1:0-4453 GCA_045654545.1 Acutalibacteraceae bacterium
GGGTATACCTTCAAGGGTGTGGTTACACCGGAAGGCGAGAATGTCAAAGGCGAGGAGTATATGGAGTTCCATCCGGACAAGGATGCGTTGGATCGGTTGATACTGGATATGTTCTATGCGCCGATGAAATAAGAATGTACAAAAGCAGAGGGTTCGTATGTACGAACCCTCTGCTTTTGTATATTCGTTTAGTCGGTCAAACCCAGTTGCTCACGAATGTAAGAAAGTTTCAACAGCTTTTCTTTCACTTCCTCCACCGACAGCAGTTCGGTGTTGTGGGAATTGAACTCGGTCAACGGGTTGCGGAGTGTATCGCCTTCGTGGAAATACTTGTCGTAGTTCAAATCGCGCTTGTCACAAGGAACACGATAGAAAACTCCCATATCCACGGCGGTGGAACATTCTTCATTGGTCAGCAAGGTTTCATACAACTTTTCGCCGTGACGGATACCGATGATCTTGATGTCCTCTTTGTTGCCACCAAACAGTTCGCACACCGCTTCCGCCTGCGTCTGAATGGTGCAGGCAGGTGCTTTCTGCACCAGAATGTCACCCGATACGCCGTGCTCAAATGCAAACAGCACCAGATCCACCGCTTCGTCCAATGACATAATGAAACGGGTCATGGACGGATCGGTCAAGGTGATGGGCTGACCGCTGCGGATCTGATTGATCCACAGCGGAATGACCGAGCCGCGCGAACACATCACGTTGCCGTAACGAGTGCAACAAATCTTGGTTTTTTCGGGGGAAACGGTACGGGATTTTGCCACCGCCACACGCTCTTCCAACGCCTTGGTGATGCCCATGGCATTCACGGGATACGCCGCTTTATCGGTGGAAAGGCAGATGATACATTTGACTCCTTCATCGATTGCGGCGGTTAACACGTTATCGGTACCGATCACGTTGGTGTGCACCGCTTCCATCGGGAAGAATTCGCAGGACGGCACCTGCTTGAGCGCCGCCGCGTGAAAGATATAATCCACACCATGCATCGCATTTTTCACGCTGGCGAGGTTACGCACGTCGCCGATGAAGAATTTCAGTTTGTGTGCCACATCCGGCATGGTCGCTTGGAACTTGTGGCGCATATCGTCCTGCTTCTTTTCATCGCGAGAGAAAATGCGGATCTCACCGATATCCGTCGTCAAAAAGCGGTTAAGAACGGCCGTGCCAAACGAGCCGGTACCGCCGGTGATCAACAGGGTCTTGTCTTTAAAAAGGCTCATAACAGATTCCTCATTTCGTTGATAATGATATAATGTCCGCCGAAGCGGAACGCTTATAACAAATACAGTATAGCACAATCGAACGATATCGTCAAATGATTTTATTGCCAAAAGAAAGCATACGGGTAGATACTCAAACTGTCATACATATGGATCTTAATGAGGTAATATAAGAGGAAAAAGGCGGTCATGCCAATGCGGATCAGTTGCACGTAGCGCACGTCCACTCGCGTGATCCGATGGGACACTTTGGGAATAAGCAGAGGGATCAAAATCAGAAGATAATAATTCAAGCGCATAGCAACGTGGCTGACGGAAGCGAACGTTTGGATGAAGGTCACCAATACGAGCAGATTGCGTAATCCGCGCGTGTCCTCGTCCACTAAGTTTTCATTCGGTGCATAAAAGGCGTACAGTGCAAACAGAACGAACAAAAGGAGCATGGTCGTCGCACCGGTGTCGGCCAGCGCGGTATACCGTGTGGCGTAATCGCTGCCGAGCAGCGGGAGCAGAAGGAAATACAAGGATGCGCGAAAAACATAGAACAGTGCAAAGGCCGGTACTACCCAAATCAAGTGACGTGCACGCAACTTCATGTGGTATACGGGGTAGATCAGCAGCAATGCCAGAGCCGAGGCGTGAAACAGTGTGGCGCAAAGGGAGAGCAGAATGGCGCGTACCAAACGGCGGTTGCGCGCGGCGTAATATACTGCCGGGGTGAACGCAATGGCAACGGCTTGCCGTAACCCGGAAAAGTTCATCACAAATACGGGGAAAACGGCAAACAGTGCCATAACGGTAATGTCGTCCTGCGACTCGCGGTAGTAAAGGCGAGCCACCGGGAAAACACAGAGCGCCGCGATGATCGCCACGTATATCTGTGGGGACGCGGTGAACACACCGATGAACTTGGTGAAGATTACGAAACCGACTTCCCAACGGGAGGAGGTGATCGCTTCGCCCCAGGAATAGCCCCGAAAGCGTGTAAAGGCACGGATATACCCATCGAGATCCACACCGATACTTTCGTGCCGCAGAGCCAGCAACAGAAAATACAGGACGAAGAAGAAAGCAATGGTATAGTTTTTTGGGGGTGCTGTGGAAAGGGGATCGTTGCGGTCGATGCGCAATGCGTGAAAGAAGGAAAACAGCAACGGTGCGCCGATCAGCACGTAATAAGGTATCATAGGCAAGTCACCTTCGTGTAGGAAAGTTATTTGTGGAAGCGTAAGCGATGGTATACGGTTTTTAACCCGTTGCGGCATTTGCCGAGGAACAGCCATATACGCAGGTATACCACGTCCTTGATACCGAATACGTTGGTCTCATGTCCGATGCGGATACACACATCCAAAGCGGCACGGCAATCCAGACGGGCTTGGCGTTTGGCGAACATACGCAACAGGCGATGCTCTTTGCTGCTCAAAGCGGCAAAGGTGGGCGCAATTATGCGCGTCAACCGTTCCGCATTGTCCAGCAACAGATCCCGACGGGTTTTGGAGGTCTGCGTGGCGTGCAGACGGTATGCCACGTGCTTGTGATCGTCACGTACCACCAGACCGTACCCACTGCAAAAGATTTGATACCACATCAGAGCGTCTTGATTGTATCGCAGTTCTTCATTAAACAGACCGCATTCGTCAAACGCCGTTTTGGGGATCAGCAAACAGCAGGCATCTAATACACCGTGGGTCAAAATGTAGGACACCACGTCCAACCCTTGATACACGTGCCCACTCTCAAAATGAAACTGCATATTGCGTAAGTGGTTGGAATCTTTATCAATATAATACCCACCGCACATGGCGAGCAGGCGATCGCGCTGTGCAAAGGAGGAGAGATAGTCAACCGAAGCGGCAACCTTCTCGGGATCGTAGCGATCATCGTGCGACAACCACGAAAAGTACTCGCCGCTCATGTTGCGGATCCCTGTATTTAATGCGGAGGAAACACCGCCGTTTTCCTTTGCAAAATAGCGAATACGGTTGCCGTATGAAAGAGCGATCTCTTCGGTGGCACCGCCGTCGGTGGAACCGTCGTTGACCACGATCACTTCGAGGTTTTCGTATGTCTGCGCCAACGCGCTGTCGATGGATTCGCGCAGGTAGTCAGCGCCATTGTAGACGGGAATGATGGTGGAAACCTTTGGTGAAAAAGCAGGGAAAGAAGACATAGTAATTCTCCTCATACAAGGTCAATTGTGCGTTTTATTCGGCAAGATGAATTGCTGTCCCATTTCGTAATCAAAAGAATCCGGCTCAAACTTTGTGTATCCGCTGGCATTGTAAAAAGTCATTTCACCGAAAAGAATTTGGCCGTCAATATTGTAAAAATCTACACGTGCGTGGGGAAACCCGGCTGATAGAATTTCAGCATATTCGACCATTTTTTCGAAGTTTTGCGGTTTCTCAAGAGGCTGAACGATCGGTTGATAATCTAACCGTCTGCAAGGAAGTTGATTAAAATCACGATCAAAAAAGCCCAGTTTACCATTGGCATGATTATCGGTGTAGTCAATCATGGTGTATAAACAAAAGACTTTGCCGTTAAAGCAGAAAAATTTGTAATCGGGAAGGTCGTTACGTTTATCCCGCGGCAGAAGACGCTCAAAAATGATTTTGGGTTGGATATTCACATATCCCCACTCACGGCCAAAAGAAATGCCGGAACGAGCCAACCATTCTTTTGCAAGAGCTCTCATTTTATCAGGGGATTCAGATGCTTTATCTGTTACAAAATAATTCGTACCCGAACCATTATTCGCTTTCATTGCAAAACTGTTGGGAAGAGCATCCCAACAGATATCGTCAGGAGTATCGTAAACGGCATACAACTCGTTCAAAAGATGTCCTAACCCACGGGATTTGACGAACTCGCGAACAGCATATTTGTCTGAACAGATAGTCATTTCCGGTACGCGATAGTACAATTTATACCATTGCAGTTTTTCAGTATACCTTTTGGGGTCTTTCAAATTCAGTTTGCGCCCGAGTTTCATGCGGTATTGCCATTTTAAGGTCGGCTTATCGGGTATGAAACGCAGACACCGCAAGATCTTAAACCGCAGTTTGCGACTGCGAATGATCTTTTTGTAAAAATTCAAAGGGTGTCACTCTCCTTTTTGATAAAACGTTTTATACCATTTGGCAAAGCGTGACAATCCTTCCTCAATGGAAGTCTGCGGTTTGAACCCTACCTTGCTCATGAAGTCGGAGGCCAAG
>JAZONO010000088.1:0-19601 GCA_045654545.1 Acutalibacteraceae bacterium
CAGCACCATGGTGGTGGTCACCCACGAAATGGAGTTTGCGCGCAGTGTGGCAGACGTTGTCATCTTCATGGCAGACGGCGTGATCGCCGAAATGGGCACGCCCGACGAGATCTTCGGCAACCCCCAAACGCCGCAACTCAAACATTTCTTGAGCAAAGCGGACGAAAAGTAAAAAGAGAAACAGCAAGGCACAATGTGTTTTACACATTGTGCCTTGTCGTTTGTAGGAATAGAGAACGTGTTGTAGGGATGGGCGTCCTCGTTGCTCAATACGCAAGATGCTACGCATTTCAACCTGTTCCCCATTACGCAAGAGGAGTGTTTATCCGCTGTTTAGACGTTTTCCGTCTAAACGCGTTTGACTTGAGCATTGTATCCGGCCTGCAACGGGACGTCGATAAACTTGCGTCCCCTACGATTCCGTTTTCAAAGGACGCGTGCCATAGGTCGGATGCCTTTCTTGTCATTTCTTCGCGGACGTTTTGTTTTTTTCTATACCGTTCCGTTCGTGTGGGGAACGGCAGGCTTTTCTTTTCGTACAACGGTGATTTCGGGTATATGAAGTAAAATGCCGTCTGCCGTTCCCACGATTTCGACAACATCGTCCTTTTCAAGTTGGTATGTCTTTCGTATTTCCGATGGCAGTGTGATTCGCCCGAGATCGTCAATGTGCTGTGTTATTCCTATAATCGTCATAATATCCCTCTTTCAAAATTAGCATATAGCATTGATTCAATGCTATGCAACCATGTTACATTATGGAGGGAGAAAAGATTGTCAAAACGTGGTGGAAAATCCTATTTTTTGAAAAAACGCGGAAGATGCATTTCATCTTCCGCGCTGTGTTTAAATTACAGAGTTTTCAAGTAGGCATTCAGAATGTCCACCGCACCTTTGCGTTGTTTGGGTGTTAGCCCTTCTAATTTCTGTGTGATCTCATCATACACAAAGGATCTTCCGGAACTGACCTCATTGCGCAGAAGATAATCGGCGGAGATGTCCAGCGCTTCCACGAGTTTGATAAAGATCTTCAAACTCGGCATTTTCAAACCGCGTTCGATTTCGCCCAGATACATCACACCGATATCGGCTTTTTCTGCCAACACTTCTTGTGTAAGCCCTGCATTGTTACGTGCTTCTCGGATGCGTTTGCCGAGTTCTGCTTTATCCATATCCTTATCCCCCAAGCCGGTAGCGTTGATTCTTTATTATTAGTATAAATAGGAATCGATGCTAATTGAACGAGTGTATAGAATTGAATCAATGCTATTGGCTTGTGGTTTGTGGAGAAAAAGGTGTTCTTATGGGTATTATATACGCAGATAACGAAAAAACGTCCGCGAAATCGTTTCGGTTTCGCGGACGTTTTCTTATTTCAACAGCTCTTCCACCACGTCCACGGCAGGGTCGATCTCCTCGCACACCACGCGCTCGATCTCGCCTTCGTCGCACAGACGGGCGATGTCCGCATTGATGGGCAGTTCCGCCAAGATCGAAAGCCCCATATCACGGGCGGCATCGCGGAATTTTTCCATTGAGCCGAACACGTCGATGCGGCGACCGCAATCGGGGCAGATCACGCCGCTCATGTTGGCGACCATACCCAACACGGGGATGTCCAACAGACCGGCCATCTTATACGCCTTATCCACCACCATCTGCACCAGCGCTTGCGGTGTGGACACCACCACGGTGGCATCCACCGGCAGGGTCTGATACACCGTCAGCGGCACGTCGCCCGTGCCCGGCGGCATATCAATCAGCAGCACATCCAACTCGCCCCACACCACGTCGGTCCAGAACTGGGTGACCGCCCCTGCGAGCACAGGGCCGCGCCACACCACGGGTTGGGTCTGATCTTCCAGCAACAGGTTGATGGACATTACCTTGATGTTCATGTGGGTCTCGGCCGGCAGAATGCCCATCGGCGAGCCTTTTGCCTTGTGCACAAGGCCGAACGCCTTGGGGATGGACGGGCCGGTGATATCGGCATCCAGCACACCCACTTTGTAGCCGCGCCGCGCCAGCATCACGGCGAGCAGAGCGGTGACGGAGGATTTGCCCACGCCGCCCTTACCGCTGCTGACGGCGACAACCTTTTTAATTTGGCTGTACTCGTTCAGCTTCGCGTGGGGATCACGGTCGGCACAGTTTTGACTGCAAGAACTGCAATCGTGTGTACATTCACTCATGAAAAAGACTTCCTTTCGGTTTATTTCATCCAATATTTGCGGTCAAGACTGCGGTATTGGATCGCTTCGGAGATGTGGGGGATATCCACCACGTCACTGCCGTCCAGATCGGCAATGGTGCGCGCCACTTTGAGCAAGCGGTCATACGCACGGGCAGAGAGTCCCATACGGTCAAATGCGCGGCTGAGCACCGCGGTGGCGCCTTCGGTCAACGGGCAAAGGGTCTTGAGCAGATTGCTCGGGATCTGTGCATTGCAGATCAACCCCTCCGCCCCTGCGGCGGCAAAACGGGCAAGCTGACGTTTGCGTGCGGCGTTCACCCGTTCGCGAATGGCGGCGGAACTTTCCGCCTTTTGCTTTTGTGCCAGTTGGGTAAACTCCACGGGAGGCACGTCAATGTGCAGGTCCACGCGGTCCAAGAGAGGCCCCGAAATACGGGAGAGATACTGCCGCGCCGCGGTGGTGGTGCAGGTGCACGCACGGGTGGGATGCCCAAAGAAACCGCACGGGCACGGGTTCATCGCCGCCACCAACATGAACGAGCACGGATAGGTGCGCGACGAAGCCACGCGCGAAATGGTGACTTTGCCATCCTCCAACGGTTGGCGCAAACACTCCATCGCACTGCGCGAAAACTCGGGCAATTCATCCAAAAACAGCACCCCGTGATGCGCCAGTGACACTTCGCCCGGACGGGGGACGGTGCCGCCGCCCACCAAACCTGCCGAGGAGATGTTGTGATGCGGCGCACGGAAGGGGCGCGCGGTGAGCAAGCCGATGCCACCGGGCAACGTACCTGCCACCGAATGGATCTTGGTGGTTTCCAGTTGTTCTTCCCGTGTCATATCGGGCAGAATGGAAGGCAGGCGTTTCGCCAGCATACTTTTGCCCGAACCGGGCGGCCCGATCAACAGTATGTTGTGACCGCCTGCCGCGGCGATTTCCATGGCGCGGCGTGCCGCCGTTTGCCCCATCACGTCCTCAAAATCGGGCATGGGCAACACGGGCGGTGGCGGCAAAGTGTCTGCCGTCAGCGGTGTGATCGGCGTGTCCCCGATCAAATGGTGGATCAGTTGCAACGCATTTTCCACGGGATACACCGCGATGCCGTCCACCACACCGCCTTCGGCGGCGCAAGCGGCAGGCACAAACACGTGGCGAATGCCGTGATCGCGTGCGGCGATCACCATGGGCAACACGCCGTGGATGGGGCGCACCTCCCCCGTGAGGGACAGTTCGCCCACAAAGGCGTGATCCTCTTCAATGGGCGGCAACTGACTGCTTGCCGAAAGCAGAGCCAGCAACAGCGGCAGATCGTACACCGAGCCTTCTTTGCGCACGTCGGCAGGCGCCAAGTTCACGGTGATGCGGCTGACGGGATAGGTGAAACCGCTGTTTTTCAGCGCGGAGCGCACACGGTCGCGCGATTCCTTCACCGCCGGGCCGGGCAGGCCCACCACGTCAAATCCGGGCAAGCCGCCCGAAAGATCGGCTTCCACCTCCACCATAAATCCGTGGATGCCCGAAAGTCCCATGCTTTTCAAGCGCGCAAACATCAGTCGTTCGCCCCCTTGCTTTGCATGGCACGGGCAAGCAAGAAGCGCACCCATTTATACAATTCGGTGACACCGAACAGAATGCCGAGCAACAACCCAACCGTGCCCCACGCTTCACCTTCCAGGGTGGAAATGCCCACCACCGCGGCGCAAACGGGCACGGTGAGCGGCAACACGAACAGGGCGGCCGCCCCGATCAGCGCGACCCACGCCCACGGGGCGCGGAACAGCCGCGTGAGCGGCATCGGCAGGGAGGAACGGGCGGCGATGAACAGCACGATCTGCCCGAGTGCCAACACCGCAAAGGCGGCCGACACGTGCAACACGTGATACGCGATCAAGGCGAGTGCGGCGAGCAACACGCCAAACGCGGTGAGCGACACCACACCGCGTGCCAGCAAGCGTTCCCACTTGGTGCGCGGCG
Organism: Acutalibacteraceae bacterium; assembly: GCA_045654545.1. GTDB lineage: Bacteria > Bacillota > Clostridia > Oscillospirales > Acutalibacteraceae > SIG588. The sequence continues at coordinate 4,173 of JAZONO010000088.1, forward strand.
GTTGGCGCATGGTGTCCCATTGCGGCACTTCACGTGCCATCGCAAAGGTGAACAAAGCGGAGGACACGCCGCCCACCCACAACAAAGCGGCAGGGGAGAAGGTGGCGCCGCCGAACAAAAGCAAGGATGCGAGCACGGCAAGGAACAGCGAGGTCATTTGCGCCACACGCAATACCACGGTTTTGCGCAGGTTCAAAAACGCGGTGCGCCCCTCCTGTACGGTGCGGATCAAGGTGGAAAAACGGTCGTCGGTCAGCACCATATCCGAGGTGGAGGTGGCGATCTCCGCGCCGCTGCGCGCCATGCCGCAACTGACGTGCGCTTCACGCATGGCCGGCACGTCTTGGGCATCCTCGCCGCTCACCAACACGGGCAGGTTGCGCTCTTGCCACACGGCAACCAAGCGCCGCTTATCTTCGGCGGAAATGCGCGAAAACACGGTGCAACGCTTGGCGACCGCCGCCAACTCATCGTCGGGCATATCGCACAGTGCGCGCCCGTCAATGGCTTCACTGCGATCCTTCAAGATGCCGGCACGGCGCGCCGAAGCGGTCGCGGTGAGCAAACTTTCATTTGTAAACAACACGATGCGCACCCCTGCACGGGCACAGGTTGCCACCGTTTCGGGCACGTCCTCGTGCATCGGGTCGGACAAACCGAGCAATCCCAAGAAGGTGAGGTCGCGCTCCAATTCTTCCGCGAAACATTCGGTGGGCGCTTCCGCCACGGTGCGATACGCCACCGCCAACACACGCAGAGCCTCCGCCCCCATGAATTCTTCGGCGTTTGCCACGTCCTCGGGCAATTCGCCGCACAGCGGCAACAGATCTTCGGGTGCACCCATCGAGATCACCAGGTTGCGCCCATCCACCAAATGTACCACCGTCATACGGCGACGGTGCGGATCAAACGGAATTTCACCCAAACGGGGGAAGGAGGCGGCGAGATCGTTCAGATCGGTGCCGTGCATACGGGCGTAATCCAACACCGCCTGTTCGGTCGCAGAGGGTACGCGCCCACTGCACAGTGCCGCCATCTGCAACAAGGTGTGCAGATCTTCGGGCGGACGGTTTTTATCCAGTTTCACCATGCGTCCGTTGGTGAACGCACGCACCAAGGTCATGCGGTTTTGGGTGAACGAACCGGTCTTGTTGGTGCACACCACCGCCGAACGACCGAGATCTTCGGTCACGGCGGTACGCGACACCACCGCTCCGTATTTCGCCAATTTCCGCACGGCGGCGGTCACCACCGCGGCCGCTTGCGTGGGAATCTCTTCGGGAAGCAACGCCACCGCGGTGGCAAAGCCCAGCAACAACGCCGCCAGCACGCCGACGTTGGAGAGCAATGCCACCACCGCCACGGCAATACCGCACGCCAACACGGGGGCAGACAGCACGGTGCCCACCCGTTCGGCGGTGGCTTGCATCGGCAGGGCATCGCCCTTTTCGGTTTCACGCAGAAGTGCCAAGCGCCCGGCTTCGGTGGCGGAAGCCGTGGCGGTCACCACCGCCAGTGCCCGACCGCGCACCACCGCACAGCCGGCATACAGCATATTGTACCGTTGCGGCAAGGGGGTGACGGAGCGCACGTCGGCGGCCGCGTTTTTGCCCACGGGGAGCGGATCGCCGCTGAGCGACGATTCATCGCAATGCAGTTCAAAGCATTCGAGCAGTCGGCAATCGGCAGGCACCAATTCCCCTGCAGAAAGTTCCACAATATCGCCCGGCACCAAGGTGGCGGCCGAAACGGTGGCTTCGGCACCGCCGCGCCGCACACGCACGAGCGGCGAGGCCAACACCTTCATGGAAGGCAGTGCCCGTTCCGCACGCCACGCGCGCAACGCCACCAGCGTGCACCGCAACAACGCGATCACCGCCACCGCTGTGGGGGTGATCCAATCACCGGGGAAATAGGTGGTGATGGTCTGATGGATCGCCAACGCGAGCGAGAGGATCGCCGCGATCAGCAACAGCCACACCGACGGGCGGCGAAGCAGCGAAAGCAGACAGTGACCGAACGACAAGTCGCGCGGTTTATCCACAATGTTGTTGCCGTATATCTGCAGGCGCGCGGAGGCCTCTTCATGGGAAAGTCCGTGTTCACGGTCGGTGCCGAGTTCTTGCATCACGGCATCGGTCGATTCGCTGTGCCAAATCAAAAACCATCATCCTTTCATGGGAAGATCGGAATATACATACTAATCTTATATAGTATAACGCATTTCTGTAAAAAAAGAAAGGGGCAATGCGAAAAAAGTCAATAAAAAAACGACGTATCACACGATACGTCGTTTTTTTAAACTCACTCTTCGGTGTCGTCCCACGAGGTATGCGGTTCGACATAGCCTTTTTTTGCTTTTTGACGGATGATGAGGCGAATGATGAAGCCGGAGGCGAACACCACCGCCATCATGCCCCAGCCGCCCACGAGGTTAGAGAGCAGGGAGTAGCCGTCTTTGGCGCCGTAAATGCCGCCTGCCTGGAACAGCGTGACCAAGTTCCACACAAAGAAGATGGTGAGCAGCAGGGGGGCGATCACCTTCACCGAGGTGTCAAACCACCAACGCGGCATGCGGAATTTCTTGGTGTTGCGATTGATCTCTTTGAGCACCTTCACGGTCTTGAAGCCCCAGCCGATGGCCAAGGTCTCCAGCACGCCGACCAAAATCAGGTTGAAGGAGTTGCACCAGTTATCCACCACGTCCAGCCACGCGAGACCGGCACCGCAGGTGAAGAACAGCGAGAAGACACCGGCCACACAGCAGATGATCATGGTGCATTTGGTTTTGGGAAGGCGGAATTTATCGGCAAATGCGGTGGACACGCCTTCAATGATGGAGAAGGCGGAACCGAGCGCCAGGGTGAACAGACAGAAGAAGAAAATAAAGCCGAAAATCGCGTTGATGATACCGCTGTTCGTCAGCGATACGATCGCCATGGGATACACCGTGAAGGTGGTGCCCATACCGAGATTCGCCACGTCGGCGGCGTGACCCGTGCCGTACAGGGTGGTGAACATCACGATACTTGCCAGAATCGAAATGAACAAGTCCGCCATCGCAATGATGGTGGCATCCACCGCCACGTTGCTGTCACGGTCCAGGAACGAGCCATAGGCGAACATGATCGCCATCATGACCGACAGGCTGTAAAACACCTGCGAAAACGCATCGATCCACAACTGCGGATCCGCGAGTTCTGCAAAGTTCGGCACAAACAGTTGATAGAGACCCACCGAGGCATTCGGCATGGTGACACCTTTCGCCGCCATGATGAGCAGGCAGGCGACGGGGAGCATCACGGTGTATTTCGCCACCTTGTTGATGGTGTCGGTGCCTTTGCGAATGCACAACCAAATGGCCGCCCACGCAAGCAGAATGCAACCGAGCGCCGCCCACGAAATGGTGGTGTAGCCGCTGGTGGTGCCCGTGGTCTTGATAGCGGTGCTCCACATGGTGCCGGCCGCATCGGGATTGCCCGTGAGCCCGACGAACTTATAACTGCCGAGCATCATCAAAATGACCCAGCCGAACACCGCCGCATAATAGGTGGCGATGAAAAACGCATTGGATGTGGCCGCCCAACCGATGGGCTCGAACTTTTTGTTCAAGCCGCCCAGCGCCGTCACCGCACCGCCGCGCATTTTGCGCCCGATGGCAATTTCCATCATCAGAAGCGGCAGACCCATCACGAGGATTGCCAAAATATACACAAACAAGAAGGTGCCGCCGCCGTGCCGCGCGCACAGAGCAGGGAAGCGCCACGCGTTGCCGAGACCCACAGCCGAGCCGATCGAGGCCAAAATAAAGGTGCTGCGAGAAGCCCAAGCACCGCGGGATGCCGAGGTGTTGTCACTCATAACTCAAATTCCTTTCGCAAACAAGGTTTTTACAAACAATCATTTTATCACGCTTTTGTTGCTTCGTCAATTGCTTTTTTCATCCTTCGACCATTCTCCTCTTGCCAAACGGGGGCAAATCCGTTATAATAAAGAGGAATTTGTGTATAAGGTGGTTATCGCATGGCAGAAAGCATGGCAACCTGGCTTGTCAACTTTTTCGGGAACACCATTCCGGCAGAACTGACGATTTTTGTCATTTCGTTGTTGCCCATTTTGGAACTGCGCGGCGGCATGATCGCGGCGGCATTGCTCGGTGTGCCGTTTGGCAAGGCGTTTTTGATTTGTTTGGTGGGCAACTTGTTGCCGATTCCGTTCATTTTGTGGTTGATCCACCCCTTCTTCAACTGGTTGAAGACCACCCGTCATCTCAAAAAAGTGGCGGATTGGCTGGAGCGTAAAACCGAAAAGAACAAGGAAAAAGTGCTGAAATATGAAGTGCTCGGTCTGCTCTTGTTCGTGGCGATCCCGTTGCCGGGCACGGGTGGCTGGACAGGTGCTCTGGTGGCGGCCATGCTGGATATGCCGATGAAAAAGTCGTTGCCGATCATCGCGGCCGGTGTGCTGATCGCCGGATTCATTATGTCGGCAATCACCTACGGTCTGCCGGCATTGCTCGGGTTTTAACACATGAAAGAGCGTGTGGATGTCGCCATCGTGGGTGGCGGCGCGGCAGGTCTTGCCGCCGCGATCTTTTTGAAGCGTGGGTGTCCTGCCCTTGCGGTCACGGTGCTGGAACGCGCGGCACGCGTGGGGCGCAAACTGCTTTCCACCGGCAACGGCACCTGCAACATCAGTAATATTCACGCCGCCCCTCGCTATTATCACGGGGGCGACGGAAACTTTGTCAAGCCGGCTTTGGCGGCCTTTCCGCCTCAGGCGGCTATGGCGTTTTTCGATTCGGTCGGCGTGGTGTGCCGTCCGCGCGAGGATGGGCGTGTGTACCCCATTTGTGAGCAGGCGGCCGCGGTGCTGGATTGCTTGCGTGCGGAATGTGCCGCCCTTGGGGTGGTGGAAGTGACCGAAGCGGCGGTCTCCGCCATTCGCCCCCAAAAACGCGGATTTGTGTTGGAAACCGCAGGAGGGGAATGGCAGGCGGCACAGGTGTTGGTCACGGCAGGCGGCGCGGCATCCCCCTCGCTCGGCGGTGTGACAGACGGCTATGCGCTGCTTGCCGCCTTGGGACACGAAAAAACGCCGCTGTTCCCGTCGGTGACACAGATCTGTGCGCAAAGCGAGTTCTTGCGTGCGGTGAAAGGCTTGCGTGCCGACGTGCGCCTGACGTTGGAAAAGGATGGACAAGCGGTCGCCGAAAGTGAAGGCGAACTGCTGTTTTGCGATTACGGGCTGTCGGGTCCCGCGGCACTGGCCATCTCCCGTGCGGTGGGGGATTGGGAACGCCGCAAGCAGGGGAGTATGACCGCACTCGTGGATCTGCTCCCTGCATGGGACGTGGAAGCGGTGGCAAACGAGGTGCGCCGCCGCACCGCGCTGTGCGGACGCACGGCGGAAGATCTGCTCACGGGATTGCTCAATAAACGCATCGGGCAGACGGTGATGCGCGCGGCAGGAATTGCCCTTGCGCGCACGGCGGATTCGCTCGGTGAAGAGGAGATCGCGGCGGTGGCGGCGACCATCAAAGGTTGGCGCTTTGCGGTGCAGGGCACCAAAGGGCTTGCGGCGGCGCAGGTCACGGCAGGCGGCACTTCTACCGCCGATTTCGACCCGTATACCATGCGTTCGCGCAAGGTCACGGGGCTGTATGCCGCAGGCGAAGTGTTGGATGTGGACGGCGATTGCGGTGGGTTTAACCTGCAATGGGCGTGGAGTTCGGCGCACGCGGCGGCAAAGGGCATTTTGGCGGAAAGGCAGGCGCACGTATGATCCGTCTTTCAAACGTCACCTTGCCGCTCGGGTACAGGGAAGATGACCTCATCGCCGTCGCGGCAAGACTGTTGCGTGTAAAACCCCACACCGTTACCGCGTGCACCTTGTATAAACGGGCGGTGGATGCCAGGAAAAAGGATGCGGTGTGTTTCAAAGCCACGTTGGACGTCACCGTGACGGGTAACGAAGCGGCGGTGGCGGCTCATTGCCGCGATGCCGCCGTGGTGACACCGCACGTATATGTGCCGCAGACCGCGCCTGCACGGCGCGGATTGCCGCCCGTGGTGGTGGGAAGCGGACCTGCCGGCTTGTTTGCCGCGTTGGTGTTGGCACGGGCAGGCTGGCGCCCCATCGTGTTGGAACGTGGGCAGGACGTGGATACGCGCCATCGTGCGGTGGAACGCCTTTGTACCGAAGGCGTGTTGGATACGGAATGCAACGTGCAGTTCGGCGAAGGCGGAGCAGGCACGTTTTCGGACGGAAAACTCAACACCGGCATTAAGGATGCGCGGTGTCGTTTTGTGTTGGAAGAATTGGCGAGGGCAGGGGATTGCCCCGATATTTTGTGGCAGGCGAAACCCCACGTGGGGACCGACCGCCTGCGTGCGGCGGTGAAGGCGATCCGCCGCGAAATTCTTTTGCTCGGCGGTGAGGTGCGGTTCGGTACGTGCGTGACCGACGTGGTTATCCGTGACGGGGAACTTACGGCTTTGAAGGTGAAAACGGCGGCAGGGGAGGAAGAACTGCCCTGCAATCAAGCGATCTTTGCCATTGGCCACAGCGCACGCGACACGGTGGATATGTTGCATCGTCGCGGCTTGCCGATGATGCAAAAACCGTTTGCGGTGGGGGTGCGTATCGAGCACCCGCGCCGCATGATCGATCAAAGTCAATACGGTCGCTTCGCAGGGCATCCTGCCTTGGGGGCGGCGGATTACAAATTGAACGTCACCGCCGAAAACGGGCGCGGTGTGTATACCTTTTGCATGTGTCCCGGCGGTGTGGTGATGGCGGCGGCATCCGAAGAGGGCGGCGTTGCGGTGAACGGGATGAGCGAATTTGCACGCAATGCCGAAAATTCCAACAGCGCGTTGCTCACGGGTGTGGCACCCGAGGATTTGGCATCGGAGGACGTGCTGGCAGGATTTCATCTGCAACGGCAGATGGAGCAGGCGGCATTTACACTCGGCGGTGGGGGTTACCGTGCCCCGGCACAGTTGGTGGGCGATTTTTTGGCGGATCGCGCTTCCACCGCATGCGGTGAGGTGATGCCGTCTTATCGCCCGGGCGTGACGTTGTGCGATCTGCGTGAATGTCTGCCGCCGTTTGTGGCACAGTCGCTCAAAAGCGCGTTGCCGCAACTGGGGCGCAAACTGGTCGGATTCGACCGAAACGATGCCCTGCTCACGGGGGTGGAATCGCGTTCCTCGTCACCCGTGCGTATGGTGCGCGACGACAACGGCCAAAGCGCGGTGCGCGGTGTGTATCCCTGCGGTGAAGGAGGCGGATACGCCGGTGGCATCATGTCTGCCGCGGCGGATGGCGTGCGTGCCGCCGAATGGGTAATGGGTGCAAAATAAGATGGGATGTATATGGTGCAAAAAGTGGGAAACGATACGGTCATGAGAAATTTTTGAAAAAATTAAAAAATTCTCTTGACAATCGGGAATGGATAGTGTATTATAGTCAAGCGGTTTGACGCGATATGCACCATTAGCTCAGTTGGTAGAGCACCTGACTCTTAATCAGGGTGTCCCGGGTTCGAGTCCCTGATGGTGCACCATACGGCCCGTTGGTCAAGTGGCCTAAGACTCCGGCCTCTCACGCCGGCAACAGCGGTTCGAATCCGCTACGGGTCACCAAGCCGACTTCAGGTCGGCAGATATTCCTCCATAGCTCAGTCGGTAGAGCACCTGACTGTTAATCAGGGTGTCACTGGTTCAAGTCCAGTTGGGGGAGCCAAAAAACTCTCGTTCTTAGGAACGGGAGTTTTTTTATCCAAGCCGACAGGCTTGGTATATCATCACGACGCAGTCGTGTATATCATCGCCGAAGGCGTATATCATCACGCAAAGTGTGCATTTCTGTCGGCTTGTTGATATACAAAACTTCGTTTTGATGATATGCAATTCCTGCGGAATTGATGATATACAATGCTCCGCATTGATTTTTTGCCACTGTTATGTTATGATGTACAATATACATTTTGATCGGAGGTATTAGTTTTGATAATCGATGATTTAAGGCAGTTAAAGGAAACCTGTTGGAAAAATCCTTGTTATATGGATTTTGATTCCGCTGCCAAACAATGTGAGTTAACATTTAAGGATATTGAAGAAGCCGCTGACCGACTGAAACGCTTTGCTTCCTATTTTAAGGTGGCTTTTCCCGAAACGGCCTCTTCCGACGGAATTGTAGAAAGTCCGTTTCGGGAGATTCCTGCAATGAAAGCGGCATTGGAGCAGGAGTACGGTGTTTCGCTCAATGGCAGACTGTATTTAAAAATGGACAGCCATTTGCCGATTTCCGGATCCATTAAGGCAAGAGGCGGTGTATATGAGGTATTAAAATTTGCTGAAGATGTAGCGATAGAAAGCGGTATGCTGGATATACATGATGATTACAGCGTGCTTGCGGAAGAACGGTTTTCGAAGCTGTTCTCCAAGTATTCCATTGCAGTAGGCTCTACCGGAAACCTTGGTTTGTCCATCGGTATTATGAGTGCAAAGCTTGGTTTTCAGGTAACCGTGCATATGTCGTCCGATGCCAGACAATGGAAGAAGGATATGCTGCGCAGCAAGGGCGTTTGCGTGATGGAATATGAATCGGACTATTCCGAAGCGGTCAAGCAGGGAAGACTTGCGGCAGCATCCGATCCGACCTGCCATTTTATCGATGACGAAAACTCCCGCACGCTTTTTCTCGGGTATTCCGTTGCTGCGCTACGGTTGAAAAAACAGCTGGATGAAATGGGTATTGTTGTCGACGGCGACCATCCTTTGATGGTTTACCTGCCCTGTGGTGTCGGTGGTGGCCCCGGCGGCGTGTCGTTTGGCTTGAAGCAGGTCTTCAAAGACAGCGTTCATTGTTTCTTTGCGGAGCCTACCAATGCTTGTTGCATGATTCTCGGGATGTCCACCGGGAAGCACAGCGATATTTCCGTTCAGGACATCGGCATTGACGGAAGAACCGTTGCAGACGGTCTGGCGGTTGGTCGAGCTTCGGGTTTTGTGGGAAGACTGATGGCGCCCTTCATGAGCGGCTGCTATACCGTCAGCGATGAACGAATGTACAAACTGCTGGCAAAGCTTGCCGACACCGAACATATTTATCTGGAGCCCAGCGCCCTTGCAGGTATGCCGGGGCCTGTGCTTGTAAACAGCAACAACGAATTTTCCGATTACGGGAAACTTGAAAATTGCACGCATGTTGTTTGGGCAACCGGCGGAGGTATGGTGCCGCCCGAAGAAATGCAAAAATATTATCTTGCAGGGAAATAAAGGGAAATCCCGATTTTCGGACATGGACAGAATGAGAAGAAACACCGCTGAGAGAGGGATCTCTCAGCGGTGTTTCTTATAGCCGAATGGAGCGTTTGTATTCGGTCGGTGTCATCTTGGTAAAACTTTTAAAGCATTTTGAAAAATATTGCGGATTATCAAAATGCAACAGATCCGAGATCTTACTGATGTTATAGTTCCCTTCACGCAACAGTTTTTTTGCTTCTTCCATTTTCAGCGAATTATAGAAACGGATGATACCGCTTTTCTTGTACTGATTAAACAAAGATTTTACGGTACTCTCGCTTTTCCCCAACTGTGAGGCAATGTCAGCGACCGTGAGTTTCCCGTATATGTTGTTATTAAGAATATCCAAGATCTCTTTAACATGGTAGGGAACATGTACATCATCGATCAAATAACTGCGACGCATCGTTTTGCTCAACACATCATTGCTGCGGCAAAGTTTGATAAGAAAGATCTCCAACAGGTTTTTCGTCATTTGATCGCCGCCGACGGGCGCGTTGGGGAGCTTTTCCAATTTTTGCAACAAAGGATTGGTTTCGTCCACCAATTTGAAACTGGAAAGCCCTTCGGCAAACAAGCCCGACAGAATCGCTTTTTCTTCGGGGGCCAGTTTAAAAATTTTCCCCTCAAAATACTCCATGGCAGGACTTTTACATTCAAAGGTAACAATACTGGCATTCGGGGCAATGCGGTTGTTTCCCGAAAGGTTGTGGTACTCGTTCGGCTTGTGAAATGTCATTTCGCCGCTTTTGAGCACAAAGTGGTTTTTATCGGCGGTGCAGAGCATTTCGCCCTTATCAATGTATACCATTTCCCAGAAATCGTGACGTTCGCCCTCGTATTGAAAGTTCTTGGAAAACTCCATATAAAAAATGGTGATGATTTTTTCCACATCAAATAACTGATCAAAGCTAACACGTGTAAATTTATCTTTCACAACAGCACCTCGTCAACTGATTTTACACATATTATAACCGATTTTACATTCCAATGCAAGCGCTAATTTTATATAATGTGTGCAAAGGAGGAATGTTCTTATGTATACAGTATTGGTCATATCCTGTCATCCGGACGATATGGAAATTGCGTGCGCCGGCACCCTGCTCAAGTGCAAAGCGCGCGGTGACAGAGTTGTGGTTTGTCACCTTTCCAGCGGTAATCTCGGCCACGTGGTCATTCCGCCGGATGAGTTGAGGGTGATGCGCGCCGGCGAAGCCAAGCGCAGCGCGGATCTGGGCGGTTTTGAAGTTATGTACGGCGGATTTGACGATCTTGAGATCTACGACAACAACAAAGAAGCACGTGACAAGGTTGTCGATGTGATCAAGCAGGTGAATCCTGATTTCATCATCACCCATTCGCCGGACGATTACATGCCCGACCACACGGCTACTGCCAAATTGGTCTTTGATGCGTGTTTCGCGGCGACGCTTCCCAACTATCACACCAAGACGGAGGGGGCGGCGCGTTTGGTTCCCGTGTATTATATGGACACGTTGGCCGGCGTGAACTTCAACCCCACCGAGTATGTTGACGTTTCCGAGTACATCGACAAGAAATTGGAGATGCTCAATTGTCACGAATCCCAGATCGTCTGGATGCGCGACCACGATCATATCGATTTCCCCGATATGGTCAAAACCTGCTGCAGATACCGCGGCTTCCAGTGCGGTGCCGACTATGCGGAAGGTTTCCGTCAATGTCAGGTTTATCTTAAAGGCACTACGAAAAGACTGTTACCTTAAAGGAGGAAAAAACGATGGATTTCAATTCAACGGTAAAAGGCTCGGCGTTGGAAGGATTCTATCCTGCCGGATGGGACTTCGAGAAGATCGATGCTTGCATCGATGCGCCTGAAAAAATAACCGAGAAGCAAGCTCATTGGCATCCGGATTTCACGCCCGTTCAGTGCAACGATCTGGGTGAGTTTGAGACCTATATGGGTCACGAGATCGCCATGCAGATCAAACTGGCGAAAGAGAGAGGGGAAAAGATTGCCTTCATCCTGCCGGTTGGCCCGATGGGTATGTACAAGTGGGTCGTATACTTCATCAAGGCGTGGGGCATCTCCTGCGAGCATGTATACACCTTCAATATGGACGAGTGGGCCGACAGCGAAGGCAACACCTTGCCCAGCGACAACCCCGGTGCATTCCAGTATGCTATGGAGCAGGCACTCTTCAATCCGCTCGGTGAGTTGACCGTTCCTGTTGCGCAGAGAAACTTTGCCACCAAGACGAACCTGCCCACCTATCCCGAGAAGATCGCCGCGCTGAAAGCGGAGGGTGCTAAGTTGGTGCTGGTTTACGGCATCGGCAGAATGTGCCACATTGCTTTCTGGGAGCCGACGTTTGCCGCTGATTATGCGACGGCCGCCGAGTGGGAGAACGCTCCGTATCGCATTGCTGCGAAGATCCATCCGTTGACGGTGGAGCAAAATGCTTTGACCAGTTTCAAGTCCAGAACTCCGCTGGTTCCTTGCCGCGCCAACACCATTGGCCCCGGTGTGTTTATGAAAGCGGACTATGCGATCGGCGGTGCTGACGGTACGTTGGGTCGCGGTATGCAGTGGCAGGGCCTGTCTTTGTGGATGACGCTCCGTCACGAGACTTCGCCGTGGATCACCTCCACGTATGTTCCGAAGCTTGCCGGTAAGCTCTTCTTCTTGAAAGATCTCGCCGGTCCGCTGGAAGCGGAGTGTAACTGATGTCTATGAGTATGGTTAAAAAAGGCATTGCGGTTGCCGGTACGGTTTTGGTGGATAAGATCAATGAGATCGCAGCATATCCCGCGTGCGGTGAACTGACCAAGATCGTCGGTTTAAACAAAGCGGTGGGCGGATGCGTTCCCAATGTCGGTATCGATCTGAAAAAGATCTCGCCCACATTGGACGTGTTTGCCGTGGGTAAGATCGGTGCAGATGATGACGGCGCGTACGTCAAGTCGGTTTTGTCCGAAAACGGGGTGGACGTATCGGCGATTACCGTGGATGATTCGGATAAAACGAGTTTTACCGAAGTGATGAGTGTCACGGGCGGTCAGCGCACCTTCTTCACCTACGCCGGTGCCGACGGCGGCTTTACGGCCGAGGATATTTCTTTCGAGAAAACGAACGTGAAGCTCCTCCATCTCGGGTACTTCTTGTTGCTCAAGAAAGTCGATGAGGGCGAGGGTGTCGCCATTTTGAAAAAGGCGATCGAAAACGGGGTGGAGACCTCCATCGATTTGGTGAGCGAAAACTCCAATCGTTACTCGTTGGTGTTGCCGTGCTTACCGTATACGGATTACCTCATTATCAACGAGGTGGAAGCAGGTCGCTTGACGGATATTGAACCCGAAGAGAGCAATCTGAAAGCCATCGCCGAAAAACTCAAGGCAATGGGCGTGCGCAAAAAGGTTATCATCCATATGCGCGATGCGGCTTTGTGTTGCTCGGATGAGGGAATCACCGTTGTCGGTTCGCTGGATATCCCCGGCAGCATTATCAAAGGTACGACCGGCGCAGGCGATGCGTTCTGTGCAGGTGCCTTGTATGCCATCTACGAGAATCGATCGGATAAAGAGATTTTGGAATTTGCTTCTGCGGCAGCGGTCATGGCATTGCAAAGCGCCGATGCGACCAGCGGTCTGTGTGAAGAAGCCAAGATTTTGGAATTCTGCAAGCAATTCCAAAGAAAAGCGATCGACTGGTAAGTGATATAGAAAACCTATAATATGAATTCAGTCAAAACAAAAAGCACTGCTTCGCAGTGCTTTTTGTTTTATCCAATCCGAAGGATTGGCATGTAATCGCCGCCGGGCGTATGTCATCACGCGAACGGGAAACCTGACGGTGAAGAAGTCCGTGCAACATTTTTCTTGCCGGCTTAAACAGTCGGCAGACGATGTATCATTGAAATAATAGGTACCCCCAATACAACCCAACGGCAGCGGAAGTTCACGCGTGATCGAAATGATGCAACGCTATTTCAGTGCGAAACGGAACGACGTGTAAAGCCACACGCCGACTTATAACACAAAAAAGAACGGCAAGCCGTGCGGCTTGCCGTTCTTTGTATAGTATAAGGGATTAAAATTCGTTGGGGCGCGCGGCAACGTTTTGTTCTACGCGGTTATCCATCGCGAGAATGTCTTGCAGCAGCGAGGAGTTTTGAATGTCGGTCAACAACGCCTGCATCTGGCTTTCGGACATATCCAGCACGTTTTGATAGTTGGGCAGTGCCTTCACCTTGCCGCCGGCCTTCATCGCGATCTTCATGCCGACTTCCTGCGTTTGGCCGTCTGCGGTGACCGAATCCAGCTCAAAGGCAAATTTGTCGCTGCCGTACTGCAGGTTGCCTTTGATCTCGGTGATGACCGTGCCGCCTTCCTTCACCGCAAGGGTAAAGTCGCCGCTCTTCACGTTGCGCTCAAAACGGATGGTGCCTTCGTCGGCAATGGTGAGTTCAAAGCCTTCCAAGTCGCCGCTCAACGCTTCAAAGGTGGCGATGGAGGTTTCCTCCACCAACACTTCAAAACCAAAGCCGTCGCCTTCGTTGAATACGATCGTGACCAATTCCGCCTGTTCGCCGTCGGGGTTGCGGAAGCCGAACACGAACTTCTGCAAGGAGCCGTCTGCCGCCAACGTGTGGATGATAAGCATTTCGCCTTCTTCGCCGCGCATATCGTTCAGATCCTCACGCGCTTCATCCAGACCTAAACCGTTGGGAATGAAGGCGGAGAGAGCATCCGCGTACAACGCGTCCACAAAATCGAGCGCCAACAGAGCAATGTCCGCGGCATCGTTCGAGGTGACGACGGTGGTGAGAACGGTGGAACCGTTCGCAGTGGTCACTTCGGTGTTCAGTTCGCCCAACTCTTTTTCGAGACCTTCAGCAAACGCTTCCGATGCCTTGGTGATGCTGTCGGTCAACGCATCTTCCAATGCGGTGAGTTCGTCCAGGATCGCTTCCAGTTCTGCCATGCTTTCCGAAAGACCGCTCTCCTCCAACAGGGAGGCCAGCATATCTTCCGCGCTGCTGAATCCGGTCAGGCCGAGCAACCACGACCCGTTCAGGTCGTCCAGCAGGGTGGAGAGTTTCACACCATAGGCTTTATTGCCCAGAAGATCGGGTGCGGAAACGGCAATATCGTCGCCCAGCCACAAGGTGGCTTCGGTGCTGATGCCCTGCACGTTGATGCTCGCTTCGGCGGAAGCCTTGAGGTTTTCGGGATCCACCACGGCGTTAAGGCCGATCTGCTGACCGTCCATATCCATGGCGATCTCATAGGTGGCGGTGCCGTCCACAATGGAGGGGATGGCATCCAGCATAGAGAGATATGCCGCGCCGGCATCCTGCACCGTCAGACCCCACGCACGCGCAATCGCGTCGTACGGTTCTTCCTCGGGATCGGCTTCATTTTCGGTGATGGTGTCCAAAAGACCGCTGATCGGGCCGTTGCCAAGCGGCTTTTTGGAAGTGGTGGAAGTGGTAGTGCCTTCATCGTCTTTATCCGACGACGAATCGGTGTCGCTTTTCTCGCCGCAGGCGGTGAGCATGCACAGGCACATCACCAGCACCAGCAACAACGCGAGAAGTTTACGTGCGGTTTTCATGGTAATTCCTCCTAATCGGTATTACTGTACCATAAAGTATAGCACAGATGTCGCGGCAGGTCAAGGGGTACGAAACGGCAAACGCATGGTATATTTTCGCAAAACCGCGATAAAATACAGTTGACAAACGGGAAAACTTTTGATATGATACCATGTGGAGACTCGGCTTTTGTGGAAAGTCCGTCAGAGAGAACGCGTCAGCGGCTGAAAGCGCGTTTCGGATGAGTAGTAAGCACGGGAACGCTCCGCGGCGACCCCACAACCGAATAAAAAAGCGGATGCGCTTTGCGCATCAAAGCGGGTGGCACCGCGGGTGAAACACATTTGTTTGCTCGTCCCGAGAATAGCACAGGCTGTTCTCGGGACTTTTTATTTTGCAATAACAACTGGGAGGTTTTATCATGTACAGAACCCTATTCTGCAACGATATTCGCGATGAGCATATCGGCAGAACCGTTCAACTGGCAGGTTGGGTGGACGTCGTGCGCGATCACGGCGGCGTCATCTTCATCGACCTGC
>JAZONO010000089.1:0-8316 GCA_045654545.1 Acutalibacteraceae bacterium
ACCTTCAAAATGTCGTTTTTTAGCCGTACGGCACGGGCACGGATCACGTCGCATTTGGCTCCGTACAGATCGCTTGCCACGATCTCACCGCGGTTTTGCATATACTGTGCTGCCGTGAACGTCTTGCCGCCGGGTGCGGCACACACGTCCGCCACCCGTTCGCCCGGCTGTGCACCGAGTGCGTGCACGGCGTACTGGGAGGCTTTGTCTTGGGGATAATACTGCGTTTGCACTGCATTCCCCATCGCTTTGAGTGCCGCCATATCCGTCACACACATACAAGCCGGAAGATCCTCTTGTGCTTCAAACTCCACGTTCGCTTCGCGCAACGTTGCCGCAAAGGTGTCGGCATCGGTGGCAAGCGTATTGATGCGAATATAGGACGGCGGCGCACCATTGATCCCTTGCAACAAGGTGTGGAGCATCTCCTCACCGTATGCCTCGCGCCAAAATGCGATGAGCGATTCGGGGCAAGAATATGTCACCGACAATCCGCGATCGCCTGACGGAAGATCGTCGAACAACGAATCCTTTCGCCGTGCAAGATTACGCAACAATGCATTCACAAGTCCTGCGGCATACGGTTGCTTTTTCTTCACGGCTTTCACCGCTTCGTTTACCGCCGCCGCGGTGGGAATACGCTCCATATACAAAATCTGATATGCCGCCACCCGTAACGTATCCGTCACGAAAGGATGCAACTTTTTAAGCGGTTTATCCGCACAAGCCTCCAGACACCAATCCAGCGTGATGCGGCGTTCGATCACACCGTATACCAGATGAGTGACAAGCGCCTTGTCGGGCGCAGACAACGCAGAATCCGCCAAGGTATTTTCCAACAGGATGTTGGAATAACTTCCTTCCCGTCGGACGTCATTCAAAAGGCGAACCGCCGTTTCGCGTGCGGTCATATCAGTCGCGACGGCGGTTGCCGAGAATGATAAGCAACCGCAAGAACTGACCGAGTGCCACCAGCATAGCCGCCACATACGTGAGTGCCGCGGCAGAGAGCACCTTGCGCACACCCTTCAACTCATCATCCGAAAGCATCCCTTGTGCTTCCAGTGCCTTTACTGCACGACGGCTGGCATTGAATTCCACAGGCAGGGTAACGAGTTGGAAGAAAAACATAATAAAGAAACCGAACACACCGAGATAGGCAACCGTAAAGTTGTTGGAATATGCCGCGATCACCAAGCCGATAGCAAACAA
This sequence comes from Acutalibacteraceae bacterium, assembly GCA_045654545.1. GTDB lineage: Bacteria > Bacillota > Clostridia > Oscillospirales > Acutalibacteraceae > SIG588. The sequence goes on from JAZONO010000089.1 coordinate 1,213, forward strand.
CCAAAAGGAAGCACTGGATGCAAACTGCGTGACCGTTACAATGGAATGGCGCAATTTCATCGGGCCGTACCCTTCGGCGTGTTGCAATGCGTGACCCGTTTCGTGAGCCGCCACGCCGACTGCTGCCACCGATGCCACGTTACACACCGGTTCGGACAAGCGGATCACATTGGCGCGCGGATCAAAATGATCGGTCAACTGACCGCGCGTGGCTTCCACGGGAACGGAAATCCCCTCTTGCCGCATAATGGAACGCGCCGCATCCGCACCTGTCATACGGGCGGACACTTTGCTGTACTTCGAAAAGGTGGTTTTCACCTTGATCTGCGCCCACAAAGACAAAAGCAACGCCGGCACAACCAACAGCAGATAGTAGTGATCGAAAAACATAAACATAGCGTGTCTCCTTTACTCCAACACTGTGCCGACCGCCAACGCATGACCGCGTAGGAAATCAGCAACCGCCATACGTTTGGATCCTTCCGCTTGAATTTCAAGGAAAATCAGCGAGCTGTTTTCACCACAAGCGACTGTCAAGGGATCAAGCTTTACAATTGTTCCAATGGGCGCGGATACCACATCCCCCACCGCCGTTTTGTGCACTTTCAGGATCTTTCCCTCACACCGACAGTGTGCGGATGGCCACGGATTCAATCCGCGCACCTGGTTGTGCAACGTCTGTGCCGTTTTTGTAAAATCCAACGGGCAAAGCGATTTGTCCAGCATTGCGGCATACGCCGTGGTGGTTTCTCCTTGCTTTTCGGGGGTGAGTGTGCCTTCGGACAGCGTCGTCAACGTTTGTGCCAACACGTCCGACCCTAACGCCGACAACGCATCGTGCAACTCGCCGCCCGTCATATCGGGCGTGATGTCGACCTTAGCCGACAACAGCATATCCCCTGTGTCTAATCCGGCGTCCATCAACATGGAGGTAACACCCGATTCCGTTTCGCCGTTTAACACCGCCCATTGGATGGGTGCCGCACCGCGATATTTCGGGAGCAACGAGGCGTGGATGTTCACACATCCGTAACGCGGCAAATCCAGCACACGCTGCGGAAGCAGGCGACCGTATGCCACCACCACAAACACGTCGGCGTTCTCCGCTTTCAGCCGATCGTACACTTCATCATCCTTCAAGGTGGTGGGTTGTAACACGGGCACACCGTGTGACAAGGCACATTCCTTTACAGGAGGAGGTGTCATTTTGTGACCGCGCCCTTTGGGTTGATCCGCACGGGTCACCACCAAGGATACCTCGTGTCCTTCGGTGAACAACCGTTCCAAGCAAGGCACCGCAAAATCGGGGGTGCCCATAAAGACCACTTTCAATCTTATACCTCCAGCATGCGGATCACGTGTTCTTTGAATAACACACCGTCCAGATGGTCGTTCTCATGACACATGCAACGTGCCACCAGATCTTCCCCGTTCATATAAAACCATTTGCCAAAACGATCTTGCGCTTTCAGTTTTACTTTTTTGGGGCGACGTGTAATACCGTATTCTCCGGGGCAGGATAAACAACCTTCCTGCTCTTCCTGCAACCCCTTGCGTTCCACAATTTCGGGGTTGACCGCTTCGGTCACGCCGTTGCCGAAATCCATAATGAACACACGGCGCAACACGCCAACCTGCGGAGCCGCCAAACCCACGCCATCGGCTTTTTTCAGCGTATCCGCCATATCATCAAGCAACTGCCACAACCGCTCGTCAAACTCCGTCACGGGACGGCACACTTTGGCGAGGGTGGGATCGCCTTCTTTTACTATGTTACGTAATGCCACAACGTTTCCTCCTTCGAAAGAAGATGTCACACCATTGCCACGGGATCGATGTCCACGGATAACTGGATGTTTTTGTTTTCCCGTTTACGCGAAAAGGTCACCAGCAATTCGCCGATCATATCGCGCAGGGCTTTGGTGTTGTTTGCTTTCATGATCAATTTGTACCGATACCGTCCCGAGGCTTTCACCACGAAAGCCGGAGACGGATCCAACACGATGACGGGTATCCCCGCATACGGGCCTGTCACCGCCGCGTGAAGCATCTGCAAAAATGCATGCATCGCCGCTTTTACCTCGTCCTCACGCATCCCCGATAGGACGAATACGCAAAGATTGGAATACGGTGGATAATGCATCATACGGCGCGCTTCGATCTCCGTTTCATAAAAGCCGAGGTAATCCTGCTTGGATGCCAAGTCGATCACATAGCTTTCGGGGGTGTAGGTTTGTATGATCGCACGCCCCGTTTCCTCGCGGCGGCCTGCCCGTCCGATCACCTGCGTGAGCAGTGAGAACGCCGTTTCGAAACTGCGATAATCACCGCCATACATCGCTTGGTCGGCCGACAGTACCCCCACCAAACCGACACGCGGAAAATCGAGCCCTTTCGCCACCATCTGGGTGCCGATCATAATGTCGTATTTTCCTTCGGCAAACTCACCGAACCGCTGTTCGTACGCAAAGCGCGACATGGTGGTGTCGGCATCCATACGCAGTACGGTGGCATCGGGGAACTGCTCGTGAATCTCATCCTCCAGCCGCTGGGTGCCGAGCCCTGCATAGCGGATCTTATCCGATCCGCAGGTGGGGCATTGGCGCACCGCCGCTTGCGTGTGACCGCAATAATGGCAATGCAACCGTCCGCTTGCGCGGTGATAGGTCATGGACACACTGCAAAACGGGCAGGTCGCCACGTAACCACAAGAAGGGCAAGATACGTGGGTGTTGTAACCGCGGCGGTTCAAAAGCAAGATCACTTGCCGCTTTTGTTCAAGACATTCCGCAATTCCCTGCCGTAACTGCTCACCGATCGCGCCCGAAAGAGTTTCGCCGCGCAAGTCTGCCACCTCAACCTGCGGCAACGCCGTGTTGCCGTAACGGTTTTGCAGGGTGAACAGCGCATAGCGACCGCGCCGAGCGGCGTGATAACTTTCCATCGACGGGGTTGCCGAGCAAAGCAACAACAACCCGTTGTGACGGGCACAGCGATACCGCGCCACGTCACGCGCATGATACCGGGGATTGGATTCGGATTTATACGTGTGTTCTTGTTCCTCATCCATCACGATCAAGCCGATGTTTGTGAGCGGCGCAAACACCGCCGAACGCGTGCCGATCACAACGGAGGCTTCGCCGCGTTTGATACGCTTATATTCATCCATCCGTTCACCGATGGACAAACCGCTGTGCAACACCGCCACCCGTGCACCGTACCGTTGCAAGAACAGATTCAGCACCTGCGGTGTCAACGAAATTTCGGGAACCAGCACCAGCACTTGGCGCCCATCTTCCAGCACACGGTCGATGAGGTTCATATACACCTGCGTTTTACCGCTGCCCGTGACACCGAACAACAACGCCGCCGCACCGCCCGTCTTTTGGTATTCCCCAAGTAAGCCTTCATATACCGCCGTTTGCTCATCGTTCAGTTGTGTGGATTGAAGTGTCGGGCAGGCAACGTCCCCTTTACAGGGCGAGCGAAGCACCTCGCGTTCGTAAATGGCGATCATGCCTTTTTTCAAAAGCGCTTGCACCACCGCCGTGGTGACACCGGCAAAGTAACACAGTTCCTTGACGGACATCTCCCCCACGTCGGCCAACAGTTTTAACACCGCCGTTTGCTTTTGGGTGAATCCACGTTGTTGCAAGGACTCTTCCGGCTCTTCAAACGAAGAAACGAGGCGCACCATACGCACCGAAGCATCACTGCCGTTTTGTGCAGCAATATCCGTGCGAAGCAGAAATCCGCGATCCACCAGTTGCTGCGGCAAAGGAGAATCCGATTCCAACCCCAACAGCGCGAGCAACCGAGCGCGTTCCAACCCGTCCTCATAATCCGCAAGTGCGGTGAGCAACCGTTTTTCTTCCACCGAAAGGGTGGAATCGTCCAACGCGCATACATCCGTCGCCGTGCGATACACGGGGGTCATTTTCATGGAAAAGCCCGTGGGGATCATGGTACGCACCGCATCAAACACCGTGCAAAAGGTGCGTTGCTTCATCCATAGCGCCAGATCCATCAATTCATCGTTCAACAGCGGTGTGCTGTCGATCACCGAGCAGATCGGTTTCAAGCGATCCACTTCCGCTTCGGTGTCCGTTTCCATCACGATGGCTTGCTGTTTGCGATTACCGCCGCCGAAAGGCACCACCACGCGGCATCCGCGCGAAACAGGACCCAACTCTTCGGGAACGGTGTAACTGTACAGTTTATCGAAATGGAACGATGCCTGCTCCACAGCCACTTTGACCACACGCGGCAGATACATCGTTATCCCTCCCGTAAACCGATTTTGTTACCGCTTATTCCGCAACGTCCTCATCTGTCGCTTCTTCGTTGGCATCCGACATCATGATCTTGTAATCGCCGCTGGACAAATCGTTGATTGCCATGCTGACGGTCTTTTCAATCAAGATCACACCATCCTGTTCTGCACGGTCCGCAATGTCGCGTGCGCGCTTTGCCACGCCGATTACAACGGCGTAACGGCTCTTATCGCCCTTTAATTTTTCAATATCAGTCGGTCTCAACATGTTCCAATACCTCCATAACTGTGTTTTCCATGCGGGGATACCGCATACCTTCTGCCTCTATAATCGTTTCGATGCGTGCCACCGCGGCATCCACTTCGTCGTTCAACACCACGTAGTCGTAACGAAACGCCCGTTTCAATTCCCGTTTTGCAATCGCGAGACGGGAAAGAATCGTCTCCTCTGTTTCGGTGTCCCGTCCGCGCAGGCGCCGTTCCAACTCCTGCATCGACGGAATGGTGATAAACACCGACACCAGATCCGCACCGCTGTCCATCACTTTTTCGGCGCCCTGCACCTCGATTTCCAGCAATACGTTATGTCCTGCCGAAAGTTCGGCTTCCACCGGCGCTTTCGGCGTACCGTAGAAATTGCCGTTGTACTCGGCATATTCCAAGAACGCATTGTCTTCGATCATACGAAGAAACACGTCACGGTCAATGAAATGGTAGTGGACACCGTCCACCTCGCCCACACGCGGTGCACGCGTGGTGGCCGACACCGAAAGCACGGTATCGGAACGTTTATCCAACAACGAGCGCACGATCGTGCCTTTTCCCGAACCCGACGGGCCGGACAGCGCAATCAGAATACCGCGTTTTTCTTTATTCCACATCGTCATCTGCCTCCTCTGTAAATCGGTTGGCAACCGTTTCGGGTTGCACAGCCGAAAGGATCACGTGTTCGCTGTCGGTCACGATCACCGCGCGTGTGCGGCGCCCGTGGGTAGCATCAATAAGCGAGCCGCGCTCTTTGGCATCCTGCACGATGCGCTTGACCGGTGCGGAATCGGGGCTGACGATGGCAACCAGCCGTTCGGCAGACACCATGTTCCCAAAACCGATGTTAATCAATTTCATGGCTTGCTCCTTATTCAATGTTTTGAATCTGCTCACGGATCTTTTCAATTTCGGATTTCATATCCACCACTACGCGTGTGACCTGCAAATCCTGAATTTTCGAACCGGTGGTGTTCACCTCACGGTTGATCTCCTGCACCAAGAAATCAAGTTTGCGTCCCACGGGTTCGTTCGCATTCACGAGCTGTTCCAACTGATCCATGTGACTGCGCAGGCGCACCGTTTCTTCCGCCACCGCCAGTTTGTCGGCGATGAGACCGGCTTCGGTCAACAAACGGGATTCATCCACCGCCGTGCCGGCAAGCAGATCGCGCATACGGGTTTCCAGTTTATCCATGTATTCACGCACCAACTGCGGCGAACGCTCTTCAATAAATGCAACGGCAGAAAGCAACGTGTCACGGCGAGCGAGAATATCCTCGCGCATCTTGGCGCCTTCCCGTTCACGCATCTCAACGAAACGCACAACCGCTTCTTCGGTCACACCGCGCACCGCGTTCCACACGGCTTCCTCATCCTCCGCCGCACGGCGTACCGTGAGCACGTCGGGAAACTGGGTGAGCGAACGCACCGTCACGTCATTCTTCAACTCAAACGCGTGTTCCAGTTCGCAGGCGGCTTTCAAATACGCTTCGGCCAGCGTTTTGTTCACCACCACTTCGGTGCCGGGCACGTCGGTCAGGTCGATGTACACCGACACATCCACCTTGCCGCGTGCGATCTTGGTTTGCAGGAAGTTTTTGATTTTTTCGTCCAAGAAACCGTAGGCACGCGGCAAGCGCGTGGCGCATTCAAAATAACGGTGATTAACCGCTTTGATCTCCACGGTCACATCCATGCCATCCACGTGTTCCTGTGCACGGCCAAACCCTGTCATACTGCGAATCATGCTACCATCCCTTTATATAAGCATATATATTATATAATAACAAATACCCCCGAGATTGTCAACCGATATGCAGGGGATTTACGGTTACAAAACTGTAACTTTTCCGCAAAAAACACCCAATCATGCACGATTGGGTGTTTTCCTTAAAAAATGGTGCGATTGCATACCGCACAGTGTTCATGGCTGTCTTCGCTCAACGTGGAACACACAAGGCAAAGGCGGCCGCCTTCGGGGGTACGTGTGTGGTTTTTAGGCAACGTAACCAACGGCAGGTGCGTGACGGTATCCCCCACGGCATAACAGCGGTCGGCGGCATACCCCAGTCCGCGGCATAGTGCACGGCGTTTTCTGCCGTTTGGCAAACGCGTGATCAACACGGCGGTTTCGTGGCGTTCCACACGCCCCACGTCCTCGCTCAAAAACGGAATTTCGGAGATCTTACGATACTTGATTTTTACAATTTCCCCCGTCCACGTGCGATCAAACAACACCCAACCCAATCGAAACATCCAAAATGGCAACACCAACACGGCGAGCGCAAAGAACAATAGCGTCCAGTGCGGACGTGCTTCGGGGGCGCGGAGATAATACTGCCACACACTGATCGTCCACAAGGCATACCATGCAAGCGACAGCACAATGCTGCGCCACCGTTTTTTTTGCACCGCTCGTTTCACATCGGGCGGCAATGCAATTTCTTCGTGCAACTGTATTGACTGTCTCATACCGTACCTCGCAACTCTTTTTGAAAACTATACCACCGTTATCCTAAAAAATCAAGTGATACACGCAAAAAGCGGCAGATTCGGGGTGTTCA
>JAZONO010000090.1:0-2196 GCA_045654545.1 Acutalibacteraceae bacterium
TCGAAGAATGTAAACGGAGCCGATTTTTTCATCGGCAAGGCAAAAGCGCAGTAGATCCTTGCGGATTTACGAGCATTTTAACACAGCCGAGGGGAAAATCGGCCCGTTAACATCGGGTTCGGATATGCCTCCTCTGCTTAATTCCCACGGGAGGACAGGGTAGCAATGAAGATTGACGTGCGTGGCATTGCCAAAGCGTTTCACCGTCACGCGGTGTTGCGTGACGTGTCGTTTTCCGCCGAGGCAGGACAATGCATAGGCATTTTGGGCAGTAACGGATGCGGAAAATCCACACTGCTCTCCATATTAGCAGGTATTCAATCTGCCGATCAAGGGTCGTTCCTCTTTCAGGGGAACGACCTGTTCCGCTGTCCGAAAGAATGGCGTGAAACGGTGGGCTACGTTCCGCAAGGCACACCGCTGATGGAAGAACTCACCGCACGGGATAATCTTCGCTTGTGGTACACCGCCGAAGAGATGAAGGCATCCCTTGCGGACGGTGTGCTCGCCATGCTCGGTGTGGACGAATTTCTGGACGTGACGGTTGCCAAAATGTCGGGCGGTATGAAAAAACGGTTGTCCATCGGGTGCGCCGTGGCAAAAAATCCGTCGGTGTTGTTGCTTGACGAACCGATGACCGCTTTGGATATCGTGTGTAAACAACGTATCAATGCGTATTTGCAAGAGCGCAAACGCCGCGGTGATATCCTGGTGTTGGTGACACACGACGTGATGGAAATGCAACTGTGCGATACGTGGTATATTTTGAAGGATGGCGTGCTCACCCCCTTCAAATACGACGGCGACATCGAAGCGTTGGCGGCGAGTTTGTGATATGAAGACGTATTTTGAATTGCAGGCCAAACGCTTTGCCAAGCGGCTTTGGTTGGTGGCGGTGGTGCTGGTCGCTTTGCTGCTTGGTGCATCGGTGCTGTTGCTGGCGGTGTCACACCAAAACGGCGACGACACAAATAATCAAAAAATGCGTGTGGGCATTGTGGGGGATACGGATGATCCGTATCTCTCCTTTGGCCTGAAACTGTTTCAGTCGATGGATTCCTCCCGTTACACCGTGAAAATGGAATTTATGGAGGAAGCCGCGGCACGCCGCGCCTTGGAAACGGGCAAACTGTCGGCGTATCTTGTGTTGCCCCAAAACTTCTTGGATGAAGCGATGGTCGGCAATATTCAACCGATCGAATGTGTGATGACGGCAGGTACCAAAGGGTTGGTCACGCTGTTCAAAGAGGAGATCAGCCGTGTCATCGTCACCATGGTGGTGGAAACGCAAAAGGGCATCTACGGTATGGATGCGGCGTACGATGCCCACGGACAGACCTTCACCGATTGGGAACGTGTCAGTTTGAAATATGTGAATTTGATTTTGGAACGCGACGAGTTGTATACGGTGGAGGAGAGCGGTGTTACCGCCGGCTTGCCGTTCTTGCCGTCCTTGATCTGTGGGCTTGCAGTGTTGCTTATGTGGCTGTCGGTATTGCCGTATGCCACCACGCTGGTCACAAGGGAAGATTCACTGTTTTGTCTGCTTCGTGCACGGGGCGTTACCGCGTGGCAACAGGTGGCGGCGGAATATGCGGCGCTGGTCGCTGTGCTGTTGCCGCTTCAATGGGTGGTCACGGCGGCGGGAGCTATCCTTCTGGAGGTATCGCTTTGGCGCATGTTGTTGGTCACCGTTCCGCTGTTGTTGTTGGCGGCGGCGTCCCATTACGTGTTGTTCGCCTGTGTGCGCAACGTGGTGAGTGGGTTGCTTTTGTCCTTCTTCCTCACGGTGGCGCTCGGTTACGTCGGCGGCTGTTTGTATCCGTTGCAGGCATTTCCTGTATCGGTGCAACGGGCATCCGCCTTGTTACCCACGGCATTGTCCCACCGCTTGGTGGCCGAGGTGCTGTGTGAAGAGCCGTGCGGCGCGGCGCTGTGCGGTGTGCTGGCATACACCGCGGCATTCCTTGCCGTGGCCGTCTTGGTGCGGCATCGTCGTTTGGCAGGACGGGGAGGCGGCGTATGAAACGAGTGTGGATGTGGTTGTGGCTGACTGCCAAACGCTGGTGTAAAAAGCCCTCCTTTTTGTTGATGCTGTTACTGTTGCCGCTGGCGGCGGGCGCCTTGGCAGGTGTTGCGCGGGAGGGAAGCGGCATGGGGCGTGTGGGGTTGGGGGGGGGGGATGGGGATGGACTG
>JAZONO010000091.1:0-4736 GCA_045654545.1 Acutalibacteraceae bacterium
CTTCGACCTAAAACGAGTGGAATTTCGTGTGATTTTCGGTGCGGCGAAGGTGGCAAGGCTGTCGCCTGCCACCGACAACAAGCCGAAAAGCATCGAAATTATGCCGTTTTAGGCGTGTTCGGATGCGTCTCCTCTGCTTATGCTGCGGACATACCGGCACACTCATCGCAGAGCGCGCCGCCTTCGTTATCCCAATTCATGTAGCCGTAGGAATCGCACTCGTCACACCAGCCGCAATCCCAGTAGCAGGTGTAGCAGAGATTATACTCGTTTTCCACACAGGACGCGATTTCATCGCTGCATCCCTCACAGACCCCTTGCGGCATGTCGGCGGAAGGACAGCAGGGAGCGCACAGCGCTGTGCCTTCGATATAGTGCACGTATTTGAACTCACCGCACTCTTCGCACTCGTCGCTCTCCCAGAAGCAGGTGTCGCACACGTTGTGCCCGAGATAGGGTCTCAACTCGTGCGTTTCGCGGCACAGATCGCAGGTGCCGACCTCCACCTCGGTGTCGGGCTCATCGGGCTCGGAGGGAACCGAGGTTCCTCCTGCACACGCGGAGCACAGATTGTTGTCGTCCAGATAATCAAACGTGCCGCACTCGTTGCACTCGTCACACGCCCAGAAACAGTCGGTGCACACGTTGTGTCCTTTGTATTCGCGCACGGCGGCGGCTTCGTTGCACATATCGCACAGCGTCACCTTGTTGGCACACTCTTCACACTTGCCGTTTTGCATCTCGGCAAACTTGCCGCAGTCGCTGCAGAAATCGTAGTCATAGTAGCAATCCGAGCACAGATCATAGTCGCCCTTCGTGTCCATAGCTTCTTGTTCGCCGCACACTTCACACGTCGGTGCGCAGTTGTCTTCCACTTCGGCAATGAAGGACTCCATCTCGTCTTCGGTGATCGTGGTTTCGCCGATCTTGTCAAATGCGACCTTCAAACGGGTCTCGCCGTCGTCGTTCTTAAATTTGAACTGCACGGCGGTGAGCTGTTCTTCCTTCACCGTAAACACAATCGTCACCGACTTGTCTTTCGCAGTATAGGTAAAAGTCGAGCCCTTGATCGCCAAGGTCATGCCCTCGCAGCAGGTATCGCAAGCCGTCTGGAATTCGCTCTCCACAAAGGAGTTGGGATAGAAGGGCGCAACCGTCGTAATATCCATCAACGCTTCCCAGTCGATATCCTTTTCGCCGAATGCGCTTTCCCAATCGGCCAGACACCACAGGCCGTCGGTTTCCGCGGTCCGTTTTCCGTACTCACCCTGGTTATAGGTGTACCCCATGCTGTCGGCAACGAGAACTTTCATATTCTCGCCCTCTGTCAACCAAACGAGGTTCGACGGAGTCTCACGGTCGAAGAGGAAGCGCATGGAAACGGTGCCTCTTTCCACCGCCAGTTCACCGCTCGCCTCCGTGGACGTGGTGTTGATCGTCACGCTCTTCGCGCCGAAGGTGGCTTTCACCGCCGCCGCCAGATCGCTGTAGGTCAACTCTTCCTTCTCCGGCTCTTCTTTGGGGAACAGACCAAACCAATCGGTCATGAAGCCGGCCACCACAGCGCCGGCAAGCGCCAACACCACCACGATCAACACGATGATGAGCGGCAACTTGCTCTTCTTTTTCTTCTTGGGCTCTTGTGCCACGGGAGCCGGAGCCGCTACAGGCTCGGCCACAGCAACAGCAACCGGAGCCGCCACGGGCACAGGCTCTGCCACGGGCGCAGGCTCGACCACAGGAGTGGGCTCAACCGCTACGGGAGCAGGCTCGACCGCAGGGGCGGGTTCAACCGCTACGGGAGCAGGCTCGACCTGCTGTTGCGCGCCGCAACCGGTGCAGAAGCGAGCGTCGTCTTCCAGTTTCGTGCCGCAATTCGGACAAAATTTCATACTTCATTCCTCCTAAACACATAATTTGTGTTATCTACCTCTACTATATTAGCAACATTTTTGCGTTTCGTCAATGCTGTTTCACGGCTTTTTTGCGATTTCAGCCTTTTTCATAGCAACGGCGGACGATCGCTTTCATCTCATCCCAATGGGCTTCCATATCTGCCACCAGCGCGAGCTGAGAACGGCAACGGATGAGGTTATGTTCGGGATACTTCGTCTTGAAGTACACGTCACCCTGCAGATAGTCGGTGAGGAAGCGCATTGCCACTTCCAGCGTCATCATCTTGGCGCCTTCGGGCAACAGCATCACTTCTTCAAGCGGCAAGCGGCCGCCGCACCCTGCCAAAAAACCTTTGGCATACGCTTCGTACATGGTAAGGTTGATTGCCACGCGGCTGAGATCGGGTTCATCCTCGGCGGCGGTGTTCGCGCCGAAGCGGATGGCATCGCCGAAATCGTTGACCGAATAGCCGGGCATCACCGTATCGAGATCGATCACGCACAGGGCGGTACGGGTGGATTTATCCAACATGACGTTGTTGAGTTTGGTATCGTTATGGGTCACGCGCAAGGGCAAGGTACCGGCTTCACGCGCATCCTCCAATGCGTTGTAAAAATCCGCACGGGATTTCAGGAAATCCACCTCGTGTTTCACCTGCGCCGCACGACCGCACACGTCCTCTTCCAACGCTTTCAGGAAATTCTGATACCGCACGGGGGTGTTGTGGAAATTCGGAATGGTTTCGTGCAATTCCTCTGCCGGGAATTCGCTGAGATCGTGCTGAAACCGACCGAACGCTAACCCTGCTTGGTAGAAATCCTCCGCACTTTCGGGGGCATCCAGGCAAATGGCATCCTCGATGAATTCATACATACGCCAGCAACCGTTGGCATCGGTGTGGGTGTAGCCGCCATCCAGCGTGGGGATCATGTGCATCACACGGCGACGGTCGCGCGTGCGCTCTTGCAAATAATCGGTGACCTTTTTGATGTTTTCGGTCACCCATTCGGGGGTTTTGAACACGTTGGTGTTGATCGCCTGCAACACGTAGCGATGCTGATGCCCACGATCGTCCTTGCAGGTGATGAGAAACGTGGTGTTGATGTGCCCGTTTCCGTAGGGAACGTACGCTTCGGGGGAACCCTTCATGGCGAACTGCTCCAGCGCCATCGCGGATTGCGACAAACGAGTGTTGGTTTTCATGTGGCGATACCTTCCTTTTTCTTTTTGGCGATCTGTTTTGCGCCGTTTTTGTAAGAATCGCATACCAATCCTGTTCATTATATCATCCTTTCTTGGGTTTGTCCAGTTATAAACGGCTTTTTCGGCAAAGGAAAAGCACCGCCGCAGCGGTGCTTGGTTATCCGTTCAACGCATTTTCAATGTACGCGATTACATCGGCAGGGGGAATCTCCGTCACGTGAGCGATCTCCTCGTACAAAAGGTGCTCTGCCTCCTGCTTTGAACAATCGAACCACCTCATTTCTGCCTTCTGTTACAGCAGATTTTGAGGGGGCTTTGCCACAGGCGTTTTCACCAAAAACGAAGGTAAAAAGGCGCCTCGTCCTGCGTCGACGGCATCAAGGTTCCAGCCGCCCTGCCGCCAGGCGCAGGCGGCGCGGCAAGGTGTTTGCCAACGCGTTGTCGTGGGTGATGAGCAACACGGTGCGCCCGTTTTCGTGCAGACGGTGCAGGCAATCCATCACCTCCACCGCCGAGGCGGCATCCAAATTCCCCGTCGGCTCATCCGCCAACAGCAGGGAGGGATCGCCTGCCACCGCACGGGCGATCGCCACGCGCTGTTGCTGACCGCCCGACAATTCGCTCGGCTTGTGTTGCAAGCGATCCTGCAACCCCATGCGGCACAGACATTCCACCGCTCGCTCGCGCCGTGCCGCGGCGCTCATGCCGCGATACAACAGCGGCAACTCCACGTTTTCCACCGCGCTTAAACTACCGATCAGATGAAACTGCTGAAACACAAACCCGATCTCCCGATTGCGGATGCCGGCGAGTTTACGGCGTGGCAAAGATGCCACGTTCTGCCCGTTCAGCCAATACCGTCCGTCGGTGGGGCTGTCCAGACAACCGAGCAGATGCATCAAGGTGGACTTGCCCGAACCCGACCGCCCCACGATCGCCACCATTTCGCCGCGTTCCACCGTGAAGGACACCCCGTCGAGCGCCACCGTTTCCCGCTCGCCCTGCCGATACACTTTGCGCAATCCGTCCACCTGCAAATATGCCATACACTCGCCTCCCTTTTGCCAGTATATCCCGGTGTCGCAAAAAAATACTTGCCAAACCGCCGAAAGCATGCTACAATAAGAACAGATGTTCGCACGGGAGGTGAGTGTATGAAGGTGGCGGTGATCGGATCGCGTGGGTTGACCGTACCGAATTTGGAGAAATATTTGCCCGAAAACGTGACCGAGATCGTGTCGGGTGGTGCGCGCGGCGTGGACAGTTCGGCGGTGGCGTATGCCCGTGCGCACGGGTTGAAATTGACCGAGTTCTTGCCGAATTACGCCACCCTTGGGCGGCGTGCACCGCTGTGCCGCAACATTACGATTATTGATTACAGCGATACCGTTTTGGCGTTTTGGGACGGGTATTCCCACGGCACCAAATTCGTCATTGACAAATGCCGCGAGCGTGGGAAACCCTGCCGCGTGTTTCTGTTTCGACCAAGGTAACACAAAAAAAGCGATGTGAACGCTTCTGAACAAGTCCAGTAAAAACGGACAATAGTAAAAAAGAGCCCCCTATGGTAGAATAAAAGAAACTACCATAGGGGGATTTTGTATGCCAAGAGAATATCATCACATTCAAAACTATGA
>JAZONO010000092.1:0-5653 GCA_045654545.1 Acutalibacteraceae bacterium
AAACCCGAAATTCGATACAAAGATCCTGCTTCGTGTGCCGATCTGCCACCCTTACAACGCCGGATCTTGAGCGAAGCGGCGAAACTCACGAAGGTGGGCGGTGTGTTGCAATATTCCACCTGCACCTTAAATCCCGATGAAAACCGTGCGGTGGCGGAGTGGTTTTTGCAAACCCATCCGCAGTTTGCACCGCGTGCGCTTTCGGGTGTGCCCGAAAGTGTGCTGGGCGAGCCCGATTGGTGTCGCACGTTGATCCCTGCCGTTCACGAAACCGACGGCTTCTTCATAGCCGCATTTACCTGTACATCCACTGCAGAATAAGAGGTGAGATCCCGCTTTGTTCGATATCAAATCCATGCCCCGTGAAGAATTGAAGAACGTTGTAACAGCGGCGGGATTCCCTGCGTTTCGCGCCGCCCAGGTGGCGAGTTGGCTGGATCGCGGCGTGACCGATTTTGAACGTATGACCAACCTGCCTGCCGATTTGAAGGCGTGGCTCACGGCAGAATGTTGTATTCCGGCGGTGACGATTGAGCGCCGCTTGGAATCCCAAAAAGACGAAACGGTGAAATATCTGTTCCGTTTGGCAGACGGCGAAACGGTGGAATCGGTGCTGATGCACTATCACCACGGATGGTCGCAATGTCTGTCCACCCAGGTTGGGTGCCGTATGGGATGCACCTTCTGTGCCACAGGCATGGGCGGTTTGATACGCGATCTGTCAGCGGCGGAAATGATGGCGCAGATCGAAGCGGCGCAGGCCGATCGCGGCGTGCGCGTGTCCTCTGTCGTGTTGATGGGGATGGGCGAACCGCTGGATAATTACGACAACGTCCTTCGTTTCTTGCGTATGCTTTCCGAGCCGGACGGTGTACATATCGGGATGCGCCACGTATCGTTATCCACTTGCGGTGTGGTGGACGGTATCCGCCGTTTGATGGAAGAGGACCTGCAACTGACCTTGTCGGTGTCGCTTCACGCACCGAATAACGAGATTCGTTCACGCACCATGCCGATCAACAAACGGTGGCCGGTGGAAGAACTGCTTGACACGTGTCGCACCTATGCCGAAACCACGGGACGTCGCATTTCGTTTGAATATGCCATGATCGACGGAGTGAACGACAGCGATGCGTGCGCCGAAGAACTGGCAAAACGCCTGCGCGGCATGCTGTGCCACGTAAACTTGATTCCCGTGAACGAAGTGGAAGGAAAAAACCAAAAACGAAGTAAAATGGAACGCATCAAAGCGTTCTCTGCCATATTGGCCGCCCGTGGAATTCCCGTTACGGTGCGGCGTACGTTAGGATCGGACATTAACGCCTCTTGTGGGCAGCTCCGCCGTGCGGCGGATCAACAATCAACCGAAAGGAGGGATCTCTGATGCGCGTTTACGGAAGGACCGACGTGGGGCGTGTGCGCGAAAGCAATCAAGATGCATTCGTCTGCGGCACGCTGTCGGACACCACGCTGTTTGCCGTGGTATGTGACGGTATGGGCGGTGCAAACGGCGGCAATATTGCCAGTGCCATCGCCGCCAAAGTCGTGGCGGAACGGCTGGTGGAAAATTACCGCGACAGTATGACACTCGATTCCATACACAACATATTGGAATCCGCTGTATCAGCGGCCAATGCGGAAATCTACGACGCCGCACTGGAAGATCCCACGTTACGGGGAATGGGCACCACGATGGTGGTGGCGGTGGTGTGTAACGATCAGGTGTGTGTGGCGCACGTGGGAGACAGCCGTGCATACTGCCTGACACGCAAGGATCGCCGCATTGAACAGATCACCACCGATCACTCGGTGGTGCAAGAGATGATCGAAAACGGAAAATTGACCCCTGCACAAGCCAAAAACCATCCGCGCAAGCACTTCATTACGCGTGCGTTGGGGGTGGAAGCCACGGTGGAATGTGATTTCACCACACTCCCGTATCCGGAAAACGGGATGCTGTTGCTCTGTACCGACGGTCTTACCAACATGGTAGACACGGATGAGATAAATATCATAGCGTATTCCTCCGGTAAAGATGAGATCGCCGATCGGCTGATTGCCGCCGCCAATATGAGCGGTGGCAGCGACAATATCACGGTCGCAGTTATCTTACCGGATTCAACCAGAAAGGATGGCGGACATGGATAAGTACATTGGAAAACGGCTGGACGGTCGTTATGAGATCAAAGAGATCATCGGCGTGGGCGGTATGGCGTACGTATACAAAGCCTACGACAATATTGATGACCGTGTGGTGGCGGTTAAGATTTTGAAAGAGGAATACCTCGCAAACGAGGAGTTCACGCGCCGTTTCAAAAACGAGTCCAAGGCGATCGCCATCCTTTCGCACCCCAACATTGTGCGCGTGTACGACGTGAGCTTTGGCGAAAAACTGCAGTACATCGTGATGGAATACATCGACGGTATCACCTTGAAGGAGTATATCGACCAGAAGAAGGCTTTGCCGTGGAAAGAGTCGGTTCACTTCACGGTGCAGGTGTTGCGTGCCCTGCAACATGCACACGACAAAGGCATTGTTCACCGCGACATTAAACCGCAGAACATCATGCTGTTGTCCGACGGCACGATCAAGGTGACGGACTTTGGTATCGCACAATTCTCGCGCAACGAGATACGCACCGACAGCGAGCGTGCGATCGGTTCGGTGCATTACATCAGTCCCGAACAGGCGAGCGGTGCGATCACCGATGAAAAAGCGGACATCTATTCGCTCGGTGTGATGCTGTATGAGATGTTGACGGGCAAATTGCCGTTTGAAGCGGACAACGCCGTTTCGGTGGCAATTATGCAGATGCAATCTACCCCTACGATGCCGCGCGAGGTGAACCCCTCCATCCCCGAAGGCTTGGAAGAGATCACCATGAAGGCAATGCAGAAGGATCCCTCCAAGCGGTATCAGTCGGCGGCAGAGATGCTCTACGATATCGACGAATTCAAGCGCAACCCCAGCATTCATTTTGAGTATAAGTACGTCTTTGTGGATGAAACGCCCACCCGTTTTGTGGAAACGATCGCCAAAGTGCGCGAAAAGGAAAAGCAGATTGTACAAGAGGAAGAGGAAGAAGAGGAAGCGGTGCGTCGCCGCTTCCCGATCCTGCCGATTCTGGCGGCGATCACAGCGGCATTGGTGTTGATCGCCATTTTCGGATTGGCATTTCAACTGTTCGGCGGCATTTTGAGCGGTGACGGTAACAAAGATGACGATTTGCTCAAAACTCCCAACCTGATCGGTAAGAAGTTCGTTGATGAAGAGAGCTTCCGCACGGAATATCCGGAACTTGCCACCATCAATATCCAAGTGTCGTATCAATACGACGACGAATACGAAGCAGATGCCATCATTGAAACCGATCCCAAAGCCAAAGCAACGCTGGAAGACGGCGACACGTTGAAACTCACCATCAGTCGCGGTCCGAATCTGGTGGAAGTACCGGAAGTGTTGAGCGAAAATATGAACAAGCGCGATTTTGAAAGCCGTTTGGAAAGTCTCGGTTTCAAAGTGAAACTGGAAAAGATGCCCAGCAAACAGGAAATTGATACGGTGGTACTGACTCAACCGGCCTATCCCGATAAGATTCCGTACGGCAGCACGGTGACGGTGTATTACAGCGACGGATCGGGTGCGGAAGAAACAACCAAACTGGTCCCGAACTTGGATTATATGACCGAAGAAGAAGCGCGTGCAGCACTGCAAGCCGAAGGGTTTGTGGTGGGCAACGTGGTGCAAAAGAACCATCCCGAATACGAAGCCGGCCGTGTGTTTGAGCAAACACCGGTTGCCAGCACCGAACTGCCTGTTGGCACAGTGGTGGATTTTGCGGTGTCGAGCGGTCTGCGCGATGTCACGATCAACCTCCCCTTGCCGGAGGAAAACGGTCTGGTTTCGCTGGAAGTGTATATCAACTCCTTTGCACACCCCGAACTGAACACCAGTGTTCTGGTTTCGCCGGGCAAAACGAGCCACGACTTCCTCTTCCAAGAGCAGACGGAAAGTTATATCGTAACCTTCCGCATTAAGAACGAAACGATGGCGGCGTATGAGATCTATGCCAGCTACACGGTGGATGCCACAACGGGTGTGGCCACGCAGGATGTGTTTTATCCCTTGACCACGACGACAACTTCCACCGGCACGACCTTGCCCGAGGATATTACCACCCCCACGGACGACGTGATGGGCGGTGTGGATTCCGACACCTCCACGACCACGACCACGACCACGACGACAACAGCAACAACAACAACGCCGACTTCTGCGTGGTAACGGATATGGATCAAATGAACGGATTGGTATTAAAGGGTGTCGGTGGTCTGTACACGGTGTTGGTGGAGGAGCGCGAAGTGGAATGCCGCGCGTGCGGTCGCTTTCGCCGTGAACACATCACCCCCTTGGCAGGCGATCACGTGAGCGTGGAGTTCCAAGAGGACGGTACCGGTTTTTTAACCGAGATCCTGCCGCGCCGCAACGCGTTGGTGCGTCCGCCCGTGGCAAATCTGGATCTATTGGTGATTGTGGCCTCCGTGGCACAGCCGTTACCGAACACGTTGGTGATGGATAAACTGATTGCTGTGGCGGAGAAAAACGACATTGAACCGATCATCGTGATCAACAAAAGCGATCTGGCTGATGCAAGTCAGTTGGAGGAAACCTATCGCCAAAGTGGGTTTACCACCTTCACTCTCACCGCGCGTGACCCCCTAAGTGTTTTGCCCTTGCAAACCTATCTGCAAGGAAAGGTGAGTGTGTTCACGGGGAATTCGGGTGTTGGCAAATCCTCGCTTCTCAACTGCATTTGCCCTGCGTTGGCGTTGCCGACGGGGGAGATCAGCCAAAAACTGGGGCGCGGTCGTCACACCACTCGCACCGCACAACTCTATCCGCTGTCGGGCGGAGGATATTTGGTGGATACCGCCGGCTTTTCCTCGCTGGATATGGAGCAGGTAGAACCCATTTTGCGTGAGGATCTTCCGTTTTGTTTTCGCGAGTTTCTGCCGCATTTCGGCAAATGCCGTTTCACTTCTTGCGCCCACGTGAAAGAGGTGGGGTGCTCGGTGAAAGCGGCGGTGGAGACGGGTGCCATTGCACGCACACGCTATGAAAGTTACGTGGCAATGATGGAGGATGCCGCGAAACTGGAAGAATGGAAACTGAATAAGAAATAATATGAAAGCCTTCTATGCAAGGCTTTCATATTTTTTTGCACCGTTTTCTCGTTTTGTCATAGGATGGAATGTAACGGAGAACACGAGAAGGGGTGTCGGTGATGCGTAGACGTAAACCGTACGGAGTGAGCGGGTGCTGTGCCGCATTCGGAGCAGGGATGTTGATTGCCATTGTGTTTCCGCCGCAAGGGATTTTGGTGTTTGCGGCGTTGGCGCTCGTGCTTCTTGGATGTTCTCGCGTGCGCAGTCGATGAGAGGAGTTGTGTGTATGAAGATCGTGGTGGTACGCAGTCCGAAAATGTTTCGCGGTATCTTGCGCCGCATGTTCGGTATTAAACGGGAGGAATACATAGATTAATCTGAACACGCCAAACGGGAAACGCCTTCGGGGCGCTCGCATAGGGAGAAATCGGTTTTTCGCCACGATTTGCCCTGTCTCCTTGTTGCCAAACCTTGTAAGACATAGAGT
>JAZONO010000093.1:0-6240 GCA_045654545.1 Acutalibacteraceae bacterium
AGGTAAAATAATTATATCATATTTCATTTTTCTTTTCAAGGGAATTGCAATTCAGAAGAATCTGTGCTATTCTATGAGAAAAGGATGTGGTTTTTATGAAATGGATCGTCGCTTCGGATATTCACGGTGCGGCAGGGTATGCCGCCAAATTACTGAATGCGTTTGAACAAGAACAGGCGGATCGTCTTTTGTTGCTCGGAGACATTTTGTATCACGGACCGCGCAACGACCTGCCGCCCCACTATGCGCCCAAAGAGGTGATTGCGCTGCTCAACCCGTTGCGCGACCGTCTGTTGTGCGTACGCGGCAACTGCGACACCGAGGTGGATCAGATGGTGCTGGATTTCCCCATTCTGGCGGATTACGCGGTGATCCCCGTGGGCGATCGCCTGATCTATGCCACCCACGGACACGTGTTCAACACCAAAACACCGCCGCCGCTGTGCGAGGGCGATATTCTGTTGCACGGACACACCCATGTGCCCGTGTGTGAGCCGTTTGGAAACCGCAATCTCTACGTCAATCCCGGCTCGGTTTCCATTCCAAAAGAGAATTCGCCGCACGGATACATGACAATCGAGGACAACACCCTTTTGTGGAAAACCTTGGACGGCGAAATTTACAAGGAATATACGCTGTAATGAAAAAAGTTGCTGTGCATCGCATGCACAGAAACCTTTTTATCATTTTACCAAATCGGCCATGGTGTACAGTCCGGCAGACTTACCGACCATAAACAACGCCGCGTTCACCGCACCCACGGCAAACACCTCTTTGGAACGGGCGGAGTGAGTCAAGGTCACGATTTCGTCATGTCCTGCAAACATCACCTCGTGCTCGCCCACAATGTTGCCGCCGCGAATGGCGGAAAAGCCGATCTCGTGATGATCGCGCTTTTGGCGCACCGACTGACGATCGTACACATACGTCGGCTCGTAGTCGAGCCCTTCCTCCACCGCGTGCGCCAGCATCAACGCCGTGCCTGAAGGGGCATCGATCTTCTGGTTGTGGTGCTTTTCGATGATCTCCACATCGAAATCCGCACCCAGAACCTGCGCCGCTTTTTTGCAAAGTTCAGCGAGCAGGTTCACGCCCATCGACATATTCGCCGTGAAGAACACGGGGATCTCCTTTGCCGCTTCGTGGATCGCGGCAATCTGTTCTTCGGAATATCCCGTGGTGGCCAGTACCGCCGGGATGTTGTGCGCCTTGGCGTATTCCAGCGTTTTATCCAATGCCAAGGGATGCGAGAAATCAATCAGCGCTTCCGGCTCAGCCATACAGTTCATCGGGTTGGCATACACGGGATAGCCCGCGTGGCTTTCGGTGTTCAGGTCGATGCCGGCCACGATCTCACAATCGCAGCGGCCTGCCACACACGCGGTGACGGCACGACCCATCTTTCCGTTACAGCCGCACAGCAGCAGCTTTGTCATATCCTTTTTCTTCCTCTCAGATCAGTTCGTACTTTTTAAGTACCGCCGCCAATTTCTCCTTCATCGGATCAGCCATGGTGATGAGCGGCAGACGGCATTCGCCCACCTGCATACCCATCAAATTCATCGCATCCTTCACCGAGATGGGGTTGACGTCCATAAACAGCGCATTCGCCAGTTCCAGATAATGGAGGAACAATTTGCGACTACCCTCCACGTCACCGTCAAACCACTTTTGGCAGATGTCGTGCGTTTCCTGCGGAATCACGTTGGACAGCACCGAAATGACACCCTTACCGCCAAGCGAAAGGATCGGCACGATCTGATCGTCGTTGCCGGAATAGATGTCGATGTCACACAGCGACGCGATCTCCGCCACCGCGCTCAAACTACCGCTCGCTTCCTTCACCGCCACGATGTTGGGGTGCTTTGCCAGTTCTGCCACCGTGGCAGGCTGAATGTTCACACCCGTGCGCGACGGCACGTTATAGAGAATGATGGGCAGATCCGCCGCATCGGCAATCGCGGTGTAGTGCGCAATGAGACCGCGCTGGGACGTCTTGTTGTAGTAAGGCGTCACCAACAAGAGGGCATCCACGCCGAGTTCCTTGGCTTCCAGCGACAGTTTTATACCGTATGCCGTATCGTTCGAGCCCGTGCCGGCAATGACGGGAACACGCCCTGCCGTCTGCTCCACCGCCGCACGAACGACCGCCACGTGCTCTTCGTGATCCAACGTGGAGGATTCGCCCGTGGTGCCGCAGGTGATGATGGCATCCGTACCGTTTTGAATCTGCCATTCGATCAGTTCACGGTACTTTTCAAAATTGACACTTCCGTCCGGATTCATCGGCGTGACGATGGCCACACCGGCACCGGTGAAAATGGTTTTTTTACTCATAACTGTACTCCCCTTAAATAGAGATTAGTCCATGTACCCTTCGGCGCAGAGCAGTTCTGCCAGCAGAACCGCACCACCTGCCGCACCGCGCAACGTGTTGTGCGAGAGACCCACGAACTTGTAATCGTACTGCGTATCCTCACGCAGACGACCGAGCGAGATCGCCATACCGCCTTCGAGGTCGCGATTCAATTTGGTCTGGGGCATATTATCCTCGGTGAAGTAATGCAGGAACTGCTTGGGAGCGGAGGGCAACTCCAACTCCTGTGCACGGCCCTTGAAATTCGCCCACACGTCGAGGATCTCTTCTTTGGACGGCTTGTTTTCAAATTCCACAAACACTGCGGCAAAGTGACCGTCACTCACGGGGACACGCAAGCACTGGGCGGTGAATGCCGGGGTCTTGGCAGGGACGATCTCGCCGTTTTCCACCTTACCCCAGATCTTCAACGGCTCTTGCTCGCTCTTCTCTTCCTCGCCGCCGATGTACGGGATCACGTTATCCACCATTTCGGGCCAACGCTCAAACGTCTTGCCTGCGCCCGAAATCGCTTGATAGGTGCACACCGCCGCACGCTTCACACCGAATTTATCCAGCGGAAACAGGGCCGGCACGTAGCTTTGCAACGAGCAGTTGGATTTCACCGCCACGAAACCGCGCTTGGAACCCAAACGCGCACGCTGTGCAGGAATGACGTCCAGATGATCGGCATTGAGTTCCGGAATGACCATCGGCACGTCGGGGGTGAAGCGGTGCGCGCTGTTATTGGACACCACAGGGCATTCCGCTTTGGCATACGCTTCTTCCAACGCACGGATCTCCGCTTTGGGCATATCCACGGCGCAGAACACGAAATCCACCTTTGCGGTGACCGCTTCCACGTTTGCCGCATCCTCCACCACGATGGACTTATATTTCTCCGGCAACGGAGTTTTCATAACCCAACGGTTGCCCACCGCTTCTTCATAGGTCTTTCCGGCCGAACGGGGGCTGGCGGCAATCGCCGTCAGTTCAAACCACGGATGGTTTTCGAGCAACGACAAAAAGCGCTGACCGACCATGCCCGTTCCGCCAATAACACCTACACGATACTTTTTCATGACAAATCATATCCTTTCACACTGTTCGTCCGCATACAAAAAAGAAAGCCGGTTACAGAAAACCGGCGGATATCCCCAAAGTACATTGCTTTGTGAATAGCACTCCACCGTTTCCGATGACAGCCGGACGGCTATTGACCGTACAGCCAGGAACCTGCCTTGCCCGCATAGCAGACCCTTCGGCGTCAACGCCTTTCCCCTGTGTTCTGCGACCGGGCGTCTCCCACAAGATACTTTTCGCAAACGCGCCTCTACTCAAAATTATATGCTTGACTTTTTTCTTTGTTCATTGTAGCATTATAGGAGTGTAATGTCAACACCCCACTTTAATTTTTTCAGGACGGCGAAAATTATTTATGAATACGCACGATTTTTTCTACAATTTGCCCGATAATTTGATTGCACAAGAGCCGATCGAACCGCGTGACCATTCCCGTTTGCTGGTGATGGGGCGCGAAAACGGCGCGTTGCAAGACCGTCATTTTTACGATCTGCTCGACTATTTGCGCCCGGGCGACTGCCTCATTTTGAACGACAGCCGTGTGTTGCCGGCACGTTTGTACGGGTGCCGCGCGGATACCGGCTCGCCGCTGGAATTGTTGCTTCTTACACCGCACGGCAACGACGTGTGGGAAGTGTTGGCAGGTCCCGGCAAAAAGGCAAAGCCGGGGTTTCGCCTGTCGTTTGGCGACGGCGCGCTCATCGCCGACGTGCTGGACGTGTTGGAAGGCGGCAATCGCTTGGTGAAATTCTCCTATGAGGGGAATTTCTACGAAGTGCTGGAATCCATCGGGCAAATGCCTTTGCCGCCGTATATCAAAGCAAAACTGGAAAATCAAGAACGGTATCAAACGGTGTATTCCCGTGAACGCGGTTCCGCCGCCGCTCCCACGGCAGGGTTGCACTTCACACCCGAACTGCTGCAAAAGGTGCGCGATATGGGTGTGGAGATCGGGTTTGTCACCTTGCACGTGGGGCTTGGCACCTTCCGTCCCGTGAAGGTGGACAATATTGCCGACCACAAGATGCATTCGGAGCACTTTACCCTCTCCCCCGAAACCGCCGATCTGATCAACCGCACCAAAGCGCGCGGCGGACGGGTGATCGCGGTGGGTACGACCAGTTGCCGCACGCTGGAAAGCATCGGCATGACCAACGGGGTTATCTGCCCAGCCGAAGGATGGACCGAGATCTTCATCTATCCCGGCTATCAATTCCAAGTGCTGGACGGACTGCTCACCAATTTCCATCTGCCCGAAAGCACGCTGATCATGTTGGTTTCGGCTTTTGCAGGATATGAACACACCATGGCGGCATACGACCACGCGGTGGCGGAAAACTACCGTTTCTTCAGTTTCGGCGATGCCATGTTGATCGTGTAAGGAGTAACACTATGTCGAATTCCAAACTCACCATACAAAAAACCGAAGGGGCGGCGCGCCGCGGCGTGTTTGAAACGCCGCACGGCACGGTGCAGACCCCTGCGTTTATGAACGTTGCCACCTGCGGCGCGATCAAAGGGGCGGTGTCTGCCTATGATCTCGCCGACTTGAAATGTCAGGTGATGCTGTGCAACACCTATCACCTGCACCTGCGCCCGGGCGACGGGCTGGTGCACGAGGTAGGCGGTCTGCACAAGTTCACGGGATGGAACGGCCCCATCCTCACCGATAGCGGCGGATTCCAGGTGTTTTCGCTGGCAGGGCTTCGCAAGATTCGCGAGGAAGGGGTGGATTTTGCCTCGCACATCGACGGGCGAAAACTGTTCATTGGGCCCGAGGAAAGCATGCGGATTCAATCCCATCTCGGCTCCACCATCGCGATGGCGTTTGACGAGTGTGTGGAAAACCCTGCCACGCGCGAATACTCCGAAAAATCCTGCGCACGCACCACACGGTGGCTCACGCGGTGTCAGGAGGAAATGGCGAAGTTGAACGCTTCGGCGGATGCGGTGAATCCGAAGCAACTGCTGTTCGGCATTAACCAAGGATGCACCTTCGACGATCTGCGTGTGAACCACATGAAAGAGATAGCCGCCATGGATCTGGACGGTTACGCCGTGGGCGGCTTGGCGGTGGGCGAACCTGCGGAGGATATGTATCGCATACTGGAAGCGGTGGAACCGTTTGCCCCGAAAGATAAGATCCGTTACTTGATGGGTGTCGGCACACCCGTGAACATTTTGGAAGGGGTGGCACGCGGCATCGATTTGTTTGATTGCGTGATGCCTGCGCGCAACGCACGCCACGCCCACGTGTTCACCTGGAAAGGGCGCCGCAATTTGTTCAATGCGAAATACGAAAAGGATCTGCTGCCGTTGGACGAGGAATGTGATTGTCCCACCTGCCGCCGTCATTCGCGCGCTTACATCCACCATCTGTTCAAAGCGAACGAAATGCTCGCGATGCGGCTGTGTGTGGCACACAATCTGTATTTTTACAACACCCTGATGGAAAAGATCCGCGACGCGTTGGATAACGGCACGTTCGATGCGTTTTACCGCGAATACCGTGAGGTGCTGGATCGCCGCATTTGATTTTTGTTAAATTTAAGTAAATTCGGCATTTTCCCCTTGCACAAGCGAGAAAAATGGTGTATACTTAATTTAATATGTAACTTGGGAGGAAACGAATTATGAACAGCAGTACCTATGGCATCATCATGCTGGTCGTGATGTTTGCTTTGATGTATTTCATCATGATCCGTCCGCAGAAAAAGCGCCAGAAGGAAGAACAGCGCATGCGCGATGACGTGCGCGTGGGCGACCAGATCACCACCATCGGCGGGATTATGGGCCGTGTG
>JAZONO010000094.1:0-1576 GCA_045654545.1 Acutalibacteraceae bacterium
TATTCATTTTTATGATAGATTCGGAACTACCGAACCTTGGAAGAAAGTTCTTGTTCCCGAAGGTGGACTTACCTTCAAGGATGGCGAAGAATACGAGTTCAAAATCCTCATCACCGCAGACGGCGCATACATCGTTTGCGACGACGGTTGCTCCTTCGAGTATACCGACAATGGCGACGGAACGCACGATGTGGTCTGCTCCAAGTGCGGTTATGTGAAAGTGGATAACGAAAAGCATACTGCTGTTCCCGATGGTTATGATTGTATTTGCGGAGCGACCGTTATAGCCGTTATAGACGGCGCCTTGGGTGGCAAAACCACAGCTACTGAAGAAGATATCAACGCTCTGGTAGACCAACTCAAAGCTTATGTGGATAGCGGAATTACCACGATTATCGTAACAGGCGAAACACCGGCTATGATTGATATGGGCTCGTGGACAAATACTGCTATTGGCGAAGCAATTTATCGTTTGTCGGGTTCGGATGATTACGAAGAGAATAATCCTTATAACGGCAAGATTGATTTAATTCTTCCCGATGTAACGGAAATCGTTGATCAAGAGTTTTATAGTGCATGGGCACTTAACAGCATTACTCTTCCCAAAGTTATAAAATTGGGGGATGAGGCTTTTCACCGAACTTGGTTCTTAAAAACAATCACATTTGGATCTGTACTTACAGAAGTAAATGAGACGGGCGGAGTTATGTTTGCTCAGGTCGGTAAAGAGGTAGGCGGCTGTGATTTGATTCTCAACTGCGGACAAATGAATAGCACGTATATCCCAGACCTTGACACTAACACTTGGAAGGTCAGATTCACAAACGAATTCAAGAACATCACTCTGACCCATACGCCTGCTGAAAACGCCACTTACACCGACAATGGCAATGGCACCCACAGCTACACTTGTACGGTCTGTGGCGAAACTGCCACCGAAAATCACACCGGCGGCACTGCTACCTGCACCACTCAGGCAGTTTGCGAAAACTGCGACGAAAGCTATGGCGAGGTGGGCGGTCACACCATCGTCGATAACGTATGCACAGAGTGCAATGAACCCAATTTCAAAATTGTTGGTCAGCAGCTCAATATCGGCGGCGACATCTCGATGAAGTATTTTGTGAAAACGCTTGAACCGATTGATAACAGTAAGCTTACGATGCAGTTCCTTTTCCTCGGCGTGCTGAAAGACGTGGAGGCGACTCCCGTAGCGGATGAGGAAAACACCTACTGTTTCGTTCTCGAAGGCATCACCCCCCAGTGCATGGGCGACAACATCTACGCCAAGCTGTACTATGACGGTGTGGAGGTTGCAAGTCACGGATATGAGGAAAAGTACAGCGTTGAAGATAATCTGAACAATCTTCTTGAAAAACACCCCGACGATGCGGCTCTCGTAGCTCTCATCAACGATATTCTCGCTTACGGTACTGCGGCAAGTGAATATAAGAATCACGATTCTATGACCAATGATTACGAAGGTTCGGACAGAGAGATCCCCGAAACAACGGTTACACCAAACGACGTTATTATCGGCTACACCGTAAGATTCGGCACAACAAACAGCATTATC
>JAZONO010000095.1:0-4425 GCA_045654545.1 Acutalibacteraceae bacterium
TTCGGGATGACCACCGTGCCGCCGTTTTCTTTGCAAAGGTCAAAAACGGCTTGGATCTTTTCGGTTTGCAGTTCAAGGCAATCGCTTGCGACACCGTAATCGGTAATGACATAACGAGACATATTGATACCCCTCTCAGCGGTTATATTTGGTCTTATATTACCAGAAATACAGTCCCGTGTCAATAGGGAAGAGGGGTTGAGGTATGATTAAACAGTGAAAAGCACCCACCGTAGGGTGAGGGCTGTTTTTGTTGATTTATACGCCGAGCAACTTGTGCACGACAGACCAGGCATCGTCGGCATAAAAGCGGTGTCCGCCGTTGCCCTTCACCAGCACGCAACGGTCGGCATCTGCGCCGTATGCCAGGCGTCCTTTTTCGAAAACCTGTTCGGCGCCGAACAGGGGAAAGATGGGATCTTCCTTACCGGACACCTGCACAAAATAGGCGGGGTGCGCCATCGCCATCAGATCGCCCATATCAAAATATTCCGAAATGTGGGGCACGTAATTGCAAGTGCAGTGCGGCATCGCACCGATGGAATCCTTGAAGGTGCACATCGCACACGACGGCATTGCCAGCACCAGACGGTCGTCCATCGCCGCGGCATACGCGGTCGCTGTGCCGCCGCCGGAGTTGCCCATGCAGCACATCTTCGTAGCGTCCACCTTATCGGCAAAGTCGCTTTCGATCACGTCCAGCAGACGGGAAATATCCCATACGCGTTCGCCGATCGTGGTGCGCCCCATCATAAGGGCGGTCATGCTGGATTCCGCGCAATGCGGTCCCTTATCGTCGCCGCCGCACTCGCCAAAGTTGCGCTGCTCCATGGCGATTGCCGCAAATCCCTCTTTGATCGCGCGCACACAAAAATCGCGGTCACCGCCGCTTATGGAGTTTTCGTCGCCGGCATATTTCGGTCTGCCCAGCGAAATGTGCATACCGCTGGAATGTCCTTGCAGGCAAACGATAACGGGCGGTTTATCCACCCCGTCGGGAAGCCACAGATGACACGGCACACGGTAGCCTTCTTCGCTTTGAAAGGTGAAGCGGATCTCGGTTGCACCGTCGATCTTTTTCTCGTATTCCACCTTAAGATCAGGATCCACTTTTTCAAATTTGTCCATGCCCAGAAGTTCGGACAGTTTTTGTTTTGCCGCCGCTTGCCACGCGGTGAGCGAGCCGCCGTCATAGGACATAGAGGGGGTCACCTTTTGAATCTGTTCTCTGTTGTGGTCGTATGCTGTTTTCATCGAAAAACGACTTCCTTTCGTTGATGGACATGTTAAAATACTTCGACAATGCCACCCGGTTTTCACCCTGCAAACTCTCGACAACGTGGAAAGTGATTGCAAGGCCGTTATAACAGAATTTCATTCTACTGTCAACGATTTTTACCAAAATATTTTCAAGATATTTCCGAAAAGTGCGACGTGCTGTACGATGCTTGTTATGAAGCATCTTGCACCGATTTAGATATCCGCTGTTTTTTTAGTTTCTTGAACATCGCTTTTATAAATTAAAAGAGCCAAAAGTACAGCACAAATACCGGAAGTGATTTTACCGATAATCATAGGCACAACATAATGTTTATCAAATGCCACCCCCAATTACCCAATTAATAAACACAGGCACACTATAGCTGTTAACCAAATTAAATGTAAGTAGCAACTGTAAAACTACTGTTTTCAATAAACATAGTTCAAGTCCTCCCAAAGGTCGTTTTGGGGAAAGGATATCTATGAAATCGCACTTCAAAAAAGACAAAGAAAAATCACAACCCACGGATGTGGGTTGTGGGAGGGACTTTCTTGTTGATGTTGCATTTCCCTTTTAGGGTCTCACAAACGCTTCGCGTTTGCTTGCCCGTTTGCGGTGCCCGAAATTCGCCCCCTCGCTATCGCTCGGCGAATTTCAACCGCGGCACTCGCTTATGCCTCGCTGTTTCCGCCACAGGCGGCGCTCGGCAACGCGACCCAACGAGCCACGCTCGTCGGTCTCATAACCCGAAACCGAGTGGAACGAGCCCACCTCGGAACAAAGAAAAATCACAACCCACGGATGTGGGTTGTGATTTTTATGGTTGCGGGGGCGGGACTTGAACCACACGACCTTCGGGTTATGAGCCCGACGAGCTACCAACTGCTCCACCCCGCGATATGTCCGGTGCGTTACCGGTTACTATAGTATACACACTTTGTGGGTGGTTGTCAACCCCTTTTCACAAAGATTTTTTCGCCTTTTTTCGCCGTTCTTGCAAGATTTCCGCGTTTTTGCGGACGGTCTGCCGGCTCAACGGATAGACGAACGCCAATACCGCACCGACAATGACGTACAGCACAGCAGGCGCCAGCGTGGCGACGGTGTAGATTCCGTCGGTGACCGCGGCGGTTTGCGTTGCCGCTCCTTCCGCATACCCGATCAGCGACAGCGACCACGCACCCACCGCGCTGGCGATCGCCTGCCCGATCTTGCGCGAAAAGGAACAAACGGCGTAGATCGTGCCGTCCTCGCGTTGTCCCGTGCGCACTTCGTGATCGTCGATGATGTCGCTGACAAACGCCCAGACGATCAGATTAAACAGACCGAACCCGAGCGAGCCGACAATGCAGAGCACCACGTAGATCCACATATTTTCGGTGCGCAACAGGAACAAGAGGGCGTAGGATACAGCCCCGACCACGGCGGCGAATATGCCGAGCTCTTTTTTTCCGAAACGGCGGGACAGCGGCACGGCGGCAGGGGCTAACGCCAGCGCAGGGAGAAACCCGGCGGCGTTGATGGCGGTGAGCCCCAACGTGTTGTTAAAATAATCTTTGAAGATATAGTTGTTGATGGTCTGGTTCAGCATTTGTGCGCCGAGGAATGCCACGTATACGATCACGATGCCGATCAACGCACGGTTGGTGACGAGTGCTTTTACGGTCTGCTTAAACGGAACGTCCCGTTTGTGTTCGCTGTGCGGAACAATGCGTTCGGTGCACAGGCGATAACACAAGAGGTAACACACCGTTGCCGCCACGGCGAGCACCAATACCGCGATGGGGAAGGCGGCGGCGTTCACCACTTCGGTCCCGTTTGCCGATTTCGTGTAGAGGAACAACGGCATCACGACCCCCACCAATACCTGCACGACGAGCGAGCCGACACCGCGGAAGGTGGAGAGCGCCGTGCGGTCGTCGGCGCGGTCGCTCATGACCGATGCCATCGAGCCGTAGGGAATGTTGATGGCGGTGTAGAACACGCTCCCCCACAAAAGGTAGGTTGTGAACATATACGTGATGCGCACCCACACGGCGGCGTCGGCCACGGCGGTTTGATACATCAAGAAACTCGACAATGCCACGGGGACGCACATGCGCCGTAACCACGGCTTGAACTTGCCGACTTTGCCTGTTTTACCTTTGTCGGCAATGCGCCCCATGGCGGTGTCGGTGAAGGCATCGATCACGCGCGCCAACAAAAACATCGTGCCGACCAAGGCGGCATTGATCTTCAATACGTCGGTGTAAAACACGGTGAGGAACATACTCGCCATCGTGAACGTCAGATCGTTCGCCACGTTGCCGAGCAGGTAGCCGACCTTGTCTTTTCGGCCGAAAGGGGGAACGGATTCTCGGTTTGCCATACGACACCTCCGCTTTTTTGGACAGGTTAAACTGACAAATCCAAAACGGAGTTCGGATTCGACGGTTTAACCTAGTATACCCCGACGATGCCGTTTGATACTTGATTGCTGTCGTGTTTTATGTTACAATGCCGATAAATGGGAAAGGGGGCGTGTGCCGTGCGAAAGAGTGACCGTTCGTATAAAATGGTTGTATCGGCGTTGTTTTTGGCACTCGCTTACGTTATACCCTTTTTGACGGGGCAGATCCAACAGTTTGGTGCGATGCTCTGCCCGATGCATATTCCCGTGCTTTTGTGCGGCTTTTTCTGCGGCGGTTCGTGGGGATTGGCGGTTGGCTTGATCGCACCGCTGTTTCGCGCGTTCACGCTCGGTGCTCCGGCGTTGTTTCCCAACGCCGTTTGCATGGCGGCGGAGTTGGCGGCCTACGGTGCGGTGGCTGGGATAATGCACCGCCTGTTGCCGCGTAAAAGACCGTATATCTACCTCTCGCTGATCACGGCGATGTTGGTGGGGCGGTTGATATGGGGTGCCGCCATGTCTGTGTGTGTGGGAGGATTCGGTATGGCGATGTTCCTTGCAGGAGCGCTGTTCAACGCCATACCCGGCATCGTGGTGCAACTGGTGTTGATACCGATTTTGGTGATGCTGTTGGATAAGCAGAGGAGGCATATCCGAACCCGATGTTAACGGGCCGATTTTCCCCTCGGCTGTGTTAAAATGCTCGTAAATCCGCAAGGATCTACTGCGCTTTTGCCTTGCCGATGAAAAAATCGGCTCCGTTTACATTCTTCGA
>JAZONO010000096.1:0-35940 GCA_045654545.1 Acutalibacteraceae bacterium
GATTAGGGTTGGCGTATACCTTTTGCCATCAGGTCGCATTGCCGATAAAAACGCAGGGGGTGTTGCAAATCGCCAATCAAGCGCAGTTTCATCCGTTGAAATTTGGCTTTGCATTGACCGATGATCTTACCATCTATGAGAACACAAAGGTGCTTCGCCTGTGCAAAGGCGGAGCGGTTACCAATCGTGGAAGAATTTTTGCCGAAAACATCCTTATTACCACGCATTTTCCGTTTATCAATACACACGGATTGTATTTTATGAAAATGTATCAGCACCGTTCCTACGTTTTGGCTCTCAAACATGCGCGTGTACCGCACGGGATGTATGTGGATATCGCTATGAAAGGGTTGTCGTTCCGCGAATATAATAACACACTTTTGCTGGGCGGTGGCAGTCACCGCACGGGGAAAACGGGCGGAAATTGGAAGGAATTGCAAACATTTGCGCAAAAACATTATCCCCAAAACCGCGAGGCGGCACGCTGGGCAACGCAGGATTGTATGACGCTGGACGGGATTCCTTATATTGGACAATATGGGGAAAAGATGCCACACGTATACGTGGCAACAGGTTTTAATAAGTGGGGGATGACGTCTGCCATGGCGGCGGCACAGATATTGCGAGATACGGTGTGCGGCAAAGAAAACGAATATGCCAAAGTCTTTTCTCCCTCGCGCAGTATGTGGCATCCGCAACTGGCGGTGAACATGACCGAAACGGCGGTAAATATGTTGAGACCCACGGCGCCGCGATGTCCGCACATGGGGTGTGCGCTTAAATACAATTCCGTTGAACATTCGTGGGACTGCCCGTGTCACGGCTCACGCTTCACAAAAGAAGGAAATGTAATTGAAAATCCGGCAACCCATGACAAACCGATGTAAGCAGACACCTTCGGGGCGATCACATAGGGAGGAATAATCCCTACGTGAACGCCCCGTTATTTATATATTTTTATCTTGCACTACTGAATGGAATATGGTATAATGTAAAAAATGTTATGAGGTGATAACTATGGAAAAGTACGCGTGGAAAGCAACCATTAAAGAAGGGTGTATTGACGAGTATATACGCCGTCACGACCAATTGCCGGAGGATATGAAAGCGTTGCTTACCGAGGCCGGTATCGTGAATTATTCCATCTGGAACGTAGGTAATGAATTGTTTGGATATTATGAGTGCGAGAAGGGCATTGACTTTGCCGCCAAAACACAAGCCGACAGCCCTGTGGTGAAGGCGTGGGACGAATATATGGCAGATATTCTCGTGATGGACAAAGATCCGATTACAGGTGCACAGCCGTTGCTCAAACAGGTGTTTTCGTTCCGTTGAAAAGAGTGGGATATAACCATCTGTTTTGAAAATATGCCGATGCCGGAATTTTCGCTTGGCAATCCGGCAGATATTTTGAAGTTCGTGCAGGAAATGAACGACGATCATTTTATGCGCCATAGAAATTACCGACACACTTGTTTGAAGAGATTTTTTGATGGAAGAAAAGGAAAAATGCCACGGTAACGCTGATGCGTACCGTGGCATTTTGACGTATTATGCTGCAAAAAATCCTTGTTTTAGGCGAATGCTCCCTAAGTGAGCGCCCCTTGCAGGGTGCTTTTCTTTGTTAACGGTTCAACACATAGTATCCCACATTCAAATACGCGGCAAAGAGCAACCACACAAAATAGGGGAGTAACAGCCATGCCGCCGCAGTGGAGTGATTGGAAAACCGTTTAATGGTGCAGGCAACTAATGCGATCAACAGCAAGATCCAAAAAAAGGAGAACAAACGCCATTGCAGACGGAAGAAAAAGAGCGGCCACAACACGTTGACGGCGAGTTGCAAAAAGTAGATACCAATCGATTGTGCGCGGTCGATATCGCCCGTTTGCCATACAAGATAGGCGGCAACTCCCATGGCGGTGTAAAGAACCGTCCACACAGGAAAAAACAACCACGAAGGCGGTGCGAGCGGTGGTGCATTCCATTGTTGTACCACCGAAAAATCACCGCCGAGCAAAGCACCGAGAACACCTGCCGCCAAGGCTGTGCCGACGAAAAAAAGTAAGGCACGCCACGAAAATTTTTTGGAACCGATCGTCATAAAAAATCCCTCCCGTTTTCAACGTATGATAAGACGGGAGGGGATTATTACAGCATGGCAAAAATTGTTTGAATCAGCGTGGTGGCAAAACTAAGACCGAAGTAGGATACGGCGCCC
Organism: Acutalibacteraceae bacterium; assembly: GCA_045654545.1. Taxonomy (GTDB): domain Bacteria; phylum Bacillota; class Clostridia; order Oscillospirales; family Acutalibacteraceae; genus SIG588. The sequence continues at coordinate 2,222 of JAZONO010000096.1, forward strand.
CACACAAAGGATACACCGCCGAGGCTTTTCAACGCAGCACGATAGTCGAAGGCAGAGGATTCCTTGGCTTTTTTCACGCGTGTTTGGCAGGTGCGCAGGTATAAATGGTTTGCAAACAAACCGAACAGAAAGCGGACCATCACCATAGCCACCGCAAGCAAGAACAAAATCGGCAAAAACCCTGCGTCATAGGATTTCATGAACGCATCGTCCAAATAGATAAAATCCTTTGCTCCGCTCATATAGAAAACGGCGTAGTTCAGCGCAAAGTACAGCAGATGGAATAAGGTAATCAGCGCCCCTGCCACGTATTGCTTGCGATACAGCAACCAATACGGCGTGAAGAAAAACGCCGCCCAATTCCATTGTATCGACCGACCGTCGCGTATCTTGCGAAAACGGGGGAGATAATACATGGTGTTGCCGCCCACCGCAATGGCCAGATCTTCCGCTGTGGTGTCTTCGCCAAACGGCTCGTCGTGCGGCACGCCGCCCAGCGGATCGTACACCACGTGGAACGGCGAATACTCGTGAAACGGCGGCTTTTGCTGTTGGTACGGCGGCTGTGCGGATCGCCAGTCGTTCGATTGCAACGGTTTTCCGCAACGCGAGCAAAACTCGGCATAGGTGGCATTGTCTGCGCCGCAATGGGGACAACGGTTTTGCGGTTGTGCCGTTTCGTTTTCAGCGGTTTGCTTATTGTTCCACTGTTGCGGTGTGCCGTGGGTATCTTCAAAATGACAATGTCCGTCGCGTTGCCAACACGCGCGATGATGTGGTGCGCCGCACACGGGACAGGTGACAATATCGTCCGTCTCTTGGAAGGGTGCGCCGCACACAGGACAGGATTGACCTTCATAAAAGAACATACAATCAAGTTCCTTTCTGCACATTCTCTGATAGTTATGATTATAATTTATAATAGCGCGTTTTTCGACAATATGCAACCTAAAATATACAGAGTTAAAAGAAATTTCAAAAATTTTGGTTTCGCGGTTGCACTTTTGCGCCATAAACAGTATAATACAAAATATATGAATCTTTCTTACGAGAAATTAAATTTTTTCAGCCAAGGGAGGAATTGTCTTGGAAAAGGGCGGCGCAAAGCGTTTTTTCGAGGAGGTCCGCGGCAAAAAAGTGATCATCTGCGGAATCGGGATCAACAACACTCCGGTTGTGAAGCAGTTTTTAAAGGCAGGGGCCAACGTGACGGCGTGTGATCGTCGCACGCGTGAACAGTTGGGCGAAACAGCCGATCTTTTGGAATCGGCCGGCGCTTCTTTGCGCCTTGGCGACGGGTATTTGGATGATCTGGATGCCGATCTGATCTTGCGTACACCGGGCATGAAACCGTACTTACCCCCGTTTGAAGCGGCACGGGCACGCGGCATCACCGTCACATCGGAAATGGAACTGTTCTTTTCGCTGTGTCCTGCGCCGATTTATGCGGTGACCGGATCGGACGGTAAAACCACCACCACCACGATTTTGGCGCGATTGCTGGAACGGGCAGGGCGTCGCGTGTGGTTGGGCGGCAACATCGGTCGTGCATTGCTCCCGTTCATTCACGAAGTGAAAGCAGAGGATGCCGCCGTTGTGGAATTATCCAGTTTTCAGTTGACGGGGATGACCCAAAGTCCGCACGTAGCGGTGGTCACCAATGTGGCACCCAATCATTTGGATTGGCACACCGATATGCAGGAATACATCGATGCCAAGCGCAATTTGGTGGCGTGGCAACAAGCGGACGATCGCGCGGTATTGAATGCGGACAATGCGGTTACACGTACGTTTGGGGAAGGGCTCTCCTCGGCGGTATCTTTCTTCTCACGGAACGAAAAGCCACAAAACGGTGCGTATTTGCGTGCAGACGGTATGCTTTGTGCCGTAAGTGACGGCGAGGAGACCGCGGTGATCGCCGCCGGGGATATTCGTATTCCCGGTGTGCATAACGTGGAAAACTACCTTGCCGCGATCGCCGCTTTGCGTGATGAGGTCGCCCCTTCGGTCATTGCGGATTTTGCACGTGAATTCGGGGGCGTGGAGCATCGCTCGGAATGGGTGCGTACCCTCGACGGTGTGAAATGGTATAACGATTCCATCGGTTCCAGCCCGTCTCGCACAATTGCCGGTTTGAAGGCTTTTGACCGCAAGGTGATCTTGATTGCAGGCGGTTACGATAAACACATCCCCTATGATCCGCTTGGCGAAGCGGCAAAAGACACGGTGAAAGCGGCGGTGCTGTTGGGCGCAACGGCAAATGCGATTGAAACCGCCATTCGTGCACACAGTGATCTGCCGATCGTGCGTGTGGGGTCTATGGATGAAGCGGTGACGGCGGCGCGTGGCCTTGCGACGGATGGTGATATTGTGTTTATGTCGCCTGCCAGTGCCAGTTTTGATATGTATAAGAATTTTGAGGAACGCGGACAGCATTTTAAGCGTTTGGTTGCCGCGTTGGAGGGATAAGTTTGATGATAAATGATAGTCTGAAAAGATTGTGCCTTGTCCCCGGTGTAGGCGGCATGACCGAGGCGGCGCAAACCGCCGCTGAAATGTTGCGCCCCTATTGTGAAACAGTGGAAGTGGACGCGCTCGGCAACGTGATCGGGTGGCGAACGGGAAAACAAGACGGTGCTCCCACGGTATTGTTGGAAGCGCACATCGACGAGATCGGGTTTGTTGTGACGGGTGTGGACGAGAACGGTTTTTTGAAAGTGAATGCGTGCGGCGGTGTGGACAACCGCGTGTTGACCGCCGCCGAAGTTACCGTGTATGGCGACCGTCCGTATGCCGGGTTGTTTTGTTCCGTTCCGCCGCATCTGGGCGGCGGCGACCTCCCCGAAATCAAGGATCGTGGCATTGACGTCGGTATGACGGCCGAACAGGCAAAAGCGCATATCCCTGTTGGCTCACCCGTATCTTATCGCAAAACGTACGATGAACTGCTCGGCACGCGTGTGTCTGCCACCTCATTGGATGACCGTGCCGGCGTGGCGGCGGTGCTCTGTTGTTTGGACCTGCTGAAAGAGGAAACCCTTTCGGTGAATGTTGCCGTACTGTTTTCGGTGCAAGAAGAGTTGGGTATGCGCGGTGCTGCTGCGGCCGCTTTTGCAATCGCACCGCAGGTGTCGGTCTCGGTTGACGTGAGTTTTGCTTCCTCGCCCGTGGAACAAAGTACGGCGGTGGCAAAGCTGGGGGACGGGCCTATGATCGGTGTGTCTCCTTCGCTGAACGGGGATATCAGCCGCCGTCTGGTTTCATTGGCAAAGACCAATGAGATACCCTTTCAATACGAAGGGATGGGCGGTTCCACGGGGACAAACGCCGATAAGATCGGCCTTGTGCGCGGCGGTGTGAAAACGGCGCTCATTTCCGTGCCGCTTCGGTATATGCACACCCCGGTGGAAACGGCGGATGTGACGGACATTGAAAACACCGCGCGTTTAATGGCGGCATTTGTGAAAGAAGGGGGTGCTGCCGTATGTTGAAACACATGAAAGAACTAAGCGCATTGGACGGCATTCCCGGTTGTGAAAAAGAGGTGTGCCAATACATTGTCGATGCATTAAATGACTACCCTTGCGACGTGTCTTGGACGGTAGATCCACTCGGCAACCTGCTTTGCGAGGTAAAAGGTGAAGCGCGTGCCAAACGCCGTGTGCTGTTTAACGCGCACATGGACGAAGTGGGGATGATCGTCATCGGTTTCACGGAAGACGGTCTGCTTCGCTTTGCCAACGCAGGCGGCATCAACGAAAAAGTACTGGTCGGTCGTCGTGTGCGTGTGAACGGTCACGTGGGTGTGATCGGATGCGGCGCCATGCATCTTTGCTCTCACGATGCACGCAACAAAGCCGTGCCGCTCGATAGTTTGTTGATCGATATCGGTGCCGCTTCGCGTGAAGAAGCGGAAGAGGCGGTGACAATCGGTGACCCCGTTGTGTTTGAAAGCGAGTTTACCTCCCTTGAAAACGGACGTTTCAAAGCGCGTGCATTGGATGATCGCGCCGGCTGTGCGCTGTTGCTTTCTATGTTGGAACAACCGTTGCCGTATGATATATATCTAGCGTTTACCACGCAAGAAGAACTGGGAACGCGCGGCGGCACGGTGGCGGCATACACCATGAAACCCGACGTGGCGGTGACGGTGGAAACCACCACCGCTTCGGACACGGCAGGTGTTCGTAGTGGGGAAGAGGTCTGTCACATGGGAGACGGTGCGGTGGTATCGTTCATGGACGGACGCACCTTCTACGATCAAGATCTGTATAAGCATATTCGTGCCTTGGCAGATGCCAACGGGATTAAAAATCAAACCAAAACTGTGATTGCCGGCGGTAACGATGCCGGTGCCATGCAAGCGGCAGGAAACGGCGCCAAAGTAGCGGCGGTTTCCTTGCCTTGCCGTTATCTCCATTCCGCAGGATGTGTGTTGAGCGAGGATGACGTGGAAGAAACACGCCGTCTGCTTCGCGTGTTGGCGGAAACGTTGCCGGGTGAAGAAGCATGATCCGCACGGCAACGATCGAGGACATTCAGGCGTTACCCTGCAACGAAGAAGCGCTTTTGCGTATTCACGGTGCGGCGGAAGTGTATGGAGTGGATCGCCCGTTCTGCCGCTTTTGGGTGGACGGAAACGGCGGCGCTTTGATGGTGTCGGAAGGGGTTGCTACGTTGTACCCTGCGGACAGCTTGGAAGAATGGTCGCTGTTTCTCACCATGTCGCCCGACATACACACGGTGCGCACCACGGCCGCGGCGGCACGTGTGTTGGCAACCGCATGGCATAGCAAAGCGGAGTGGGGACACGTGATGTGTGCAGACTTCGTTATGGTGAGCGGCGAGGCGACTGAAATAGCGCCTGCCGACCTGTATCCGTTGATTTCGGATGTGTTTGGCAAGGCGATTCCGCCGTTTGATGCGTGGTATGCGGACGTGCACCACCGTTTGCGGCGCGGTGGGTTTCATTCCCGTGCGGTGTGCGAAAACGGGAATGTATTGTCCTGTGCCATGACGGTGGCACAGTGTGAAAAGGCGGTATTGATCGGTGCGGTGGCAACCAATCCTGCGGCGCGTGGGCGCGGATTGGCTTCGGCGTGTGTAACGGCACTGACCGATTGGTATTTGCAAGAAGGAAAACGAGTATATATTTCTCCCAAAAACGACAAAGCCGAAGCGCTGTATCGGCGTCTCGGTTTTGTGGTGTGTGGAGAGTGGGGAAAGGTTGAAAAGGATTGAAAACTCCGTTTTTTACGATTGATCCCCGTTTGGAAGCAGTTTCCGAACGGGCGATGGCACGGGCGGCCGAAGCGTTTGCCCGTATTGAAGAAAACGCCATGTACAATCAGCAAAAAGTGCTGGCGGCGTTTATTCACAACAAGGTGAGCGAAAGCCATTTTACCCCAACCACAGGATACGGTTACGGCGATCGCGGACGCGACGTTTTGGATGCGGTGTTTGCCGAAGCAATGGGCACCGAAGATGCGTTGGTGCGTCACTATCTCTTGTCGGGCACCCACGCGATTTCGATTGCCTTGTTTGGTCTGTTGCGCGCAGGGGATACGCTGTTGGCGGCAACGGGAGCTCCTTATGACACGTTGCAAACGGTGGTGGGGCTGACGGGTGCGGCAGGCTCGCTTATCGAGCACGGTATCCGTTACCGTGAAGTGCCGCTTAAAGGTGGCGAGCCCGATTATGACGGGATTCAGACCGCGTTGCGTGAAGACCCTGCCATCAAGGTGGTACATATTCAGCGTTCGCGCGGATACGATACGCGCGCATCCTTTTCGGTGGCAACCATCGGTGAGGTGATTGCCGCGATTCGTGCCGTGCGTCCCGACGTGATCGTGTTTGTGGACAACTGCTATGGCGAATTTGTGGAAAAGCAAGAGCCTTCGGCTGTCGGCGCAGACATTATGGCAGGCTCGCTCATCAAAAATCCGGGCGGCGGTATTGCCGAAAACGGCGGGTACATCTGCGGTCGACGGGATTTGGTGGAATTGTGTGCCGCCCGTATGACCACCCCCGGTTTGGGACGTGAGATCGGTGCTTCGCTGGGGCATAATCGCACCTTGTTTATGGGGCTGTTCCAAGCACCGCACGTGGTAGGCGAAGCACTGAAAACGGCGGTGTATTGCGCGGCGTTGATGGAAGAACTTGGGTTTGAAGTATCCCCGTCGGCATCCGCGCCCCGTGCCGATATTGTGCAAGTGGTGAAATTGAAGAACGAGCGCGCCTTGGTGGCGTTTTGCCAAGGCATGCAAAGCGGCGCACCCGTGGATGCCTATGTCGTACCCGAACCGTGGGATATGCCGGGATACGACAGCCCCGTGATCATGGCGGCCGGTGCATTTACCATGGGTGCTTCGATCGAACTGTCGGCCGATGCACCGTTGCGCGAACCGTTTGCGGCGTATATGCAAGGCGGCATCAATTTCCCGTCCGGTCAAATGGGGGTGTTGCTTGCCGCACAATCCATGCTGGATGCAGGGGAGATTACGTTATAAAATGTTGCTATACAGAGGTTTATACAACCCGATACTTTTTGAAAATAAGCAACTTTTGTTATTGACATTTCAAATCGACATTGCTATTATTATGTTAGCACAATACCAAATCTATAAAGCAAAAGAGGGGTAAAAATGAGTTTCAAAATTTTAGGAAAACTTCCCGACCCATTCAAAAAAGAAGACGGGACACGTATGACTCCCGACGAGTGGTACGCTAAAAGAGAAGAAATATTTGAAAAAATCTGCGACATGGAATTTGGCGGTATGCCGCCCCGTCCCGAGGTCGTCAAGGTGGAAAGGGTTTCTCAACCCCGTGAGGAGGTCGCCAACATCTACAAAGTATGGGCAGGAACAAAGGAAAAACAGGTTTCCTTCCTTCTTGAGATCACCGCGCCTCCGGCAACGATCGACGGCAGTGTAAAGCATCCCATTCTTATTACCGGTGACGGATGCTTTATGAACTGCGAAAGCGATACCATTGCACAAGCAGTCTCTATGGGTATCGCTGTCGCTCGTTTCAACAGACTTGAGTTCGCATCCGACTACAACGGTACAGGACGCGTCGGCGGTCTTTACGATGTGTATCCCGAGCACAAGACCTTCACAGCCATTTCGGCTTGGGCTTGGGGGTATATGGCGGCCATTGATGCCCTTAAATATATTCCTCATATTGATGCAGACAACGTCGGTATCACCGGTCATTCCCGCGGAGGAAAGACGGTTATGCTTGCCGCCGCTGCCGACCCGCGCATCAAGTTCGTTTGTGTCAATAGCAGCGGATGTCACGGTGCCGTGAGCCACAGACTCAAGGGTGTAGCAACCGAACTCACCCCCAGAACCGAAGAGATTGCCGATATGTTCGTGAATTTCCCTCATTGGATGGGCGAAAAGCTCAGAGATTACATCGGTAAAGAGGAAACGCTTCCCTACGATATGCACTATTTCGGTGCTTTGGTCGCTCCGCGGTATTACATGCAGTGCGAGGGAATGCAGGATTACTGGATCAATCCCAGGGGCGCATGGATGAACTTCTGCGGAGTAAAAGAAGCTTACCGCTATCTCGGATGCGAGGACAATGTCGGCATTTGGTACAAACCGGGTGGTCATAGACAAAAACTTCCCGAGTTCACCGAATTCCTCAGCTTTATGCGATCCAAATTGGACGGAAAGCCCACTGCAGAGCACTTAAAGTTGAACCCCTATCCCGATATGACGATTGATACCGACTGGACCAAATAAGAGAATATACTAAAAAAACGATGACTTTCGACATTTGTCCTAAGTCATCGTTTTTTTGTGTGGTGAGTTATACGGTTTACTTCTCTTCTTGTGCTTCCAAAGCGGCTTTGTCGCTTTCCAACATTTCACCGATATGTACGCGCATGCGCAAACGTTCGCTTTCCACACGTTCGTCCAACGTATCTTTGAACGCACGCACGTTGCGGATGTTTTTGATCACCAGTTCCGGTGAGCTTTGGTCGCTGCTGGCAATGCGGATGCTTCCCAGTTTGAACAGCTTTTGCCATAAGGTGCGGGAAAGCGAGGTGTCCATAATGCGGTGCAGCAAAATATCATCCTCATTGGTAGTGAGCAACCCCGTTTGAACGGTCAATTTCTTTTCATTCATACGATATACGGTAAAAGTAAAGGGAAGACCGAAGAAACCCCAGCGTTTACGTTCTTCCACAACAGAGTCAGAGAGAGCTTGATTATTTTCACTCATACACATAACCTCCTTGTATTTGGGTTACATGCATTATAACCGAAAATCCCTTTTTTGTCAAACTGGAGGCAAACAGCAAAGTCGGTGCGCCCGACTAAATACCGGACGCACCGACCGCCACGTGCTATTTAGCAGCCGCAACCGCAGCCACAGCCGCAACCGTTATTGATGGCGTTGCCGCAACCGCCGGACTCGCCGCCGCAGTTGTTTTCGAGCAACAGGACGATACCGATGATAAACAGGATCCATGCCCAAGTACAATCCTTGCCGCAGAAGAGGTTAGACAGACACATAATAAGTTCCTCCTTTGTTCTCTCCCCGTTGGGGGAGGATTACACCACATACTATGTTGAGGGCGTACCAACGGTTACAACTATCGTGTGTGTCCAAATTGTTAAATTTAAATTTGACCTTATTAGTCCTTGACTTTTTTTGACTTTCGTGTTATACTGCAATCAGAAAAGTGAGAAGGAGGTGCGGCTGTGCGCATAAGTGATGAGATTGCCGCCTATATTCTTCATAGATTGGAACAAGCGGAGGACGGCACGACCGAATTGCAACGCAATTTATTGGCGGAAGAGTTGGGATGTGTTCCCAGCCAGATCAGCTACGTGTTGACATCACGTTTCACACCCGAACAAGGATATATTGTGGAAAGTCGGCGCGGCGGCGGTGGATACGTGCGTGTTCAGCGCATTCGGTATAACGCACAACAGGTGGCGTTGATGCACATTGTCAACTCGGTGGGAGATTCGTTGTCGGCAGTAACAGCCAATGCCGTGTTGCAAAACTTGGTGGATCGTCACGTACTGGAAGAGCGTCACGCCCGATTGATCGGAGCGGCGCTTTCGGATAAAGCGTACCGCAGTGTGGCGGTGGGGGATCGCGATCGCCTGAGAGCAGCGTTGTTAAAACAAATGCTGACCGTTCTGGCGGATTCATGATGGGAGGAATCGAAATGTTGTGTCAAAAATGCGGAAAACACCCGGCAACCACCTATGTGAAACGTACGGTGAACGGGGTAACAACCGAAATGCGCCTTTGTGCGGCTTGTGCGGCAGGGGTCGGCGGTTTTGATTTGGGATCATTTTGGGGCAGTTTGTTTGCCGAACCTTCGGCGCGCAGCGCAGCGGATACGGTGCGTTGCAACGGGTGTGGAAAGACCTTCCGCGAAATCGCCTCGTCCGGCAAAGCGGGATGCCCTGCTTGCTACACCACGTTTTATGAGCGCCTGCTGCCTTCGGTGCAACGTATCCACGGAAAAACGGGACACGTGGGCAAAGTGCCCAGTGCGGCAGAAGGCACCGTGCGCTTGGAACGCGAGCTTGAAACCTTGCGTGAACAGCTGAACGAGGCGATTGCCGCACAGGAATACGAAAAATGTGCCGAATTACGTGATCGCATTCGTGCTTTGGAAGGAGGGGCTAACCATGAGTGATTGGCAAAACCATTGGTATCGTCAAAGCGGAAACGAAGGCGACGTGGTGATCAGTACCCGTGTTCGCCTGGCGCGCAATCTGCCTTCCTATCCGTTCCCGGCAGGAATGACGGCAACTGGGCGCCGTGAAATTTGCCAAAAAGTACGCACCGCCTTGCAAAAGAACCCCGAAAAGTGGGAGTTCTTGGATATGCAAAATATGCTGGAACGCGATGCACTCGCGATGGTGGAGCGCCATGTGATCAGCCCCGATTTTGCACAGTGCAGTGAGGGAGCGGGTTTGTTCTTGGCGCCCGATGAAAGTATTAGTTTGATGGTGTGTGAAGAGGATCATTTGCGCTTGCAGGCGATGGGTGCCGGTTTGCAACCCGATGAACTGTTTGCACGGTTGGATGCGCTGGATACGTTGTTGGACGAAGAGTTGCACTTTGCGTTTGATGAACGACTCGGGTATCTCACGCAATGTCCCACCAACCTCGGCACAGGTATGCGTGCCTCGGTGATGTTGCATCTGCCGGCATTGCAAGAACGCGGTGTGGTGCAACAACTGGTCAATACCGTTTCCAAGTTGGGGCTCACCATTCGCGGTATGTACGGTGAAGGCAGTCGATCGGAAGGGGCGTTGTATCAGCTGTCCAATCAAGTGACGTTGGGCATCTCCGAACAGGCGGCTATCGACAATCTAAAAGGCATTGTAGCACAGATCGTGAAAGAAGAGCGCACCGCCCGTGAAGAAGCGGCGAACAGCGCCGTGTTTGCCGATCGCGTGTTTCGCTCGCTCGGCATTTTGCAAAACGCACGTTTGTTATCGCATGACGAATCTATGAAACTCCTGTCCTACTTGCGTGTAGGTGTGGCGACCGGATTGGTGGAATCGATTACACTCGATACCATCAACGGATTGATGTACGATGTGCAACCTGCCGCCGTTATGACCGCGGCAAGAGAGGATCTGGATACGGCGGCACGGGATGCCGCCCGTGCAAAAATGGTGCGTGACATCCTAGGGTGAGCATTTAAGAAAGAAGGATAGATATGTATCGTTTTAAGGGTTTTACGGAAAAAGCAAATAATGCACTCAATCTGGCGATTGCGGCGGCAGAGGAGTTTGGACACACCTATATCGGAACGGAACATTTGGTGCTCGGCCTTTTGCGCGAAGGCACCGGCGTTGCGGCCGGTGTGCTGGCAGAGCAAGGGGTAACCGCCGCCGAATATGCGGAGAGTATTGCCCAAACCGAGGGGAGCGGACAACACAGCCGCCTCTCTCCGCAAGATTTTACACCGCGTGTCAAGACATCACTCGAATTGGCGGTGTCCGAAGCGAACGCTATGCAACAAGGACTTGTGGGTACGGAACACATTTTGTTGGCGATTTTGGAAGATGAAAGCAGTGTGGCGGTGCGGTTGCTCACCACACTCGGCACACGACCCGACGAGTTGGTCGAAGCGATTAGCCGTGCCATCGGTTCGGCCGCGCCGCAAACGGTGGCGGAAGGCGGTCACGGTGTGTCGGCAAAAGGCGGCAAAACCCCCACGTTGGATCAATTCGGACGGGATTTGACCGTAATGGCAAAAGAAGGGAAGATCGATCCTGTTATCGGGCGTGCCGAGGAAATTGAACGTGTGGTGCAGATCCTTTCGCGCCGCACCAAAAACAACCCCTGCCTGATCGGTGAGCCCGGTGTGGGTAAAACGGCAATTGCGGAAGGGTTGGCACAAAAGATTGCGGCGGATGAAGTGCCCGATCTGTTGCGCGGAAAACGATTGATCACGCTGGATCTTACCGGTATGGTGGCAGGCACAAAGTATCGCGGCGATTTTGAAGAACGCATCAAGAACGCCATTGAAGAAGTGAAAAAAGACGGCAACATCATTTTGTTTATTGACGAGATTCACACCCTTATCGGTGCCGGTGCGGCGGAAGGGGCGGTGGATGCCGCCAACATTTTGAAGCCGTCGTTGGCGCGCGGCGAGATGCAGGTGATCGGTGCGACCACTTTGGATGAATACCGCAAGCACATCGAAAAAGATGCGGCGTTGGAACGCCGTTTTCAACCCGTAACGGTGGGGGAACCCTCGCCCGAAGAAGCGGTGTTGATCTTGAAGGGGTTGCGCGACAAATACGAAGCGCATCACAAAGTGAAGATCACCGACGAGGCGGTGGAAGCCGCTGTGAAACTGTCGGTGCGGTATATCTCCGATCGCTATTTACCGGATAAGGCGATCGACTTGGTGGACGAAGCCGCCTCACGCGTGCGGTTGAAAACCTTTTCCACGCCGCCTGATCTGCGTGAAATGGAAGAAGAACAAAAGCGGTTGGAGCATGAAAAGAAGGCGGCTGTGAACGAGCAAGATTTTGAACGAGCCGCCGCTCTTCGCGACCGTGAAAAAGAACTGTTGCAAAAACTGGAAGAAGAAAAACAAGCCTGGCAAGAGAAGAATGCTGCTCTTCACGGCGAAGTCACCGCCGAAGATATTGCCCAAATCGTGTCGGGATGGACGGGGGTTCCCGTTGTGCAACTGACCGAAGAAGAGGGACAACGTCTTTTGAAGATGGAGAGCATTTTGCACGAACGACTGGTGGGGCAGGATGAAGCGGTATCGGCGGTGTCGCGTGCCATTCGGCGCGGACGCGTTGGGCTGAAAGATCCGCAGCGTCCGATTGGTTCGTTTATTTTCCTTGGTCCGACAGGGGTTGGCAAAACCGAACTGTGCAAAGCTCTTGCGGCCGCCATGTTCGGGGATGAGGGCGCCATGGTGCGCCTGGATATGTCGGAATACATGGAAAAACACACCGTTTCGCGCTTAGTCGGCTCACCTCCGGGATACGTCGGTTACGATGAAGGCGGTCAGTTGACCGAAAAGATCCGTCGTAAACCGTATACCGTCGTGTTGTTTGATGAAATCGAAAAAGCGCACCCCGACGTGTTCAATATGCTGTTGCAAATTTTGGACGATGGCGTTTTGACCGATGCGCAAGGCCGTCGTGTGGATTTTAAAAACACCGTAATCATTATGACCTCCAACGTCGGTGCGCGGCGCATCACCGACACCAAACCGCGTTTCGGGTTCGGTGACGTGTCGGATGCGGCGGCGAACCAAGAAACCATTCGGGAAAACGTGATGAGTGAGTTGAAAACAGTGTTCCGTCCCGAATTTTTGAACCGTGTGGACGATACCATTGTGTTCCATCAGTTGTCCGAAACAGACATTGAGGAAATTGCACGTCGTATGTTGAAAGGGCTTGAAAGCCGTCTTGAAAGCCTGTCTATCGGTTTGCGCGTCAGCGATGAAGCGGTGAAAAAGATCGCCCGTGCCGGATTTGATCCTGTATACGGTGCACGTCCGTTGCGCCGCGCCATTCAATCACAGATTGAAGATGCGCTGGCTGAACGCATGCTGGAAAACCGCTTTGCGGCCAGCGACACGGTCATTATCGATGTAAAGGACGATCACTTTACATTTGAAAAAGAAGAATAACGATGCGAAAAAGGTCTCCATAGGGGACCTTTTTCTTATCTTTTTTCGGTCACACCCTTGCAAAGTGTAAGGAAATGCGGTATACTTATCACATGTTGGCGATACAGGGGGAAACGGTGTGAAAAAACGCGCGTATTCATCCTTTCTTATTATGATGTTGACCGGCTTTTTTATGGGGATTGCAGGTGTTGCACCCGGTATCAGCGGCGGTGCCATTGCGGTCGTTTTCGGGTTGTATGAACCCATTGTCTCCGCTGTCGGAACGATACACAAAGAGTTTCCTAAAAAAGCCTTGTTTTTACTGCCGCTCGGAATCGGTGCGGCGATCGGTATGTTGCTGTTCGGCAGGTTGATACATTATCTTTTGGATACGCACGCATTTCTTACGTATAGCGTGTTTATCGGGTTGATCATCGGCACGTTGCCGTCGGTATTCCGCGATGCATCCAAGAAGGGGTTCCGTCCCCGTTATTTGATCGCCACGTTGGTGTTTGCCGTGGCCATGGTGTTTTTGACCACGTTACGTGAGATCCATTACAGCGGAGGCGAACGTTTGCCGTATCCGTTGGCGTTTTTGTGCGGTGCGGTGTTGGGGCTCGGCAGCGTGTTACCCGGCACCAGTATGTCGTTTGTGTTAATAGCTTTTGGCGTGTATAAACCGCTGTTGCACGCGGTGGAACTTGTGGATATCGGACGTCTTTTGGCGGTTGGCATCGGCTTTTGCGTGGCGTTTTTGGCGTTTGCACGCTTGCTTGGCTGGGTATATAAAAAGGCGCACGGTTGGATGAGTTTTGCGGTGGTGGGGATGCTGATCGGCTCGGTCGCTCCCGTGATTCCGATTCCCCAAAGTGTGAGCGACGGTGTGTTGCTTTTGATGGCGGTTGGTTTGTCTGCCGCTTTATCGTTCAGTTTGTTACGAATCAAAGAATAGTTTTCCGAAGGAGTGTATGTTATGTTTAAGAAAGGTATTTCGCTGTGCTTGTTCTTGGCTATCATTATCGGTATGTTTGCCGGTTGCAGCAAGAAGAAAGAAACAACGGCCAATTTGACACCGTACATTTCCGAGGTGATGGCGCAAAACAACGGTTTTTTGGCCGATCCGGACGGAGACTATTCCGACTGGGTGGAGATCCACAATCCCACTGATGTGGACGTGGATCTTTCGGGGTATTCCATAACTGACGATGCCAACAATCCCACGCGGTTTGTATTCCCTTCCTTGTCGTTGAAGGCAGGGGAATACTTGGTGGTATATGCATCGGGTAAAGAACAGTCGGATGCCGCGGGCCGTGTGATCCACCTTCCGTTTTCGCTGAAATCCACGGGTGAGACGGTGTATCTGTATTCGCCCGACGGGGCGCAATTGTCCAAAGTAAACGTTTTGAATTTGGGTGCCAACGCTTCGTGCGGAAGCAGCAAAGCAGGGGACACGGTGTATTTTGAAACGCCCACGCCTGCGGCGGCGAATTCGGCACTAAAAGCACAGTCCGAACAACCGATCGTTTCCACTTCCTCCTTTACGGTGTGTATCAATGAATACACTACCTCCGAAACGGTTACGTTGGCTGATGTGGACGGCGAATTCTCCGCATGGGTAGAACTGTATAACTACGGTACGGTGGCAGTTAGCCTGAAAGGATTTGCGCTTTCGGACGATGCCACCAAGAACGACAAATGGATTTTCCCCGACGTTATGTTGGATGCAGGGGCGTATTTGGTGGTGTTCCTTTCGGGCAAAACCATCTCGTATGCCAACGGCAGTGAATTGCACGCCGATTTCAAATTGAGCGGTGAAGAGGATTCGCTCACGCTGTATGATACCGCCAAACGTGTGGCAGACAGCGCCGCCGTGTTCAGCTTGACTTCCAACTTGAGTTATGGGCGCACACCCGACCGCGCGGCGTGGAAATTCTTTGCGCGCACTACGCCCGGTGCGGTGAACAATGTCAGCGGTTTCGATGAGATTGACAGCGCGTTGTACCCGATGAGCAAATCGGTTGTGATCAATGAAGTGGCGGCGGTCAACCGCAGCGGACTTACCGCATCCGACGGTCAAACCTACGATTACGTGGAATTATATAACCCGACTACAGAGCCTGTCTCCCTTTTGGGATACAGGCTCTCGGGCAATAAATCTGCCGCAAAAGGGTGTGCGTTACCCGATGTTACGCTGGGCGCAGGCGAATATTTCTTGGTGTTTTGCGGCGCCGATGAAGATGTGTACGTGCAACACACGGGCGAACAATATGCCACCTTCGGCATCACGCGGTTTGGCGAGCAATTGTATCTCTTTGATAAAAACAACGTAGTGGCAGACACCTTCAAAAGCGGTCGATTGGATGATCTGCAATCCTGCGGTCGCGTGAGCACGACCGATAACGGTATGTATTATTTTGAAACCGTCACGCCCGGCAAAGCCAACCCAACAAGCGGTAAGCATGGTCCTGCCGCAACGCCGGTGTTTTCGGTGATGAGCGGTTACGTGGATTCGGGGACAACCGTTTCCATCTCTTGCCCGAATGCACAGATTCGTTACACCACCGACGGCAGTATGCCGACATTGAGTTCACCCCTCTATACCGCACCTATCGTGGTGACCCAAACCATGACGATCCGCGCCAAAGCATGGCGCGAGGGATATATGCCGTCTGACGACAGCGCAGGCAGTTACATCGTGGGGACTAAACACACCTTGCCGGTGATGTTTTTGTCCACCGATCCCGAGAATCTTTACGATTATCACACGGGCATTTTTGCGGACGGACCGGGATGGACCGAAACCTTTCCGCACGTGGGTGCCAACTACTGGAAAGATTGGGAGCGCCCCGTTCACGTGGAGTACATGGACGAAAACGGGCAGATGCAGCTGGAATTTAACGCAGGCATCAAGGTGTTCGGTCAGTACAGCCGTGCACAATCGCAAAAGAGTGTGTCCATCAATATGCGTGATAAATACGGTGTAACCGAAGTGTGTTATCCCTTCTTCGGCGATTCTGCCACCAATGTGTATTCCGAACTGGTGCTTCGCAATTCGGGACAGGACATCAACAGTGCCCACATCCGCGATGCGTTCACCGCTATGGTGGTGAAGGATCAAATGGATCTGGACATTATGGATTATCAGCCAATCATCGTGTATCTTAACGGCGAGTATTACGGTTTATACGATCTGCGCGAAAAGATCTGCGAAGCCTACGTATCCAACCGTACGGGTGTGCCCGAAGAGGACATGGATATGATCAAGGGCAACAACATGATGATGACCGGCACTTACGATGCACACAAAGAGTTACTTGAATACGTGCGTACACACAGTTTGAAGGATGAGGCGAATTATGCCTATGTGTGCAGTCAGGTGGACGTGGACGAACTCATCAATTACTGGATCTGCGAAAGCTTTTTCAACAACACCGATACGGGCAATATCAAGTATTACAAGGTGAAATCCGACGGTAAATGGCGTTGGGTTATGTTTGATATGGACTGGGCGCTGTATCCGTCCACCTATCAATGGAACATGATCGAAGAGGTTGTAAATCCCATGGGACACGGTATCGGCAAAATGTTCGATACCACGCTGATGTGCGGTCTGATGCAAAACGACACCTTCCGCGATAAATTTATTAGTCAATATCTTTACCATTTGAACACCACCTTCAACACCGAACGGATGCTCGCGATCTATGATGAGCTGGTGGCGGAAATCGCACCCGAAATGGAGATGCACATTGCAAAATGGGCACAGCCTTCCTCGGTTGCAAACTGGGAAAGTTATTGCCGCACTTTGCGTGGCATCATTGAGAAAAAGACGGCAATGACCCGTCAGCATCTCATTGATACCTGCACGAGCCAATCGGGCTATTTGCCCACCTATTTCGGTTTAACACAGGCAGAAATGAACGCCTATCTTGCACAATACGAGTGAGAAAACTATGTTAGAAAAGAATCAACTGATTGAATTGACCATCGAAGCGATGTCCTCGGAGGGAAGCGGAATTGCGCGTTTTCGCGAAACGGCGGAGGATCGCGGTATGGCGGTGTTTATTCCTGCCGCCGCGGTGGGGGACCGTGTGCTCTGCCGCATTGTGAAGGTGGAAAAACGCTTGGCATACGGGCGCGTGGAGCAACTGCTTGCGGCAGGTGACGACCGTTTGCCGCCGGAGATGGCGGCGAACGATTGCCCCGTGGCGACCCCTTGCGGTGGCTGTGTCTTTCGCCACGTAACCTACGAAGCGGAACTCCGTTACAAATGGCAACGGGTAGCCGATGCGCTGAAACGCATCGGTGAACTGAATGTTATCCCCGAACCGATCGTGGGCAGCGCATCGCAACGGTATCGCAACAAGGCGCAATATCCCGTGGCAAATGGGGAAGATGGGTTGCACTTTGGGTTTTATGCGCCGCGCAGTCATCGCTTGATTCAGCAGCGCGATTGCTTGTTACAACCGTTCGAATTTTGTCGCATTTTAGATGCCGTGGCGGCATGGGGAAACAAGGCTGACGTGTTGGCGTATGACGAAACGGACGGCAGTGGTCTGCTGCGCCACGTGTACATCCGCAAAGCCGAAGCCACGGGACAGATCATGGTCTGCCTTGTGTGCACAAGCGGCCGGTTACCCAATGTAAAAGACCTTGTATCGCGCCTTTGTGAGATCGAAGGTGTTTGCAGTATTGTGGTGAACATCAACCGCGCTGACACCAACGTGGTGCTTGGCGACGAGGAATTTGCGCTGTATGGCGAGTGCCATATTACCGATCGCTTGTGTGGGCTGGAATTCGCCATTTCGCCCCGTTCTTTCTATCAAGTGAATCGCACCCAAGCCGAAGTGCTGTACCGCCTTGCCGCGGATGCGGCGGCATTGACGGGCGAGGACGTGCTGTTGGATTTGTATTGCGGCACAGGGACAATCGGTCTTTCTATGGCGCACAAGGCGGCGAAATTGATTGGTGTGGAAGTGGTGCCGTCGGCGGTGGAAAACGCACGACGCAATGCCGAGCGCAATGGTGTTGAAGGCACGCGGTTTCTCTGTGCCGATGCAGGCGAAGCGGCGGCACAACTGCGTCGTGAGGGCATTCGCCCCGATGTGGTGATACTGGATCCGCCGCGTAAAGGATGCACACCGCAGGTGATTTGCACCGTGGCGGATATGGCGCCGTCGCGCGTGGTGTATGTTTCCTGTGATCCTGCCACCTTGGCGCGTGATCTCAAACTGTTCGGTGAACTGGGGTATCAAACCGAAAAGGTTACTCCCGTGGATATGTTCCCGCGCACCGCGCACGTGGAGAGCGTGGCACGTCTTTTGCGTGCATAGTAATGAAGTAAGGAGTTGGAAATATGAACGGTATGACAAGACGGGAACGTCAAGTGACAGACATGGCGGAAATCTGCGGCATTTTGGACCGATGCAAAGTGGTGCATATCGGTTTGGTGGATGGTGATGAAGCCTACGTTGTTCCGATGAATTACGGGTATACGATGGAAAACGGCGAGCTCACGCTGTATCTTCACGGTGCGTGTCGCGGACGTAAGATCGACTTGATGCGGCAAAATCCGAAGGTGTTTTTCGAAATGGAATGCGATTTACAACCGTTTGAAGGGGACGTGGCGTGCCGCTATGGCTTGGCATATTCCTCGCTGATGGGGCGCGGTATGGCGGAGATTGTCGATGATGTCGAGGAAAAAATGACCTGTATGTCCCGCTTTATGAAAACCCAAACCGACAAGGATTTCACCTTTAATGAAAAGTTGGTGGGTGTGGTCAGCGTGATTCGTATTCGCGCCACCGATTACACCGCAAAACGGCGTTTTCCGCCGCAGAAATAATAAAATAGCAGGGTGTCACGATTGCGACATCCTGCTTTTATACTGCGCAATGCTTTGAAAATGAACGCTCAATGCCAATCCAATCCCCAGATACAGCGCCAGCACGGCACTGCCGCCTGCGCTGAAAAACGGAAGTGTGATGCCGATCACGGGCACAAGCCGCAGATTCATACCGATATTGATAACCGCTTGGGATGCGATCAACCCTGCCAAACCGAAACACAAATGCCGCCCCAGCGTATCCTCGGCTCGTAACGCGATGAAGAGAATCAGCAGTATTACCCCCAATAGAAAGATCAGCACAAGCAATGCACCCACAAGCCCGAATTCTTCTGCCGCTTCTGTGAAGATGAAATCGTTGTTGCGTGCAAAAAGGGAGAGGGTGCCACCGTTTTGATATCCCGTTCCCCACAAGCCGCCGTTACCGATGGAAATCAATGCACGGTATTGTTGCCACCCGTATGTGTCTAAATACTGTTCGGGATGAATCAGTGCCAAAAAGCGTCCGCGTTTTGATTCGTCCAGCGTTTGCCAGAATAAAACGGCGGCAAAAACAAAAGCGACAACCGCACCGCCGCAATATCCCCAATGTACCCCTGCCGAAAACAACATGATAGCGGTAATCAGCAAAAAGATCAATGCCGTTCCGTCGTCCCCCTGTAAAAACACCAACATGATCGGCAAGGCGGCGTGTGCGCATAACAGGAATAGGGTAGAGGGGCGGTTAAGACGTTCACTTACGTTTTGTAAATGATGGGAAAACGTGAGAATAAAGGCAATTTTCAAAAACTCCGACGGTTGAAAGGTGATGAGCGGTGTGGCAGAACCGAACGGCAATCCGAGCCATGCGGTGTCGTCTGTTCCTGCAGCATTAAACCCAAGCGGTGTAAAGGTCAGACAGACGAGAAGTAGGGATGGTAACGCAAACCAAAGCCATCGGTGACATACCAGATGATAGTCCAGTTGCGAAACGTACAGCGCAAGCAACAAACCGCCCACACAAGCCAACGGTTGCGTAACATATCCTTTCGCAATATCGGTTGAATATATCAGCAGAATGCCGTACGCAGAACAGAGTGTGCACAAGAAAATGAGCGGTTTATTACTTTGTCGCCAAAAGCGAAACAGATACGTTCGCAACGTCGCCATACCGCACACACCTCACCATCGCATGTTTGTCCCTTAAAGGGTATTGCATTTTTTAGGGATATATGCAATAAACCTTTGATTTTTCTAAAATATGTGTTATACTGTATGTGATTTGAGAAAAAACGCGAAAGCAGGCGGTTCGTATGGTGTTTGAAAGTCATTCTTCTGCTCAAACGGAAGAGATCGCGGCACGGTTTGCCCAAACGCTGAGGGGCGGTACGGTCGTGGCATTTCGCGGCGGTTTGGGAATGGGAAAAACCGCATTTGTGCGCGGCATGGCACAAGGGCTCGGGCTTACAGCCGAAGTGTCCAGCCCCACCTTTGCGTTGGTACACGAATACGGCGGACTACCTCCTTTGGTGCATTTTGATATGTACCGCGTCAGCGGATGGGACGATTTGTATTCCACCGGTTTTTTCGAGTATATCGACATGGGATGTATTCTGGCGGTGGAATGGAGTGAAAACATTGAAGCGGCTTTGCCCGAACGCACGGTGCGTGTAACCATCACGTCCGGCGGCGGTGATGATCGCCGTATTACGATCGAAGGGGACGGATATGAAGATATTGGCACTTGAAACTTCGGCCGGACCTGCCTCTTGCGCCGTGGTGGAAGACGGCGTTGTATTGGCATCGGCCTATAACAATACCGCGCTGACACACAGCCAAACGCTCATGCCTATGGTTGAAAATATGCTGACACAGGCAGGTGTTGCGTTTTCGGATATGGATTGTTTGGCGGTCGCGGCAGGGCCCGGATCCTTCACAGGTGTGCGCATCGGCGTGGCGGCTGTGAAGGGCTTGGCATTTGCACACAATAAACCGTGTGTAGGGGTCTCCACCTTGGCGGCTATTGCACACAACGCCGAAAACATTGGTTTTCAAGGGATTGCGTGTGCCGCAATGGATGCTCGTTGTCGCCAGGTATATACCGCGTGCTTCAACGTGGAAAACGGTGCGTTCGAACGCATAAGCGAAGATGAAGCGATCTCGACCGATGAACTGAAAGCCAAACTGCTTTCTTTTGGAAAACCGATTTTACTGCTTGGCGACGGCGCAAAACTGTGTTATAATGAATTTGTAAACGATGTGCCGCTGTTGTATTTGGCGGCAGAACATATACGTTTTCAAACCGCGATCGGCGTGGCAGCCGAAGCAACTTTCGGCGAAACAGTGACGGCAGAAGCGTTGCAACCTACCTATCTTCGCCTGCCGCAAGCAGAGCGCGAATTGCGTGCGCGCACAAAAACAACGGAATAAACTATTTTGAGGAGATGACGATCATGGCACAAGTTTTCGTAGCAGATCACCCCTTGGTACAGCACAAATTGGCAGTTCTTCGCGATGTGGCCACCCCCTCGAAGGAATTTCGTCGATTGATCCAGGAGATCACGGAATTGATGGTGTATGAAGCCACGCGTGACCTTCCGCTGAAAGAAGTGGACGTGCAAACTCCCGTGGCGGTGGCAAAATGCAACAAATTGGCAGGGCGCAAGTTGGCATTTGTCCCGATCTTGCGTGCAGGCCTTGGCATGATGGATGGCGCATTGGAACTGGTACCGTCCGCACGTGTGGGGCACATCGGCTTGTACCGTGATCCCGAAACGTTGATGCCGGTGGAATACTATTGCAAGTTGCCGGGTGACATCGAGCAACGCGACGTTATCGTGTTGGATCCGATGCTCGCAACGGGCGGCTCGGCGATCGATGCCATTGCGCAGATCAAAAAACGCAGTCCCCGTAACATTAAATTTATGTGCATCATTGCCGCACCCGAAGGGTTGAAAGCGCTTTCCGAAGCGCATCCGGATGTGGCGGTGTATTGCGCCGCGTTGGACGATCATTTGAACGATCATGGGTATATCATCCCCGGTCTCGGCGATGCAGGCGACCGTATCTTCGGCACGAAATAAACCAAAAAGCAGGAGCGGTCCGCAAGACTGCTCCGCTTTCTCGATTACAGGAGGTGTGTGTGGTGACCATAGGTGAATCGATACCGTCGTTGCTTTCGTGGTATCGCCAAAACGCACGACCTCTTCCGTGGCGCTCACCGCTCACGCCGTATCGTGTGTGGGTATCGGAAATCATGTTGCAACAAACACGCATTGAAGCGGTGATTCCGTATTTTGAGCGGTTTATGCAGGAATTGCCGACAGTGCACGCATTGGCGGCGGCGTCGGATGAACGCTTGATGAAACTGTGGGAAGGGCTCGGCTATTACAGCCGTGCACGCAACTTGAAAAAAGCGGCTCTTCAACTGTGCGAACGGTATGGCGGCGAACTGCCGGCGGATTTTGAGCAATTACGAGCACTGCCCGGTCTTGGTGATTACACAGCAGGTGCGGTTGCCTCCATCGCTTTCGGCATTCCCGTGCCGGCGGTGGACGGCAACGTGTTGCGCGTGGTGTCACGGTTGACCGCTGATTTTGAAGACGTGATGAAAACAGCTACCCGTCGTCGCTGCACCGAAACGGTGGCGTCGTGGATGCCGCAGGATGAGGCGGGCGACTTTAATGCCGCCATTATGGAACTTGGTGAACGCGTATGCTTGCCGAACACCGTGCCACGCTGCACGGAATGTCCGCTGACATTGGTCTGCGAGGCACATCGCAGAGGAGTGGAGATTTTACTTCCCACACGAAACGCCAAAAAAGCTCGGCGTGTGGAGAATCGAACGGTCTTGGTGATTGTTACCGATGAAGACCTGCCGCGTGTACTGTTGCATAAACGCCCCTCAAAAGGGCTTCTCGCCGGTTTGTGGGAATTGCCGAACATGGTGACGGAGGATGATCAAAGCGCCGTCTGCGATGCGCTCGATGCGTTTGGTGCAACGGCATTGCACACACAACCGATAGGGGAGGGTGTGCATCTGTTTAGCCATATTGAGTGGAAAATGCGCGGCATTTGTGTGAAGGTGTGTTCCTTTACGCCTTTGAGTGACTACGTTTGGGCAACGTTGGACGAGGTGAACACACAGTACGCCTTGCCCACGGCATTTCGCGCCTTCTCACGGCTGTTGCCGATTTTGCTTGAAAGGGATGAAACGGATGAATAAGGTAGCCTTGGTGACGGGCGGCTCGCGCGGCATCGGACGTGCAACGGTGAAACGTTTGGCGGCAGAAGGCTGGCGCGTGGCATTCACCTATTGCCACGCAGAAGAGCAAGCAACCGCACTGGTGGAAAAACTGACAATACACGGTGCCGATGTGGCGGCATTTCAAGCGGATCTTTGCGATTTTGCATCGGCGGCGCGTTGCGTAGATGCGGTTTTGGCACGCTTTGGTCGCGTGGATGCCTTGGTGAATAACGCAGGAATTTCCTCTGTGGGGGTATTCTGTGACGTTACGGAAGAAGAATGGCAACGTGTGCTTTCGGTGGATCTGACGGGTGCGGCCGCCTGCGCCAAAGCGGTGCTTTTGGATATGCTTCGCCGTCATGAGGGACGCATTGTGAACGTAACCTCGGTGTGGGGGGTTCACGGCGCTTCGTGTGAAGCGGCCTATTCTGCCGCAAAAGCAGGTATGATCGGCTTGACACGTGCCTTGGCAAAAGAAATGGGTCCTTCCGGCATCACGGTAAATGCAGTTGCTCCCGGTGTCATTGATACCGATATGAATCGCCATTTTGATGACGAAATCGTAGCAGCGCTGGCAGAAGAAACGCCGCTTGGTCGCATCGGCAAGCCCGAAGAGGTGGCTTCGGCTGTTGCGTTTTTACTGTCGCAGGATGCATCCTTCATTACAGGACAAGTGATTGGCGTGGACGGCGGATTTGCTCTCTAAACAAAATGCACACCGTATCACGTTACGGTGTGCATTTCATATATCGGCGGAAAGGTAACCAGTTGGTCGTCTTCGTCTAAAACGGAAAGTGGGATTTCGGGTGTTAAATCGCGTAACATGCGAAACACAACGTCGCCTTGTATCCACGCTTTGTCCACCACGATTTCTGCGGCGTTGATTTGTTTGGCAAACACAGCAAAGGTCAATACAGGCGAATCGCTGAACAATACCGTGATCTCGGCACCTGTACCGCATGCGATATTGTGCAGAATTTGTATACTTTCCGCCGTGCTGGGTGTGACAAGTTCGTTCGGTTGAACCGACAACACGGATAACGGGCGATTTTGTTCTTTGGATAACGATTCGCCAACCGTTACAAGCCGCTTGTAGGAAGCACGCTCGTCGGTGCAAATCAGAATGGGGGATCGTCCGATCGTTGACATGGGTTTCCTCCTTTTTTGGTGCTGGTTTCAGTATACTCGAAAATGTTGCAAAAATATGATAGAGAATTGGCGAGGGTGTAACGAATGTGTAAAATTTCTTGCCAAACGGGAGAATTGCCAAATTTAGGACGGCGGATTTGTGTAATTTGCCAAAACCCTTTATCTCGGTTATAAAAAAGTGTGAGAAAATTTGCAAAAACCAACAAATTTTCGCCATTTCCTCTTGCAATCGCGCAATTTATCGTGTACAATATACGGTAGAGTTTAATGCGAGGAGCCTTCGCAATATGGCTATTGATTTCCCTATAAAAGCACAATATTCCACCGAGGATTTCCTGGATTTGATCGCCGCGTTACGTTCGCCGCAAGGGTGTCCTTGGGATCGTGAACAAACGCACGAAAGCATCCGTTCCAATTTTTTGGAGGAAACGCACGAAGCGATCGAAGCGATCAACAAAGGGGACATTGTCGGTCTGCGCGAAGAGCTCGGTGATGTGATGATGCAAGTGGTGCTCCACGCACAGATCGCCAAGGAAAACGGTGAGTTTACATTTGACGACGTGGTGGATGAGGTGTGCCGCAAGTTGATTGTGCGGCATCCGCACGTGTTTGGCGACGTGGTGGCCAATGATGCCGCCGACGTGTTGAAAACGTGGGATTCCGTGAAGCGTGCCACCAAAGGCGCCGCAGGGGAGACCGCTACGCAAACCGATCTGTTGCGTAACGTGCCGCGCACGTTACCTGCGTTGATGCGTGCCGATAAAGTGCAAGGACGTGCACGGCGTGTCGGGTTTGATTGGCCCGATGTATCGGGTGCAATGGAAGCACTTGAAAGCGAAGTGGTTGAATTCAAAGAGGCTGTGGCTTCCGGCGTTGCAAAAGACGTGGAAGAAGAGCTCGGCGATTTGCTCTTTTCTGCTGTCAACGTGTCACGTTTTGTGGATGTGGATGCGGAACAAGCTCTCACGGTTTCGACAGATAAGTTCATTGCCCGTTTCGAAAAAGTGGAGCAGTTGGCGAACGAGCGAAAACTCGATATGACAAAGATGTCTATCGATGCGTTGGACGAGCTTTGGAAGGAAGCAAAACTTCTTACCAAAGTGTAAGTATTGCCCAATTCGGATCGCTTTTACGATCCGTTGGTATAAAATTTTGGAGGTATGTTATCATGAAAAAAGCAGAACTCATTGCAGCAGTTGCAGAAAAAGCCGGTCTGTCCAAGAAGGACGCAGAGAAAGCGGTTGCCGCTGTTCTCGATACCATTGTTGAAGCGGTTGCCGCCGGTGACAAGGTTGCCGTTGTCGGTTTCGGTACTTTTGAGACCCGTACTCGCAATGCGCGCACCGGTCTGAACCCCCGCACCAAAGAAGCGATCAAGATCCCGGCTTCCACTCAGCCCGTCTTCAAGGCCGGCAAGGCTTTCAAGGACGCTGTCGCGAAGTAATCGAATTTCAGATTGTGTCGCAAGAGGCCGCCGTTTCTCGGCGGCCTTTACACATTTGAAAGGAGACGTCATATGCGCTTGGATAAATATTTGAAGGTATCACGTCTTATCAAGCGCCGCACGGTGGCAAACGAGGCGTGTGATGCCGGCCGCGTGCTGGTCAACGGCAAAGTGGCGCGTGCATCGTATGATGTGAAAGTCGGTGATATTCTGTCCATCCAACTCGGTACACGTGAGTTGCGTGCCGAAGTGCTGGATGTACAGGAAACCGTCGCTAAAAACGATGCCGCATTGCTGTACAAAATGCTGTAAAATCGTCACCTCTGTTTCGGAGTGAAACAGAGGTGATTTTATTTGTAAATTTTCAGAAAATAAGCAAAAAAGTTGTCATCTACGATTGCAAAAATAAAGATTATTTGATATAATATATATACTTGTACTATTTATACTCATACAGCGCGATTTGTCATCCGAAAGGTAAGTGAAACATGGTCAATATTCAACATATTTCTGCCGAAGAATTGGCGGCAGGGCGTGCCTATACCGCTCAAGTTCGTGCTTTTTATGAAATACGCGGTATCGAACGTCCGTTAGCATTTGTGCGCACCTTCGGATGTCAGCAAAACGTGTCGGATTCCGAGCATATCAAAGGTATGCTGGAAGAGATGGGGTTTGGTTTCACCGAAGAGGCGGGCGAAGCAGATTTTATTCTGTTCAACACCTGTGCTGTGCGTGAACACGCCGAAGATCGCGTGTTCGGCAATGTGGGTGCGCTGAAAGCCTATAAACGCCGTCGTCCGCATTTGCTCATTGCGGTGTGCGGCTGTATGGTGCAACAACCGCACAATTCTGCACGGTTGCGTGAACACTACCCGTTTGTGGGATTGGTGTTCGGCACTCACGTGTTACACCGTCTGCCGGAATTGATGGCATCGGCTCTGGCATCGCGTAAACCCATTCATGAAACGCCCGATTGTGACGGCGTGTTGGTGGAGGGAATTCCCGTTCATCGCGACGGCGATTTCAAAGCGTGGCTTCCCATTATGTACGGATGCAACAACTTCTGCACCTACTGCATCGTGCCATATGTGCGCGGACGTGAACGCAGTCGCGATCCCGAAGCCATTTTGCAAGAAGCGCGCGAATTGGTGGCGGCAGGGTATAAAGAGATTACTCTGCTCGGTCAAAATGTGAACTCCTACGGCAAAGGTGAAGCGCACGGGGTGGATTTTCCCGAACTGTTGCGGCGTATCAACGCGATCGAGGGGGATTTTCTCATTCGGTTTATGACGTCCCATCCGAAAGATGCCTCACCGCGCTTGTTTGATACGATCGCCGCGTGCGAAAAGGTGTCGCGCCATTTCCATTTGCCGTTTCAATCCGGCAGTAACCGTGTTCTCAAAGACATGCATCGCGGATATACGCGAGAGCAATATTTGGATTTAGTTCGTTATGCCCGAAAGGTGATTCCCGACATTGCCTTCACCAGTGATGTTATTGTGGGATTTCCGGGTGAAACGCGGGAAGACTTTGAACAGACGGTAAGCCTCATTCGTGAGGTGGAATTTGTGTCTTTGTTCACCTTCATTTTCTCGCCGCGCAAAGGTACGCCTGCCGCCGCAATGGACGACCCCATCTCGGCGGAGGAAAAGACAGCGTGGTTCACGGAAATGAACCGTGTGCAAGAAGACATTGCTGCCGAGCGATTGGCCCGTATGGTGGGAACACAGCGCCGCGCATTGATCGAAAGTGCCGGCGAAGGGTTCTTGGAAGCGCGTCTGCCCGAAAACGTGGTGGTGCGCGTGGAAGGTGACCCCTCGTTGATCGGAAAGCACGTATTGTTGACCGTTACGTCCGCCAAAAGCTGGATTGCCGAAGGACGTATTGAATCTGTTGAAAACGAAAAAGGAGATAACTATCATGGATAAGATTTTGGAACTGACAAAAGATTTGGCTCACGAAATTCAAATGGACGAGCGTTTCGTGCGTATGCAAATGGCGCAGGCGGCGGCAGATGCCGACGAAGCGTTGCAGACCTTGATCGGCGACTTCAATTTGAAGCGTATGGCGCTTGCCACCGAAAGTTCGAAAGACGATGACAAGAAAGATCCCGAGAAGATCAAAACGCTGGACGAAGAACTGCGTGCATTGTATGCACAGGTGATGGAAAACGAGAACATGAAAGCGTTTAATGCCGCAAAAATCGGTATGGATGAAATGATGAACGGCGTGTCCCGTATCTTAACTCTCGCCGCGCAGGGTGTGGATCCTGACAGCGCGGATATGGAAGCATCCTGCAGCGGTAATTGTTCCTCTTGCGGCGGTTGCCACTAAGGTGACGCGAGTAATCCGAACAGGTTCGAATTGTTCGTGTCACCTTAAAGTATTACAGTAAAGTGAGGTTCGCACTATGGCGGACATGACTCCTATGATGAAGCAATATCTCAGCATCAAAGCGGAACATCCGGGTTGCCTGTTATTCTTTCGATTGGGCGACTTTTACGAGATGTTTTTTGAAGATGCCAAGATTGCTTCTCGGGAACTGGAATTGGTATTGACCGGTCGTGATTGCGGTCAGAAAGAACGGGCGCCGATGTGCGGTGTGCCGTTCCACAGTTATGAATCCTATGTTGCACGCTTGGTCGCCAAAGGCTATAAAGTGGCCATTTGCGAACAGGTGGAAGACCCTGCCAAAGCACAGGGACTTGTGAAACGCGACATTGTGCGCATCATTACGCCCGGCACGGTCATTGAAGGCAGTATGTTGGATGAAAGCCGTAACAACTATTTGTGTACGGTGTTTTCTGCCACCCTTCTCAAAGACATCGGTGTCTGTTTTGTGGATTGCTCCACGGGCGACGTGCATTTGACGCGCATCATGGGTGAGGACAGCGTAACTCGTTTACAAAACGAGTTGGCACGGTTTTCGCCCAGTGAGATTTTGCTTTCCGAAGGGGCGGCTTCGTCCAAAGAGTTTGCTGATTTTATCACCACCCGTCTGAACGTGCGTGCCGATGTGGCGGAGGACCGTCATTTTGCGTTTGACATTGCACGTGATGCGGTGTATGAGCAGTTTGGCGTTTCAACCTTAGTTGAATTGAGTTTGGAAGGACAAGAGCCTGCCGTGCAAGCGCTCGGCTGTGCACTCGGGTATCTGCGCGAAACGCAGATGGGCGGATTGGAGCGTATTCGCCGTCCGCAGTTCTATTCGGATATTCAGTTTATGAAATTGGATCTGATGACCCGTCGTAATCTGGAATTGATCGAAACAATGCGCAACAAAGAAAAGCGCGGTTCGTTACTGGGTGTGTTGGATAAGACCAAAACGGCGATGGGAAAACGTTTAATTCGCCGTTGGATCGAACAGCCGCTCATTCAACCGGCACCCATTCTGCGCCGTCACAACGCGGTGGAAGAATTGGTGGGAGATACGGCGCGCCGCGGCGATCTATTTTTGCTTTTGCAAGACATTTACGATCTTGAACGTATCATGACCCGTATTGTCTACGGCAGTGCCAACGCCAAGGAGTTGCGTTCGCTTTGCCGTGCCATCGAATGTTTGCGCCCCATCAAAGAACGCCTTGGCGGTGTATCCTCCGCCATGCTGTGCGATATTGAGCAGGCGATCGATCCACTTTCGGACGTGCACGATTGGATTGATTGTGCTCTGGAAGAGGATCCGCCGTTTTCGGTGCGTGAAGGCGGCATGATCCGCAAAGGGTATCACGCCGAGTTGGATGAATTGCGCGTGGATATGAACGACGGCAAAGGAATCATTGCGCGCATTGAAGCCGAAGAGAAAGAAAAAACCGGTATCAAGACCTTGAAGGTTGGTTATAACCGTGTGTTCGGATATTACATTGAAGTGTCGCGTTCCTATTCCGAATCGGTGCCGGAACACTACATTCGCAAACAGACGTTGGCGAATGCCGAACGGTACATAACCCAAGAACTCAAAGAACTGGAAACCCGTGTGTTGACGGCAAAAGACCGTTCGGTTGCGCTGGAATATCAGTTGTTCACCGATTTGCGCTTGCGCGTGGCAGGTGAATTGCACCGCATTCAATCCACGGCGGAAGCGGTGGCACAGTTGGACGTGCTTTGCTCGTTTGCCGAAGTGGCGGTGCGTCGCAACTATTGCTGCCCCACCATGGTGTTGAATGGGGAATTGATGATTGAAAACGGACGGCATCCCGTGGTGGAAGCGCTGTTGGATGCACCGTTTGTGCCCAACGATACCCACCTTGACAGCGGCGAGAATCGCATCGCCCTCATCACCGGTCCGAACATGGCCGGTAAATCCACCTATATGCGTCAAACGGCATTGATCGTGTTGATGGCACAATGTGGCAGTTTTGTGCCGGCAAGCAGTGCCACCATCGGTATTGTGGACAGCATCTTCACGCGCGTGGGTGCATCGGACGATCTTTCGTCGGGTCAATCCACGTTTATGGTGGAAATGTGCGAAGTGGCAACTATTTTGAAAAATGCCACCAAAAACAGTTTGGTGATCTTCGATGAGATTGGGCGCGGTACGTCAACGTTTGACGGTATGAGCATCGCACGTGCGGTGCTGGAATACGTGGCTGACACACGCAAAATCGGTGCCAAAACGCTGTTTGCCACGCATTATCACGAACTCACGGTGATGGAAGAGGATATTTCGGGCATCCGCAACTATAACATTGCGGCAAAAAAACGGGGCGACAGCATCACCTTCCTGCGCCGTATCGTGCGCGGTGCGGCAGACGAAAGCTACGGTATTGAAGTGGCCAAACTGGCCGGTGTGCCCGAAGCGGTTGTGCGCCGTGCAAAAGAAATTTTGTACGGTTTGGAAGCCGCAGGCGGCGAAACGGTTGTGCGCACGGTGACGCACAGCGAAGCGGACGAAGAGCAAATGTCCCTGCTTTCGGCGGCGGATAACGAATTGGTACAACGTTTGGCATCCTTGGACGTCAACACGTTAACGCCGATCGAAGCATTGCAAACCTTGTATGATTTTGCTGCACAGGCAAAAAGCTTGTGCAATGATTAGGGTGAGCAATTAAACCCTAAACGATAAGGAGGGGAGAACGTTGGCAAAAATTCAAGTGTTGGACCGCCGTACAGCGGAATTGATTGCGGCAGGTGAAGTGGTTGAACGTCCTTCCTCGGTTGTGAAAGAATTGATGGAAAACGCGATCGATGCCGGTGCTACCTCGCTCGCGGTTGAGATTGAAAACGGCGGTGTACGCACCATCCGCGTGACCGATAACGGATGCGGCATTGTGCACGATGAGGTTACCACCGCTTTCTTGCGACACGCCACCAGCAAAGTGCGTACAGAAGACGATTTGGAACGCATCGGCACTCTCGGTTTTCGCGGCGAAGCGTTGGCCTCCATTTCGGCGGTGGCACGCGTGGAACTCATCACACGCACGGCGGACGAATTGGCCGGCACGCGTTGTGTGATTGAAGGCGGGGGAGACCCGGAGGTTTCGGAAATCGGTTGTCCCGTGGGTACGACAATTTTTGTGCGCGATTTGTTTTACAATGTCCCGGCACGTATGAAATTTCTGAAAAAAGACGTGAGCGAAGCCAACGCTGTGGCGGCGGTGGTGGATTGCTTGGCGTTGTCACATCCCGAAATTTCGGTGCGTTTTGTGCGCGACGGAAAAGAAACGTTGCTCACCCCCGGTGATGGCAATGCACATTCCTGCATTTATGCCGTGTTTGGGCGCGAATTTGCCAATGGCTTGATCCCCGTGGACTACTCGCTCGGTGGTGTACACGTGTATGGGTACATTTCCAAGCCTGTCAATGCCCGTTCCAACCGCACCATGCAACATTTCTTTGTTAACGGTCGTTACGTGAAAACACGCACAGCTGCCGCAGCGCTGGAACGCGCATTTCAAGGCAACATTATGATCGGGAAATTCCCCTCCTGTGTGCTTCATGTGGATATGGCGGCCGAATTGGTGGATGCCAACGTGCACCCTGCCAAAATTGAGGTGCGCTTTGTGAATGAGCGCCCCGTGTTTGATGCGGTGTATCACGGTGTCAAATCGGCATTGGTGTCAGGGGACACCCCCAAACAAGCATCCTTTACGGCGGCGAAGGTGCAAGATGTTGCACCCGTTACCGAACAGGTACACTTTGCTGTCCCCACGGATGAAAAGCCGACAGCAACACCTGCGGCACCAACGGCAAACGGATTTAAGAAGCGCCCGTTAAATCCCGAAGCAGTGCCGACCGAACAGCCGTCCAAACCGATGCCTCTGCGCGACCGCACGGCGATATTATACGGCAAACCGGACATCACGGTGGATTCGTCGGTGCAAGTGCCGCCGATTCAAAAGCCCGTTGCACCCGTTGAAAAATCGACTGAACCTGTGAGACCGCCCGTTCTTGACACCGAGCCGATCACCTATCTCGGCGAAGTGTATTGCACCTATTTGCTTGTGCAAAAAGGGGAATCGCTGTTCTTTATCGACAAACATGCGGCTCACGAGCGTATTTTATACAATAAATTGCGACAAACAGAGCACAAGGATGCCCAACTGCTGTTGACTCCCGTTGCCGTGCCGCTCAGCCACAAGGAATATGAGGCGATCTTGCCGCATCTGTCCTTGTTGAGCGATGCCGGATTTGAGGTGGAGGAATTCGACGGTACCGTGTTGGTGCGTTCGGTTCCGATGATGCTGACGGGCGAGGATGTGCCTGCGTTGATTGAAGAAATTGCCGACGGTTTCCTTTCGGGAAAACAAGAGATTGAATTGGACAAGCTTTCTTGGATCTATCATTCGGTTGCTTGCCGTGCGGCGGTGAAAGCCGGTGATCGCCAAGCACCGTTGGAACTGGAAACGCTGGCACGTCGTGTGTTGACCGACGAGGCGGTGCGGTATTGTCCGCATGGTCGTCCCGTTTGCTTTGAATTGACGCGGAAAGAACTGGAAAAACAGTTTGGACGCATTTGAGGTAGCAATGAATACACGCGTAACAGTAGTAGCAGGACCGACCGCATCGGGCAAAACGGCCCTTGCGATCGCCCTTGCCAAAAAGTTGAACGGCGAAATCGTTTCTGCCGATTCCATGCAGGTGTATGATGCGCTGATGATCGGCACGGCACGTCCGACAACCGAGGAAATGGATGGTGTGCCGCACCATTTGATCGGCTGCTTGCCCCTCACCGAACGGTACAGCGTGGCGCGGTATGCCACGGATGCCAGGGCCGTCATTTCCCGATTGCAAAATGAGGGGAAACATCCCATTCTTTGCGGCGGTACGGGACTGTACATTCAAGCCGTAACCGAAAATTTGGCCTTCTCCGAAGAGAGCGGCGACGAAACACTTGCTTTGCGCAAACAACTGCAGGAAGAATACGCCGCCCAGGGTGGCGAAGCCATGCGTAATCGCCTGGCGGAATACGACCCCGAAACGGCGGCGCGTCTTCATCCGAACGATCAAGGACGCATTGTGCGTGCGTTGGAAGTGGCGTTGTCGACCGGTGTGTCGATGACCGAATGGATTCGCCGTTCCCGATTAGAACCGCCACCTTACGATACGCGAATGATTGTGTTGGATTTTCACGATCGCGCCGTGTTGTACGACCGTATTAACCGACGGGTTGATATGATGTTGGAACAAGGGCTTTTGGACGAAGCGGAAAAGGTTCTGAAATCCCCCTATGCTCCGACCGCGATGCAAGCGATCGGATACAAAGAATTAGCCCCCTATTTTGAGGGCAAACTCTCGTTAGATGAAGCAGTGGAGAATCTCAAACGAGAAACGCGTCGCTATGCCAAACGGCAGCTCTCGTGGTTTCGTCGCATCGAAACCACCCATACGTTGTATGTGGATGACTATACTGATCGCGCATCGCTTGTAAATGCGGCATTGAACATTGCGTCACAGTAAGGTGACACGAGCGATTCGAACCTGT